>JAYSYZ010000026.1:0-15728 GCA_043727195.1 Paracoccaceae bacterium
CGGCGGCATCCACGCCATCAACGACCGACCCGCTGTCCGCACCCCGGGTGGCGAGGATGGTCAGGGTGATCGAGGTCACGATGAAACAGGCCGCAAAGATCCAGGTCAGCTTCGTCATCGCCGTGGCCACCCCGCGCGCCGAAACCGCGCCGCCGCCACCGCCCCCCATGCCCAGCCCGCCCCCTTCGGAACGCTGCAAAAGCACCACGCCGATCAGCAGCAGCGCAAGGATCAGGTGGATGGTGAGGACGACGTTTTCCATGGGTGCTTTCCGGCAGCTTTGCCGCG
The DNA here is from genome assembly GCA_043727195.1 of Paracoccaceae bacterium. GTDB lineage: Bacteria > Pseudomonadota > Alphaproteobacteria > Rhodobacterales > Rhodobacteraceae > JAUYQR01. Next base: position 289 of record JAYSYZ010000026.1, read on the forward strand.
ACTGTCTAGGGGCAAGCGGGCCGGGCCGCAAGGGCTTTGGGGCGCGCCTCGGGGCGGCACCGGCAGGTGCGCGCCGCGCCGGAGTGCCGGGTAAATGGTCAAACCGCTGTGATTGGCAAGGGGGGGCGCCGGCGCCCTGTGGCACGGCAGCAAGTCTGCAGCCTGCTGAAGAGCGGTCTTACCGTCGAAGCGCCGGGTAATTCAGCACCTCTGGCGGCGGGGGCGGGCGGGGGCCGCCGGTCGCCTAAGGTTCGCTGGCGCGGGCAGGAGGGTCGCGGCCGGGGGTTATGCTGACGAAAGCATCAGCCATCAACCTCATCCACCGTGGCCTGACCCGAAAGGCGCTGGCGCAGGATCGACCATGACATGCCGATGCCAAGGATCAGCGACAGCGCCAGGATCGCCAGCCAGACCGTCAGGTCGGAATTGCCAAGCGCCAGCACTCCCCAGTCGGTCAGCACCCACAGGCCCGCCGCAAAGATCGCGGCGATGACGATGGCCCCCAGGATGCCGATGGAACGGATGGTCGCCACCAGATAGACCATCATGACCACCCCGAGGATCAGGCCGCCAAAGACGATCAGCGGCATCTGGTCGGGCCAGTTCGCCCGCGCCCAGGTGACAAAGTTCCAGTCGGTCGGATTGAAGATCGCCGCCAGCAGGACGAAAGCGCCAAGCCAGCGCAGAAGGATACCCATGAGACGTCCCACATTCGGTGTTGCGACAACAGGGGTGACAAATGCAGCGGTTCATGTCCAGTCTTTCCCACCGATGCGCCGGAACGGGGGGTGCTGAATGTCCAAGGACAGGTTGTTCAGCGATCCCGATCTGGCGCAGTTTTACGATTGGGATTGCCCGTGGACGGCGGATTTCGATTGGTTCGCATCGCTGGTCGCGGGGACACGCTCGGTGCTGGACCTTGGCTGCGGGACGGGGGTCTTCACGGCGGCGATGGCCTGTCGCGGGGCGGATGCGGTCGGCGTCGATGCCGCCGCGGCGATGCTGGACATCGTACGCGCCCGCGACGGTGGCGACCGGGTGACATGGGTCAAGGGCGATGTGCGGCACCTCGCCCTCGGGCGGCGCTTTGATGCGGTGGTGATGACGGGGCATGCGTTTCAGGCGCTGCTGACGCGGGCGGACCGGGCAGCGGTTCTGGCGGTGATCCGTCGGCATCTTGAGCCGGCGGGGCGGTTCTTCTTTGACAGCCGCAACCCGGAGGCGCAGGCGTGGCTCGCCTGGACACCCGATGCCACCCGGGCGCGGCGGCCCCATCCCGTGTTCGGCATGGTCGAGCGCTGGATTGACGCCCGCACCAAGGCAGACGGCGATGTGGTCAGTTATGCGACCCGTTATCTTTTGCCGGATGGGCGGCAGTTTTCGGCGCAGTCGCGGATCGCCTTTCCACCCCTTGCCGAGCTTGAGCGCCTGATCGGCGAGGCGGGCCTGCGGGTGGACCGCTGGGCGGGCGACGCCGCAGGCGGGCCGGTCGCGCCGGGGTGTGTCGATCTTATCGCGATTGGCGGGGTGCGGGGCGCGCGCTGACATCCCGGCGGCTTGAGCGGGGCGGCGGCACGGCACTGGGCAAAGCCCGGCTGCGGCGCAGACCGGGGCGCAGGTCGGCGCATTTTGGCTGTTTCCCCTGTCGACCGGCCCGTCTATAGATCAGTCGGTTTCAACCGGGGGATCAAAAAATGGCCAATGTCGTCGTCGTGGGTGCCCAGTGGGGCGATGAGGGCAAGGGCAAGATCGTTGACTGGCTGTCGGAACGCGCCGACGTGATCGCGCGGTTCCAAGGCGGGCATAACGCCGGGCATACGCTGGTGATTGATGGCAAGGTCTACAAGCTGAGCCTGCTGCCCTCGGGCATCGTGCGGGGCGGCAAGCTTTCCGTCATCGGCAATGGCGTGGTCCTCGATCCCTGGCATCTGGTGATGGAGATCGACAAGCTGCGCGGGCAGGGGGTTGAAATCTCGCCCGAGAATCTGATGGTGGCGGAAAATGCGCCGCTGATCCTGCCGGTGCATGGCGAGTTGGATCGGGCACGCGAAAGTCAGAGCGCCGTGGCCAGGATCGGCACCACCGGGCGCGGGATCGGCCCGGCGTACGAAGACAAGGTCGGACGTCGTGCGATCCGGGTGGCGGACCTCGGCGATGCGGCCACGCTGGAGACGCGGGTGGACCGGCTGATGGTGCATCACAACGCGTTGCGGCAGGGTCTGGGCATCGCCCCTATCGACCGGGCGGCGCTGCTGGCGGCGCTGCGTGAGATCGCGCCGCAGGTGCTGCCCTATGCCAAGCCCGTGTGGAAGGTGCTGCACGAGGCGCGGCGGGCAGGCAAGCGCATCCTGTTCGAAGGCGCGCAAGGCTCGCTGCTGGACATCGACTTTGGCACTTATCCGTTCGTAACCAGTTCCAACGTGATTGCCGGGCAGGCGGCGACGGGGACTGGCATGGGGCCGGGGGCGATCGATTTCGTGCTGGGGATCGTCAAGGCCTATACCACGCGGGTCGGCGAGGGGCCGTTCCCGGCAGAGCTTCACGATGCCGACGGCGAGCGGCTGGGGGAGCGGGGGCATGAGTTCGGCACCGTCACGGGGCGCAAGCGGCGCTGCGGCTGGTTCGATGCGGTGCTGGTGCGGCAGACCTGTGTCACCAGCGGCGTCAAGGGCATCGCGCTGACCAAACTTGACGTGCTGGACGGCTTTGCCACGCTGAAGATCTGTGTCGGCTACGATCTGGACGGGCAGCGGCTCGATTACCTGCCGACGGCGGCGGACCAACAGGCGCGCTGCACGCCGATCTATGAAGAGATGGCGGGCTGGTCGGAAACCACCGCAGGGGCGCGGTCCTGGGCCCAGCTGCCGGGGGCGGCGATCAAGTATGTCAGGCGGATCGAAGAGTTGATCCAATGCCCGGTGGCGCTACTTTCCACCTCGCCGGAGCGGGAGGATACCATCCTCGTGACCGATCCGTTTGCCGACTGAGAGGAAGGGGCCAGATGGCACTGAGCTACAAGGCGCGGCGCGGCTGGTCGCTGGTTATCCTGCTGATCGGCATGCCGGTGTATGTGGTGGCGGCGGTGACGCTGGTCAATCTGCTGGACCGCCCGCCGATCTGGGCGGAACTTCTGATCTACGTGGCGCTGGGGTTCCTGTGGATGCTGCCCTTCAAGTTCGTCTTCAAGGGCATCGGCCAGCCCGACCCGGCGGCGAAAGATGCGGACGGCGGTCCCCCGTCCGCATGAAGCCGTTTGCGACGGCAGGCGATCACTGCGCGATGCGGCGCGCCTCGGCCAGATAGGGCGAGTTGTCGGCCAGCGCGTAGTGGCCGCGGCTGACCTTCTCGATCCTGCCGGTGCGCAGCAAGGTACCAAAGCTGCGCAAACCATCCTCGCGGCTGACCGGCTTGCCCGCCGCACTGGCGATAAGCCGGCGCATCAGTTGCGGGCGGGTGAACTGGTCGCGCTGTTCGATGCAGGTGGCATAGGCGGCGGCGGCCTCCAGCATGTCGGCCATGGATCTGACGCCCACCTGCTCGGCAAAGCTGGAAAAGCCGGCGGCATCGACGAAGATGTTGTCGTCGGTATCCGGTTCATCGTCATCGTGGTCTGTTGCAGAGACGGGTGTCGCTGCTGGGCGTGCGACTTCGGGGCGTGCAACATCTGGCCGCGGCGGTTGAGGCGCGGTCGCACCCGATCCGATGGCACCCGAAAGCCGGCCCGAGCGGACCGCGACCATCGGCTGACCGGTGGGCGGCGTGCGGTCGATGCGTTGTTCCGACACCAGCACCAGCGGCGCGGGCCCGATCATCCCCGGGCGGATCGTGCCGGGGCGGGGTTCCTGCGTGCGCACCGTAACATTCTGGCGGCGCGGGCGAACCGGTTGTTCCGGCTCCGGTTCGGTGGGCTGCACCACCTGGGCCAGATCGTCGCGATACGGCTCGATCTTGGCCCCGGGGGGGTTGATTGCCGTGCCAGTGACAGCCCGCTCTGCCTCGGTCGCGGCAACGGCGGCCTTAAGATGGGCGATGGCGTCAAGACGGCGGCGGTTGTCGGCGTCGGCCATCTCGTCATCGGCTTGCCGCAAAAGCCGGGTCATTTCCGCGTCTTCGCCAGTGGTGGCTTTTGCGGCGGCAGTGCCCTTATCGGCGCTGGTGGCAGTGTCAGCCTCGTCGCGGCGCATGCGCAAGACGCGCGAACTTGCCCGCCGGGATTTGCCCGCCACGCCGGAAACGGGCGCGTCGCTGGTGTCGTCATCCACGGCAAGGCCCGCCGTCAGTTCCGCCGCCACCTCGTCGTCGCGGTCTTGCGGCAAATCCTCCGGCAAGCTGTCGATGGCCTCGTCCAGCGACACCGGCTGTTCAGCTTCGGCTGCGGTTTCAGTCAGAAGCAAAGCCTCTGACAGGACCAGCGCCGCGGGGGCGGTGGGACCGGAGGTGGCGGCAAGCGCCCCTGCGTCGACCGTGGGTTCCGGTTCAACCTCGTCGGCGATACCGGTGTGAAAGTCCGGCGCTGCACCGAAATCGTCGTCCGCGGCGAGGTCGACGGCTTCCATTGCGACGGGGGACATGTCGGGCGTGGCCTCATCGGCGGCAGGCGTCGGGTCCACACCGGTGGCGATATCTGTGAGGTCAGTCCCGCCAGCCGGTTCCGGGTCGTCACCAACCGGCAAAGCCTGATTGTCGTGACCGTCAGCATCGGCCAGCCAGCCGTCGATATCATCCTTGGCCTCGGTCAGGACCAGTGACGCAGCGTCCGGCTGCGGCATGTCGTCGGCATCATCTTCGGGCAGGGACAACAGCCGCGACAGGGCATCGTCCAGCGCGGCGGCATCGGGATCGGCATCCCCGTCGACTGCCAGCGCGACGGTGATGTCAGCCAGCGGTTCGGGCGTCGTTTCCAGCGCGGTCAGTTCGATGTCGGCGGTCGGATTGACGACCCCTGCCTGGGGTGCGACGGCAAAGGCGGCCAGCGTTTCAGGCGTCAGCACCGGAGCCATCGGGGTGGCGTTGACCGATTGGCGGATGCGGGCAAGCTTGGCCGCAACACCGCTGGGGATCACGTCTTGCAACATCGGCAGAGTGTCATCTTCGGCGGCGTCGGCGGCAAAGCCGTCTTGCGCCTTTTCCGAGACGCGTTGTTTTTCGAGGTCGGCCGCAGTCTGCGGCGCGGCGGGGGCGGGTTCGGCCCGCGTGGGTTCGGCCAACATGGGTTCGGCCAGCGCTGCGGGGCGGGCAGGCTCCAGCGCCGGTCGCTGCACGGCGGGTGTGGCAGGTTGTGCTACGGTGCCATCATCCTGCTGGCGCAGGAAGACGCCGTTGTTTTGCACCCGCGCCTCGACCATGCGCTGTACCTCGCGCTCGGCGATGCGGTGCAGCATGGCGGCATCGGGTGTCGGCGGTTCGGCCCCGAAATAGCGGTCTTCGCCGGCAAGGTCGCGGAAATATTCGGCAATCGCCTTCATCGTGTTAAAGGGATCGTCAAAGCCTTCCAGCGTGCAACTGAACGTGCCGTAGGACACTGTCAGGATCTTGCTTTCACTGGTCATGACGGGACAGCCTCTCGCATTGCACACCGCTTTATTCTAGTCGGCCATCGCCCTAATCCATGGACAGACCGGGGTAATTTGATGGATTGATTGTGGCCGGGCCTCAGAAAATCTGCCTTAATTGGATACAGTTTTGCATGAAATCGCCGATTGTCCAGTCAACTAAGGGTGTCACGCTGGCGGGAGGCAGTCCTTTTTCTGCCCGCGATCTGGCATTCTGCCGGGCCCGCGCGCCGGTTGTGGTGGCGGCGGACGGTGGCGCTGATCGTTTGCTGCGCTTTGGCGTGATGCCAGTGGCGGTGATCGGCGATTTCGATTCGCTGTCGGCGGATGCGCGGCGGGCCATCCCCCCCGCCCGGCAGCACCGGATGACCGAACAGGCGACCACCGATTTCGACAAGGCGCTGCGGTCGGTCGATGCGCCTTTCGTGCTGGCACTGGGGTTCGCCGGCGCGCGGCTGGATCACGGGCTGGCGGCGTTCAACACGCTGATCCGGCGGGCGGCGCAGCGCTGCATCCTGATCGGCCCGCGCGATCTGGCCTTTGCGGCACCGGCGGAACTTGAACTGGCGCTGACCCCGGGCGAGACGCTGTCGCTGTTTCCGCTGGCACCCGTGACGGGGCACAGCGAGGGGCTGGAATGGCCGATCACCGGGATCAGCTTTGCGCCCGACGGGATCATCGGCACGTCGAACCGGGTGGTGGCGCGTCGGGTCAGGCTTTGCTTTGACGCGCCGGGGATGCTGGTGATCCTGCAGCGCCGTCGGCTGGACGCGGTGATCCGGGCGCTGGCCGGGCCTTTGCCGCCAGCCGCTCGCGATGGATGATGTAAAGCCCGGAGGCGACGATCACCGCGATCCCGGCCCAGGTCAGCGGGTTCGGGAAATCGCCAAAGACGGCGTAGCCAAGGGCGACGGCCACCACGATCTCGCTGTAATGCAACGGGGCAAGGGTGGCGGAGGGCGCGTATTTCAGCGCGTAGGTCACGCAGATATGGCTGACCGCCGCCCAGAACCCGACGCCAAACAGCCAGAGCCAGTTCAGACCCTGCGGCCACAGCGGATCAAGCGCCGCGATGCCGGAACCCTCGGCCAGGGCCATGACCGGCAGGCAAAGCACCAGCCCCGTCCAGGAGGTGTGAAACTGCATGGCGACGGGGTGCATGTAGGCCGAGATGGCGCGCGTCACCAGCATGTAGAAGGCAAAGCAGAACGCGGTCCCCAGCGGCCAGAGCGCCACCCAGCCAAAGACCGCAAGCGACGGCTGGATCACCAGAAGCGCGCCGCCAAACCCGACGGCGCAGGCCGCGATCCGGCGCGGGCCGACGTGATCGCCGAAGATCAGGCTGCCCAGGATCAACAGGACGAACGGCTCGACAAAGGCGATGGCCAGGGCGTCGGCCACCGGCATCACCGCGATGCCCGACACGAAAGAAAAGGTGGACAGGATCAGGAACACCGCGCGCAGGAAGACAAAGGCCAGCGCACGGCGCGGCAGGCGCAGGGTAAGGCGCATGCAAAGCACGACCGGCAGCATCAGCAGCCCCTGCACCACAAAGCGCGCGGTGGTGATCTGGCCCACCGGAATGCCGCCTTCGGCCGCAAGTTTGGCCGACACGTCCAGCAGCGGCGCCAGCACGCAGAAAGCCAGCATCAGCACGATGCCCCGAAGGATGCGGTCGCCGGTCATGCGCCAGTCCTAACGCGGGCCGGTCCGGTCAGGCCCGCCTGATAGCGACCGCCCATGCAGCCGCAAACGGCGGATTTCGGATCCTGCGGCCTTGCAGGCGCAAGCCCCGGTCGCAACCCTGCGCCCGAGGGTCTACCCGGCCCAGTCGGCCATGCCCGGCGGGTCAGCAGTTGGGCACGTTGACGGCAAGCCCGCCAAGCGAGGTTTCCTTGTATTTCTCGTGCATGTCGCGGCCAGTCTGGCGCATCGTCTCGATGCAGACATCGAGGCTGACAAGGTGCTGGCCATCGCCGCGCAGTGACAGGCTGGCGGCGGACACCGCCTTGATCGCGCCAAGCCCGTTCCTTTCGATGCAGGGCACCTGCACCAGACCTTTCACCGGGTCGCAGGTCATGCCAAGATGGTGTTCCAGCGCAATTTCGGCAGCGTTTTCCACCTGTTCGGGCGTGCCGCCCAGCACAGCGGCCAGCCCCGCCGCGGCCATCGCGGCGGCCGATCCCACCTCGGCCTGGCAACCGCATTCGGCGCCCGAGATGCTGGCATTGTGCTTGCACAGGCCGCCGATCGCGGCGGCGGTCAGCAGAAACTCGGGCACGCGGCTGATGCCTGCGCCCGGCACATGATCAAGGTAATAGCGCAAGGTCGCGGGTACCACGCCGGCCGCCCCGTTGGTGGGCGCGGTGACAACCTGGCCACCGGCGGCGTTTTCCTCGTTCACCGCCATGGCATACAGGCTCATCCAGTCATTGATCGTATGCGGCGCGGTCATGTTCAGCCCGCGTTCGGCGATCAGCGCGTCGTGGATGCCCTTGGCGCGGCGCCGCACCTTCAGGCCGCCGGGCAGAATGCCGGTGCCCAGCATCCCGCGCGAGATGCAGTCAGTCATCACCTGCCACAGCCGGGCGACGCCGGCGTCAATCTCGGCCGCGCTGCGGAAGGTAAGCTCGTTGGCGTGTTTCATCGCGGCGATGGTCAGGCCGGAGGTCTTTGCCATCGCCAGCATTTCGGCTGCCGTCTCGAACGGATAGGGCACAGCGGCGCGGGTCTTGGCCTTTTTTGCATCCGCCTCGGCCAGCTCGGCCGCAGTCAGCACGAAGCCGCCGCCGATGGAATAGTAGGTTTCCTGCAAGATCACATCGCCTTGCGCGTCGGTGGCGCGCAGGATCATGCCGTTGGCATGGCCGGGCAGCGCAGGACCATAATCGAACAGCAGATCGCGGCCCGGATCGAAGGTCAGGGGTCCAAGACCGGGGGCGTCGATCACATGCGTCTCGCGGATGCGGGCAAGGGTGGCGTCGGCTTTGTCTGCGTCGTAGGTGGCCGGCGCGAACCCCGCAAGGCCAAGGATCGTGGCGCGGTCGGTTGCATGGCCTACACCGGTAAAGGCAAGCGAGCCGTGCAGCGAGGCGCGCAGTCCGTGGGCGTGGAAGGGCGAGGCGCGCAGGGTCTGAAGAAACCGTTCAGCGGCAACCATCGGGCCCATCGTGTGCGACGACGAGGGGCCGATGCCGACCTTGAACATGTCGAAGACGGAAAGGAACATCAGCGCCTCGGGTTGGTGAAAGGGGTGGGGCCAAGGCCGTCTGCCGCCGCAACGACCATGGCGGCGGGTCGGGCCTCATGTGCGGCAAGGACCGCGTGAAGGTCGGGAAAGGCTTTGGCTTCAATGCCGTAGGGCACAGGCGTCATCGCAAGCCAGCGCATCAGCATGCCGATGTAATAGCCCAGCACACCAGGCTGATCCGGCGACAGCCAGCGCGGGCGCTGCTGCGCAATCATCGCATCGACCATTTCCAGCCGGTTCATCAGGTGACCATGCGCCGTGGCAAGGGCCGCGTCGCGGGCAGCCTCGCCCGCCGGGCGGTGCGGATAGGCGATTGTCAGCGCCGTGGTGTGCAAGGTGTTCGAAGTGAAGATCAGCCAGGACAGGAACGCGCCACGGTCCGGGTCTTGCGGCTGGGGTGACAGGGTGGCGTTGCCGTCCGTCAGCCACAACAGGATGGCCGCCGTTTCGAACACCGGGCCGCCCTGGGTTTCCAGCGCCGGGATCAGGCCCGCAGGGCTGATCGCGCGGTAGGCCGGGCTGGCCAGATCGCCGCGCGGGACATCCTTCAGGGCAAGGCTGTACGGCAGCGCCATCTCCTCCAGCACAAAGCGGATGATCGTCGAGGCATGGTCGGCCAGATGGTGCAGGATCAGGGGCATGCGGACCTTACGTTGAAAAAGGGTTTCAAAGCGCGCTGCCTTCGGGTGGACGTGGATGGACCGGGGCGGTGAAGGGATGCGGGCCGAGGCCTTCCGCCCGGGCAATGACCGGGGTTTCCACCCGGGCCTCCTGCGCCTGAGCCAGATCGCGCAGGCGGGGATAGTCGGCAAGCGAAAACCAGCGCGCACCGCCCCGGGGGTAAACCACCGACCACCGCGCCAGCGCAAGGGTGTAGGCGGCCAGCGGTTGCGCCGGGGCGAACAGGCCGGGATGATGGCCGGCGGCGTCGTTCAGCAGGGTGAAATTCCGCTGCATCCGCATGGCGATGATCTCGGCATGACCAGGGTGCGCTTCTGCGGGGCAGTATTGGTGCGGGTAGAACAGCTGGCGCAGGTCGGCATGTGCAGTGTTGGACAGAAAGAACAGCCACTTCAGCAAGGCCGGGCGGCCCGGTCCGTCGGCCCTCGGGCCAAGGCCATGGGTATCGGTCAGCCACAACAGGATCGCGCCGGTTTCCGAGATCGGCCCGTCCGGGGTTTCCAGTGTAGGGATCAGCCCGGCCGGGTTCAGCCGCCGGTAGGCCGGGCTGTCCTGCTGGCGTCTGGCCCGGTCGACCAGCGCCGTCCGGTACGGAATGCCCGCACCGTCCAGCACCAGCCGGATGATGAGCGAGGCATTGTCGGGGGCATAGTGCAGGATATACATCAGACGTCTCTGCGGCGGTCAGTTCTGCGGCGGTCAGCCAAGTCTTATGTCCTTCTTGCCGCGCTTTGGCGCGAAATGCGACCCCTTGGCGCACATCTGGCAACAATTGGCGGCGTTCTGCGGGTGGTGGCCCGGTGCCGCCTGTGCCGGACCGGGGGGCCGGTCGCTGACCCAGCCGCCGAAGCGCGGTTTTTCGCGGGATTTCCGACGCTGGCAAGGCCGGTCGGGGCGGCAAAACCCCCTCGCCCTGCCGGGACCTTTGCGCTATGCCAAGGGCAAAGCAGGAGTGTTGCCATGACCGCCGATCTTTCCCCCATCGACAAGGCCAAATACGTGGCCGCCCGCCGGTCGGTGGATTTTGTCGAAGACGGGATGAAGCTGGGGCTTGGCACCGGCTCCACCGCGGCGTGGATGGTGCGGTGTCTGGCCGAGCGGATCAAGGCCGACGGGTTGCGCGTCATCGGCGTGCCGACCTCGCGCCGCACCGCAGAACTCGCGACCGAACTGGGCGTGCCGATCACCACGATGGACGAAGTGAAATGGCTGGACCTGACGATTGACGGTGCCGATGAGTTTGATCCGAACCTGAACCTGATCAAGGGCGGGGGTGCAGCACTGTTGCAGGAAAAGATCGTGGCGACGGCGTCGGACCGGATGATCGTGATCGCCGACGCAGCAAAGGAAGTCGCACAACTCGGTGCCTTTGCATTACCGGTAGAGGTGGTGCCGTTCGGCTGGCAGACCACCAAGGCGCTGATCGAAGAAACCTTGTTCAGCCTCGACGTGCTGGGCCGCGAAGTGTCATTGCGGATGAACAAGGGTAAGCCGCTGCGCACCGACGAAAACAATTACATCCTCGACCTTGGTCTGCGGCGGATCGGCAATCCCCGGCAGCTTGGGCTGGTGCTGAACCAGATCCCCGGCGTGGTGGAGAACGGGCTGTTCATCGACATCTGCGACATCGTGGTGATCGGCCACGGTGACGGCCGGGCAACGGTGCGCGACATCAATACCGGCAAGGTGGAGGATGCCTCGGTCGATCTGGGCCAAAGCGAGAACATCTTTGCCGATCTGGGAGACTGATTTGGCCTTCGTCCAACTTCTCCCGGGGTGAGGTATCCAAGCAACTCGCTTCGGGAATTTGCACAAATCCTGCATCCGGTTGATTGACTTTTTCCTGCCGCGTGATGGCATTGGGGATTGATGGCGTATGCATTGTTTGGTGCTGCTGGTTCAGTTCGTTCGGTTTTCTGGAACAGGCACAAATCAAGCGTCGGAAACCAGGTATTGGCAAATATTGGAGACGGGATATGAGCAGAATTTTAACAATTGCAGCGCTGGCCATGGGGACCGGAATGGGCCCGCTGCAGGCGCAAACCTTGGAAGGCGACGTCGCGCTGTCCTTCGGCAACGCGCCGTTCTTCAACACAGATGACGACGAAGAGCGGATTTCCGAGCCCGGCTACCGGGTCTCGGGCTGGATCGGCACCCGGTTCGGTGACTGGCGCGTCTTCGCAGATGCAAATCTGTATCAGCGGAATATCGGCAGCAACGATTTCGACGAGTACGCTCCGGAAGGTGCATCCAGCTTCGGTCTCCACTTCGGTCGCAGCTTCGGGCCGGCCTATGCGGGGGCCTTCATCGGCCAGAACCGGTTCCAGGGCTCGGACGCAAGCATTACCAATGATTACATCTCCGGCGACCTCTATGGCCTCGAAGGCGAATACGATCTTGGAAACATGGCCGTGTTTGGCCAATTCGGACGGGCTGACATGGTTGGCGATGCTGGTGACACCCAATTTGTCGGCAGCTTTGCCCGTGTTGGGGTTTCGGCCACAATCGACAAGCTGACGCTGACCGCCGACTTCGAAAAGGGCAACTCCCCCGACATCTTTGAAGACTCCGGCGACTATGGTGATTATCGCGCCATCGGTGTGGTCGTGGATTACCAGGTCACCGACCGCGTCATCGCGACGATGAGCTATGAGAACATGGACATTATCGCCAACACCGAAGACAATGGCACGGATGAATATTATGCGCTGGGGATCCGGATCCCGTTTGGTGCCGGAACTGGCAAGCGCAACAACCTAACCACGACCTACCGCCCGGGTCTGGCCTCGGCCTGGGCTGAGGCGCTGGACTGATACCTCAGGCCACCCGACCTGACCGAACATCCTTCAACAACACCCGGCGGCTTTGTCGCCGGGTGTTTGCATTTGCCCTGCGCTGCCCAGCCTTTCGAAGCCAAAGCTTATCAGATAAGGGTAACCTAGCGGCATGGCTGGCACGGATAAACAGAGCGATGAATTTCGACTACGATCTCTTTGTCATCGGCGGCGGGTCCGGTGGGGTTCGGGCGGCGCGCATTGCCAGTGCCGAGGGCGGTGCCAGGGTCGGGCTGGCCGAGGAAAGCCGGATGGGCGGCACCTGCGTCATCCGGGGCTGCGTGCCGAAAAAGCTGATGGTCTTTGCATCGGGCTTTCCCGAGATGATCGGGGATGCCGCGCGCTATGGCTGGGATGTGACGCTGGGGGCGTTTGACTGGCCGCGCTTTCGCACCACGCTGGAGCGTGAACTCGACCGGCTCGAGGCGGGCTATCGCACCACGCTGACCAATGCCGGGGTGACGATCCACGACGCCCGCGCCACGCTGGTCGATGCCCATACCGTCAGGCTGGCGTCGGGCGAGGTGCTGGGCGCCAAGCATATCCTGATCGCCACCGGCGGTCGGCCCTTTGTGCCGGTGATCGCGGGGGCGGAACTGGCGGTCACCTCGAACGAGATGTTCCATCTCGACGCGCTGCCGAAACGCGCGCTGGTGGTGGGCGGCGGCTATATCGCCAGCGAGTTTGCCTGTATCCTGAACGGGTTGGGCGTCAAGGTCTGTCAATATTACCGGGGGGCGCAAATCCTGCGCGGCTTTGACGACGAGGCGCGCGGCCATGTCGCAACCGCGATGCAGGCAAGCGGCATCACCATCCATTGCGGCACCGACGTGCTGCGGCTGGAAAAGACCGCGACCGGGATTCTGGCAGTGGCGACCGACGGCACCGAGCGGGAATTTGACCTGGTGATGTATGCCACCGGGCGGCACCCGAACACCGAAGGGCTGGGGCTGGAAAGCCTTGGCGTGCCGCTGGGCCGTCAGGGCCAGATCGAGGTCGATGACTACAGCCAGACAACGGTGCCCTCGATCTTTGCGGTCGGCGATGTGACGGGGCGGCTGAACCTGACGCCGGTTGCGATTCGCGAGGGGCATGCCTTCGCCGATACGGTGTTTCTGGGCCGCCCGACGAAATTCGACCATGATCTGATCCCGTCGGCCGTGTTCACCCGGCCCGAGTTGGGGTCGGTCGGCCTGTCCGAGGAGGCCGCGCGCGAGCGCGAAGCCATCGAGGTCTATTCCACCGCCTTCCGGCCGATGAAGTCGGCCTTTGCGGGCCGCCCCGACCGGGTTATGATGAAACTGATCGTCAGTCAGGCGACGCGGCAGGTACTGGGTTGCCATATCGTCGCACCCGAGGCGGGCGAAATGATCCAGCTTGCGGCGATCGCCATCCGCATGGGTGCCACGAAAGAAGATTTCGATCGCACCTGCGCGGTGCATCCTACGATGGCCGAAGAACTTGTGACACTGCGAAAACCGGTAAGAACCGCCTGAGACTAGGGGATCGGCGCCGCTTGATTTTCGGCTGTTCGTAACCAGTTATGGCAAGAGATAAATTGAGAGGTTTGATATCCATGGCAGGCAGCGGCGGACCCTGGGGCGGCGGAGGCGGCCAAGGTGGCGACAATCGGGGCGGCGATGACAAGGGCGGCAAGGGCCCTGGCGACGATGACCGCCGTGGCGGACGCCGGGGCGAAGGCGGCTCGCCGATCCCCGAGATCGACGAACTGGTCAAGCGTGGTCAGGAACAGCTGCGCGTGCTGATGGGCGGGCGGGGACGTGCCAGCAACGGCGGCGGCGGTCCGGGGGCCGGTGGCCCGCAGGGGCCGGTGGTCACCAAACAGGGTCTGGCTCTGGGTGCGCTGGCGCTTGTGGCGCTGTGGTCGTTCATGTCGTTCTACACCGTCCGGCCCGAAGAGCGCTCGGTCGAACTGTTTCTGGGCGAAAGCGCCGGGATCGGCAATCCGGGCCTGAACTTCGCGCCCTGGCCGATTGTCACCTATGAAAAGGTGCAGGTCACCGGCGAACGGCTGACCGAGATCGGCACCGGCGAGGCGGGGTCTGAAACCGGGCTGATGCTGACGCGCGATCAGAACATCGTCGATATCGGCTTTCAGGTGGTCTGGAACATTTCTGATCCGGAGGGCTATCTGTTCAATCTTGCCGATCCCGAAGATACCATCCGTGCGGTGGCGGAAAGTGCGATGCGCGATATTGTCGCCCGGTCGGAACTGTCGCCGATCCTCAACCGCGACCGGGGTGTCATTGCGGCCGACGTGCAGACGGCGGTACAGACCACGCTTGACAGCTACAACGCCGGCATCTCGGTGATCCGCGTCAACCTGCAGCGTGCCCAGCCGCCGCGCGAGGTGATCGACGCCTTCCGCGAAGTGCAGGCCGCACAGCAGCAGCGCGACACGCTGGAGAAAGAGGCCGACGCCTATGCCAACCGGGTGACCGCAGGGGCCCGTGGTGCCGCGGCACAGCTGGAGGAAGAGGCCGAGGCCTACCGCGCGCAGGCAGTGAACGTGGCGCAGGGTGAAACCGCGCGCTTCATCTCGGTCTACGACGAATATGTGAAGGCGCCCGAGGTGACCCGGCGGCGGCTTTATCTGGAAACCATGGAAAAGGTGCTGGGCGGCATGAACAAGGTGATCCTTGACGGTGTATCGGGCGGCGAAGCGGGCCAGGGCGTCGTGCCCTTCCTGCCGCTGAACGAACTGGGCCGGATGACCGCACCGCAAGGTGCCGCCGCGCAGGGAGGGACCAACTGATGCGCGCGATCTATGTCATTCCCGTCGTGATCGTGGTGCTGGTGGGCATCCTTTCGTCGGTGTTTATCGTCGACGAACGCAAGAAGGCACTGGTGCTGCAGTTCGGCCGCGTCGTGCAGGTGAAGGCGGAACCCGGCCTCGGCTTCAAGATGCCGTTCCTGCAAGAGGTCGTCCAGTACGAAGACCGCATCCTCGGCCTGCCGACCACGCCCATCGAAGTGACCATGCTGGATGACCGCCGGCTGGTGGTCGATGCCTTTGCGCGCTGGCGGATCGTCGATCTGGTACGTTTTCGCGAAGCAGTGGGCACCGGGGCCGAAGCGCAGGCGCTGCGGCGTCTGGAAGGC
>JAYSYZ010000027.1:0-2250 GCA_043727195.1 Paracoccaceae bacterium
CCGACCTCTTTGCTGTCCTGCATGACGGTTGCGTCCTCACCCCGCATGCCGGGGAGTTTGCGCGGCTGTTCCCGGACATTGCCGAGAAGCTTGCGGCCCCCGCGACCAAAGACCCCGCCTATTCCAAGGTCGATGCCACGCGCGAGGCCGCGAAGCGGGCGGGCTGTGTGGTGCTTTACAAGGGGCCGGACACGGTGATCGCGGGGCCAGACGGGCGGTGTGCGATCAACTCGGCCCACTACGACCGGGCAGCGCCGTGGCTCGCGACCGCCGGTTCCGGCGATGTGCTGGCGGGGTTCATCACCGGGCTGCTGGCGCGGGGGTTTTCGCCCTTTGATGCGGCCTGCACCGGGGCCTGGCTGCATGTGGAGTGCGCGCTGTCGTTCGGGCCGGGGTTGATTGCGGAGGATCTGGCAGAGGAGTTGCCGAAGGTGTTTCGGGCTTTGGGGGTGTGAGGTGCGCTTTAGCGCACCCTACGCCAGGTACGCGGTCAGCACCTTTGCCGTGCCGTTTGCCCACAGCGCGTTCAGCGCCTTGGTGAAGGCCGCGACGAAGCGGGGGTCCTTGTTCAGATCGCCGTAGATCGGTTTCATCTGGAGCCAGATCACGGGCGCGTCTTTCGCGGCCTTTGACTGGGCTTGCAGATATTCCCAGTTCGGGTCGTTGGGCGGGATATGCGTGCCGCTGTCGGTGAGCCCGTGGCAATACCGGCACCAGAGGGCGGAGACGAGGGCGAGCCCTTCGATCTTGCCGCCAGCGGAGAGGGCGTCGCGCAGCGAAGGGATGATGAACTTCGGCTGGCGGTTGGAGCCGTCGAGGCAGAGGCGGCGTTCGGTATCGGCAACCTCGGGGTTGGAAAACCGCGTCCGGATGGTGGCGTAGTAGGCCGCGATGTCAGTGCCGGGGACGGGGGGGACGTAGGGGATGACCTCCTCCGTCTCGACCTTGTCGAGGAAGGCGCGGATCAGGGGGTGGGCCATCGCTTCATGGACGTATTCGATATCCATGAGGCCGCCGGGATAGGCGATGGTGGCGTGACCGCCGTTCAGGATGCGAATTTTCATCGCCTCATAGGCGTGGACATGCGGGGTGAAGGTGACGCCGACCTTTTCAAGGGCGGGGCGGCCCGTGGGGAAGCTATCCTCCAGCACCCATTGCCGGAAGGGTTCGCAGGTGACGGGGACGGGGTCATCAAGGCCGAAGGCGGTGGCCATGTCGCGTTCGCGGGGGCCGGTGGCGGGGGTGATGCGGTCGACCATGCCGTTGGGGAAGGCGACGTTTGCGGCGATCCAGTCGGCGAGGGCGGGGTCGTTGATGCGGGCGAGGCCGGTGACGGCGGACTTGGTGACGTGGCCGTTGCCGGGCAGGTTGTCGCAGGACATCACGGTGAAGGGCGGGGTGCCTGCGGCGCGGCGGGCCTTCAGCGCGGCGATGATCGCACCGAAGGCGGTGCGGTGTGGGTTCGCGGCATCGGCGGCGATTTCGGGCGCGTTCGGGTCGAATTTGCCGGTGGCGGGGTCGATGAAATATCCGCCTTCGGTGACGGTCAGCGAGACGATGCGGATCGCGGGGTCGGTCATCGCGGCGATAAGGGCAGCGTTGTCGGGTTCCACCGGCAGGAAACCGGTCATTGCGCCGATGCGCCGCGCCGACCGGCCCGAGGGATCAAGTTCGATCACGGTGGAAAGGCAATCCTGCGCGATGAGCGCGTCGCGCATGCGGGCGTCACCTTCGCGGACCCCGGCACCGAGGATGGCCCAATCGTGCCCCTCACCCATGGCGAAGAGGTCGTCGAGATAGACGGCCATGTGCGCGCGGTGAAAGTTCCCCAGACCGATGTGGACGATTCCGGGGGTGAGGCTCTTGCGGTCGTAGGCGGGGAGTTGGGGGTGCATGGTCAGGCCATCCAGTTGCCGCCGTCCACGCCGAAGCATTGGGCGACGATGTATTTCGCTTCATCCGTGGCGAGGAAGATCGCCATGCCGGTCAGGTCGGCAGCGGTGCCCATGCGGCCGAAGGGGACGGCGTCGCCGACCTCGCGCTTTTTCTGGCCGGGGGCCTTGCCTTCGTATTTGGCAAAGAAGGCGTCGACGCCGTCCCAGTGTTCGCCGTCGACGACACCGGGGGCGATGGCGTTGACGGTGATGCCGTGGCGGATCAGGTCGAGGCCGGCGGATTGGGTCAGCGAGATGACGGCGGCCTTGGTGGCGCAGTAGACGGCGACGAGGCCCTCGCCGCGCCGACCGGCCT
>JAYSYZ010000028.1:0-15546 GCA_043727195.1 Paracoccaceae bacterium
TGGCCCTGATCCCGCGCCTCTTGGCCGAGGCGGACCGGCTGGAGGCTGCGGTCGGCCGGATCGAGATGGTCTTTGGCCACAACGATCTGTTGCCGGCGAACTTTCTGCACGACGGCCACCGGATGTGGCTGATCGACTGGGATTACGGCGGTTTCGGCTCGCCCCTGTTCGACCTTGGCGGGTTGGCCGCCAATGCGGGGCTGGCGGATGCGCAGGAATGCCGCGTGCTGGCCACTTATTTCGCCCGCGATGTGGATGGTGGCCTGTGGCGGCGCTATCTGGCGATGAAGGCCGCAGCGGCCCTGCGCGAGGCGATGTGGTCGATGGTGCAGGAAATCCACTCCACCCTCGACTTCGACTATGCCACCTACACCGCCGACTATCTGAACACATACCGCAAGGCGCTGGCCGCGTTCGAGGAGATCCATGGCTGACCTGCCAACCGCCGCGTTGCCGGACACTGCACGGGCCGTCATCATCGGCGGCGGTATCGTCGGCTGTTCGGTCGCCTATCATCTGGGCAAGCTGGGCTGGTCGGATACGGTCCTGCTGGAACGCAAAAAGCTGACCTCCGGCACCACCTTTCATGCCGCTGGGCTGGTCGGCCAGTTGCGCACATCGGCCAATATCACCCAGCTTCTCGGCCATTCCGTCGCGCTGTACAAAACGCTGGAGGCCGAGACCGGCCTGCAAACCGGCTGGAAGATGAACGGCGGCCTGCGCCTCGCCTGCAACGCCGACCGCTGGACCGAGGTGAAACGCCAGGCCACCACCGCGCATTCCTTCGGCCTCGAAATGCACCTGCTGACCCCGCGCGAGGCGCAGGATCTCTGGCCGTTGATGACCATCGACGATCTGGTCGGCGCGGCCTATCTGCCCACCGACGGGCAGGCCAACCCCTCCGACATCACCCAAAGCCTTGCGCGCGGTGCGCGCATGTCGGGCGTCAGGATTTACGAAGATACCCCGGTCACCCGCATCATCGTCGACGACGGCCGCATCCGGGGGGTGGAAACCCCGTTCGGCACCGTGGAATGCGAAAAGGTCGTGGTCTGCGCCGGGCAATGGACCCGCACCTTGGCCGCAACCGTCGGCGTCAACGTCCCCCTCATTTCGGTCGAACATCAGTACATGGTCACCGAACAGATCCCCGGCGTCACCCCCGGCTTGCCCACCCTGCGCGATCCCGACCGCCTGACCTACTGGAAGGAAGAGGTCGGCGGTCTGGTCTGGGGCGGCTATGAGCCGAACCCGAAACCCTGGGCCCTGGACGGCATCCCCGAAGGGTTTCATTTCGAACTGCTGACCAGCGATTTTGACCACTACGGCCAGTTCATGGCGGATGCGATTGCCCGGGTCCCCGCCCTTGCCACGGTGGGCGTCAAGCAACTGATCAACGGCCCGGAAAGCTTTACCCCCGACGGCAATTTCATTCTGGGCGAGGCGCCCGAACTGCGCAACTTGTTTGTCGGCGCTGGCTTCAACGCCTTCGGAATCGCGGCGGGCGGCGGGGCAGGGATGGCCCTTGCCGAATGGGTCGCCACCGGGGCCGCACCCTATGACCTCTGGCCCGTCGACATCCGCCGCTTCGGTGCGGCACACCACGCTACCGACTGGGTCAGGGAACGCACGCTGGAAGCTTATGCCAAGCACTACACCATCGCCTGGCCGTCCGAAGAAATGCGCAGCGCCCGCCCCACCCGCCGCTCACCGCTTTATGCGCATCTCAAGGCCGCCGGGGCCTGTTTCGGCGAAAAACTGGGCTGGGAACGCCCGAACTGGTTCGCGGCCCCCGGCGAAGACCCGGTTGACCGCTATTCCTACCAGCGCCCGGGCTGGTTCGATGCCGTCGCCCGCGAACACAAGGCGGCGCGTGACGGCGCGGTGCTGATCGACCAGACGTCTTTTGCCAAGTTCACCGTGCAAGGCCGCGATGCCGCCCGCGCGCTCAACTGGATCGCCGCCGGGAACATCGACAGGCCGGTGGGCAGCCTGACATACACCCAGATGCTGAACGCGAAAGGCGGCATCGAATGCGATCTGACCGTCGTGCGCCGCGCAGCGGATGACTTCTACATCACCACCGGTACCGGCTTTGCCACCCATGATTTCAACTGGATTGCCCGCAACTTGCAGGGCGACGCTCATCTGAGTGACGTGACCTCCGGCTCCGCCGTCCTGTCGCTGATGGGGCCGCAGTCGCGGGACGTTCTGGCGCGCTCTTGCCCCGATGATCTGTCGGGCGCTGCTTTCCCCTTCGGCACCGCGCGCACGATCACTGTCGCGGGCTGCCCCGTCCTTGCGCTGCGCGTGACCTACGTGGGCGAACTCGGCTGGGAGCTTCACATGCCCAGCAGCGCCGCCATCACCGTCTATCAGGCGCTGATGGCCACCGGCGGGGTGACGAACGCCGGGTACCGCGCCATCGAATCCCTGCGGCTGGAAAAAGGCTACCGCGCCTGGGGCTCGGACATCGGCCCCGACCACACCCCGGTGGAGGCGGGCCTCGCCTGGGCCTGCAAGATGAAATCCGGCATCGCCTTTCTCGGCCGCGACGCCGTGGCCGCCCAGTTGACACATGGGGTGAAGAAACGCCTCGCCACCTTCACCGCCGCACCGGAGGTGATCCTCCTCGGCCGCGAAACCATCATCCGCAACGGGATGCGCGTCGGTTGGCTGTCGTCGGGCGGCTTTGGCCACACCATCGGCCAAAGCATCGGCATGGGCTACATCCGCAATCCTGTGGGCGTGACGGAAGACTACATCATGTCAGGTCGTTACGAGCTGGAAGTTGCCGCTGATCGCGTTCCCGCCAGCGTGCACCTCGCCCCGCTCCACGACCCACAGAATCAGCGCGTCAAAAGCTGATTTCATCTGTCCATAAATATCCCGGGGGTGCGGGGGCCGGCCCCCGCTGCCTACCGGTCAAACCGCGTTGCACCGCGTCGCCGCTCATCCACCGGCTCGGTCAGGATCGTCGCCTGATGCGCGCGCTGGTCACAATTCGCGCGCGGGCAGACCCGGCAGTTGATCCCGATCGGCACCATCCTCGCCCCCGCCACCGAAAACGCCTCGGCATAGCCGATCTGGGCGGCATGATCGATGGTGCAACCGATCGCCACCGCCAACCGGTTGTCCTGCGCATGCCGGATCCAGGTCGGCCGGTCCACCGTGCGCGCGAAGACGAAATATTGCGATTTATCAGGCATCTCAACGAATTGCGGTACGATCTTGCCGGGTGTTCTGAAGCTTGTATGCACATCCAGTCGCGGGCAGGCCCCGCCGTATTCCGCCAGATGGAAATCCGTGGCATTGAACCGCTTGGTCACGTTGCCGCCCTTGTCGATCCGCATGAAGAAGAACGGCACCCCCTGCGCACCCTCGCGCTGCAGCGTGGTCGCGCGGTGGCAGGCCTGCTCGAAGCTGACGCCGAAGCGGGTGGCAATATGGTCAAGATCGTATTTCGTCGCCCGCGCCTCGGCCAGAAACGCGGCATAGGGCATCAGCACGGCGGCGGCGAAATAGTTCGCCAGTTCCACCCGCAACCGTGCCACCCCGCGCGGATCGGCGATCCCGGCCCGTGCAATCAGGTCGTCCAGCAACGCGCGCTGCTCCAGCAGGCCGCACATGTGCACCAGCTGGAAGGTGCGGTTGGTATGGTCCAGTGCTTCCGACAACAGGATTTCGCGCCGCGCCTCGTCATACTGGCGCAGGGTTCCGGGCAGATCTTCCACCCGCGCCAGGCGAACCGATATTCCCAGATGGTCGCGCAGCCGCCGCTTCAGCGCGACATAGACCTCGTCACGTTCCACCGGCGTATCCCAGAAAGCCTCCGCCGCCTCTTCCAGATCGCGGAAGTGGTTGCGCTGGCGGCGAAATTCCCGGTGCACTGCAGCTTCGGGTGACGCGGTGATCTGCCGCGTCTCCCCCTCGTTCAAGGACAAAAGCTGGTCCGTCACCGCCTGCCACGACCGGTGCAGCCTGAGGAATGCCCCCGCCAGATCAGGCGCATGCACCAGTGCCGCGCGCAATTGCGCCAGGTCGGGGCGGCTGTCGGCGTAAAGCGGGTCTTGCAGGGCGGCGCGCAGATCGGCCAGTTGGCCCGATCCATCTTCTTCGGCGATCTCGCGCCAGTCGACGCCATAGGCCGCGAACAGCTTCAGCAGCACCTGAACCGAAACCGAACGTTCGTTGTTTTCCAGCAGGTTGACGTAGGATGCGCTGATCCCCAGCGCACGGGCCATCGCCCCTTGCGTTTCCGACCGTTCTTGCCGCAGCCGCCGCAGGTGTGGCCCGATGAAGGTTTTCCGCATGCAGTCGTACACATCCTGAAAATAGTTGAGTTTACAATATTACAATTCCAGACAGTTGTAAATTCTCGCGTTTACAGCGCAACCCGCTTTGCTTTTGCACCAGCCGAATTTGATGAGATGCACAGTCAACCAATGGAGGATGCCATGCGCTCTCATTACCCGACGGGCACCAATCACCTGTTCATACCCGGGCCGACCAATGTGCCCGAAGATGTCCGCATGGCGATGAACGTCGCCATGCAAGATCAGCGCGGCCCGGAGTTCGGCGCCCTGACCCTCGGTATTCTCGCCGACCTGAAGCAAGTTTTCCGGACCACCACGGCGCAGGTCATGCTGTTTCCCGGCTCCGGCACCGGCGCGTGGGAAGCGGCGATCACCAATACGCTGAACCCCGGCGACCGGGTGCTGATGGCACGCCACGGCCAGTTCTCCACCCTCTGGGCAGAAATGGCGGCGCGGCTTGGTCTCGCCGTCGATGTGATCGACGTGCCGTGGGGCGCGGGTGTGCCGGTGTCGGAATTCATGCGGCGGCTGGCAGCTGACCGCAAGGGCGACATCAAGGCTGTGTTCGTGACCCACAACGAAACCGCTACCGGCGTCACCAGCGACGTGGCCGCCGTCCGCCGCGTGCTGGACGAGTGCTTTCATGACGCACTCCTGTTCGTTGATGGCGTGTCGTCGGTTGGCTGCATCGATTTCCGGATGGAGGATTGGGGCGTCGATCTGGCGGTCACCGGCAGCCAGAAGGGCCTGATGTGCCCGGCGGGCCTTGGCATCCTTGCCGTGTCGCAAAAAGCGATGCAGGCGGCCGAAACCTCGACCATGCGCCGCGCCTATTTCGAATTCCGCGACTATCAGGCCACCTGCGAGACCGGCTATTTCCCCTACACCCCGCCGACGCAGATCCTGCACGGCCTGCGCCGCGCGCTTGACCGGATCAATGCCGAAGGCCTGGCAAACGTCGTGGCCCGCCACGCCCGCCTGGCCGAGGGTATCCGTCGCGGCGTCACCGCCTGGGGCCTTCAGATATGCGCCGAACATCCCTCGCTCGCCTCCAACACCGTGACCGCGATCCGCGTGCCCGAAGGCGTCGATGCCCGGGACGTGATCCGTATCGGGTACGAGCGTTACAACACCTCCTTCGGCTCCGGCCTTGCCCGCCTCGCAGGCCGCGTGTTCCGTATCGGCCATCTGGGCGATCTCAACGAAGGCATGTGCCTGACCGCGCTTTCCGTGGCCGAAATGGCACTGGCAGAGGCGGGGGCCGACATCGACTTTGGCTCGGGCGTCGCCGCAGCGCAATCCTGGTATGCGCAAGGCCGCTCGACCACGCTTCGCCTGGCCGCAGAATAGCATAGGAAATCATAGAGATGAGCCACACTCTTTACCCCCTGCGCCAGCAGCGGCTTCAGCGGTCTGAACTCGCTGTCCCGGCCTCCAACCCTGCGATGATCGACAAGGCGGCCGATGGCCCCGCCGATTACGTGTTCCTCGACCTGGAAGATGCCGTCGCCCCGCCGGAAAAGGAACAGGCACGAAAGAACTGTATCCAGGCGTTGAATGACATCGATTGGGCCGCCCGGGGCAAGACCGTCTCGGTTCGGATCAATGGCCTTGATACCCATTACATGTACCGCGACGTGGTTGATGTGATGGAACAGGCCGGGTCGCGCGTTCATACCCTGCTGGTGCCCAAGGTCGGCGTTCGCGACGACCTCTACATGGTCGAGGCGATGGTCAACCAGATCGAGCAGGGCAAGGGGTATCAGACCCGCGTCGGGCTTGAGGCGCTGATTGAGACCGCCCTCGGCATGGCCAACGTGGAGACCATCGCCCAGTTCGGCGGCCGGCTTGAGGCGCTGCATTTCGGCGTCGCCGACTATGCCGCTTCGATGCGCGCCCGCACCACCAATATCGGTGGTCTGAACCCGATGTACCCGGGCGATCAGTGGCATGCAGCGATCAGCCGCATGGTCATCGCCTGTCGTGCTTACGGCCTGCGCGCCGTCGACGGCCCGTTCGGCGATTTCTCCGATCCCGAAGGCTACCGTGACGGCGCCCGCCGCGCCGCCGCCTTGGGCTGCGAAGGCAAATGGGCGATCCACCCCTCGCAGGTGGCTCTCGCCAATGAGGTGTTCAGCCCGACCGAGGCCGAAGTGACCAAGGCCCGCCGCATCATCGAGGAACTGAAGATCGCGGAATCGCAAGGCAAAGGTGCCGCCAGCCTTGACGGCAAGATGATAGACGCCGCGTCGGAAAAAATGGCCCGCAACCTGCTGGCCGTCGCTGACGCCATCGTAGCAAGGTAACGC
This sequence comes from Paracoccaceae bacterium, assembly GCA_043727195.1. Lineage (GTDB taxonomy): Bacteria > Pseudomonadota > Alphaproteobacteria > Rhodobacterales > Rhodobacteraceae > JAUYQR01. The sequence goes on from JAYSYZ010000028.1 coordinate 6,626, forward strand.
CATGGACATCCACGAATATCAGGCCAAGGAAATCCTCGCCCGCTTTGGCGTGCCGGTGCCGCGCGGTGGCCTGGCCTACAGTCCCGAACAGGCGGGCTACCGTGCCCGCGAGCTTGGCGGCAGCGCCTGGGTCGTCAAGGCGCAGATCCATTCCGGCGGCCGGGGTGCCGCAGGTGGCGTAAAGCTCTGTCGCGACGAACATGAGGTGGCTGCCTTCGCCGCCACCCTGTTCGGCAAACAGCTGGTCACCAAACAGACCGATGCGCATGGCAAGGGCGTCTACCGGCTCTGGGTCGAAGCCGCTTCCGACATTGCGCGCGAGATGTATCTGGGCTTCGTCCTCGACCGCAAATCCGAACGCATCATGATCGTCGCCTCTGCCCACGGCGGCATGGAAATCGAGGATCTGGCCGAGACAGACCCCGATTCGCTGCGCCGCATGACCGTTGACCCCGCCGTCGGCCTGTCGGAATTCCAGGCCCGTGAACTCGCGTTCCAGCTTGGCCTGCAAGGCGGCCAGATCGCCCAGATGGTGACCATCCTAAAGGCCTGCTATCGCGCCTACCGCGACCTTGATGCCGTGATGGTGGAGATCAACCCCCTGGTCATCACCCGCGCGGGTGATCTTGTGGCACTGGATGCCAAGATGTCTTTCGATACCAACGCCTTGTTCCGCCAAGCTCAGGTGGCGGAACTTCGCGACCGCAGCCAGGAAGACCCCCGCGAATCCACCGCGGGCGACCACGGCCTCGCCTATGTCGGCCTCGACGGCGACATCGGCTGCATCATCAACGGCGCCGGCCTCGCCATGGCCACGATGGACATGATCAAACTTGCCGGGGGCGAACCTGCCAACTTCCTCGACATCGGCGGTGGCGCCAGCCCCGAACGCGTCGTCCGCGCCTTTCGCACCGTGCTGGCCGACCGCAACGTCAGCGTGATCCTCGTCAACATCTTCGCCGGCATCAACCGCTGCGACTGGGTCGCCGAGGGGGTGGTCAAAGCCTACCAGGAGGTCGGCCTCACCATCCCGGTCGTCGTCCGCCTCGCCGGTACCAATGTCGCCGAAGGCAAGCACATCATCCAGACCTCCGGCCTCCCCCTCATCTCCGCCGACACCCTGGCCGAGGCTGCCGCCAAGGCCGTCGCCGCCAAAGCCGCCTGAAGGAACACACCATGGCCATCCTGATCACCGAGACCACCAAAGTAATCGTCCAGGGCATGTCCGGCCGCATCGGCGCCTTCCACGCCGCCGACATGATCCGCCACGGCACCAATGTCGTGGGCGGCGTCACCCCCGGTCGCGGCGGTGAAACCCACCTCGACCGCCCGCTGTTCAACACCGTGCGCGAGGCGGTCGCGGCCACCGGGGCAGAGGCAAGCCTCGTCTTCGTCCCGCCCCCCTTCGCCGCCGACGCGATCATGGAGGCGGCGGATGCGGGCATCAGAACCGCCGTATGCGTCACCGACGGCATCCCCAGCCAGGACATGATGAAGGTCAAACGCTTCCTGAAACGCTACCCCGAGGAGCGGAAGATGCGCCTGATCGGCCCGAACTGCGCCGGAATCATCTCGCCCGGCAAAGCCTTCATGGGCATCATGCCGCCGCATATCTACATGCCCGGGCGCGTCGGCATCGTCGGGCGTTCGGGCACGCTGGGGTATGAGGCGGCGGCCCAGATGAAAGCCTTGGGTATCGGCGTCTCCACCTCGGTCGGTATCGGTGGCGATCCGATAAATGGCAGCAGTTTCAAGGATATCCTGGCACTTTTTGAAGAAGACCCCGATACCGATGCCATCATGATGATCGGTGAAATCGGTGGCCCCCAAGAAGCCGAGGCCGCCGCCTTTGCGCGTGATCACATGCACAAACCCGTGGTCGCCTATATCGCCGGGCTGTCAGCCCCGAAGGGCCGCAAGATGGGCCATGCCGGCGCGATCATCAGCGCATTCGGCGAAAGCGCGCAGGAAAAGGTCGAAATCCTTGCTGCCGCCGGCATCATTGTTGCCCCGAACCCAAGTGCCATGGGCGAAACCATGGCCCGCGTCCTCGCCCAACGTCAGGCTGCCTGAACCGCCCGCGCCAGCGCGCAGAACGCCTCCAGCCCGATCTCCTCGGCCCGTGCGGTCGGCGCGATGCCGACGCTTTCCAGCAGCGCCTCGATCCCCGGTCTCATCCCTTTCAGGCTGGACCGCAGCATCTTGCGCCGCTGCCCGAACGCCATGGCAGTTATCCGCTGCAACACCACGAAATCACAGGGAAAACGTGTGCCGGGCAGGGCGGTCAGCTGCACCACCGCCGAATGCACCTTGGGGGCAGGCGTGAACGCCTCCGGTGGCAGAGTCATCACGATGGCCACGTTACAGCGCCACTGCGCCAAAAGCGCCAGCCGCCCGTAATGCGCGCTGCTCGGCTTGGCCACGATCCGCTCCGCCACCTCCTTTTGAAACATCAGCGTCAGCGATGTCCAGTAGGGCGGCCAGACTGGCGGCGAAAGCCAGCGGATCAGCAACTCCGTCCCGACATTGTAGGGCAGGTTCGCCACCACCTTGATCGGCGGCGTCAGATGCGCCCGCACGTCCACCTGCAGCGCGTCGCCAAGCAGCACCTCCAGCCGCCCCGGAGCCGCAGCCGCAATCTCCTGCAGTGCCGGCAGACAGCGCGCGTCCTTCTCCACCGCCAGCACACGCCGCGCGCCCTCGGCCAGCAGCCCCCGCGTGAGGCCGCCAGGACCGGGCCCCACCTCCAGCACATCACACCCAGACAGATCACCGGCCGAGCGTGCAATCTTCGCCGTAAGGTTCAGATCCAGAATGAAGTTCTGCCCCAGCTGCCGCTTGGCAACCAGATCATGCGCCCGGATCACCTCCCGCAGCGGCGGCAGCCCGTCAATCGTTCCCAAACCCTGCTCCCGCCATTCATCTGTCCGAAAATATCCCGGGGGCGCGGGGGCTGGCCCCCGCTTCCACACTCACCGCCGCGCCGCCATCTCCCGCGCCATCCGCAGCGCCGCAATCAGGCTTGACGGGTCCGCCAGCCCGCGCCCGGCAATGTCGTAGGCCGTGCCGTGATCGGGCGAGGTGCGCACGAAGGGCAAGCCCAGCGTCACGTTCACCGCCCCGGCAAAGTCGATGGTCTTGATCGGGATCAGCGCCTGATCGTGATACATCGCCAGCGCCGCATCATAGCCCGCGCGCGCGGCGGCGTGAAACATCGTGTCCGCCGACAACGGCCCGCGGATCGCGATGCCCTCGGCCGCCAGCCGCGCCACCACCGGTGCGATGACCGCGCCATCCTCCCGTCCCATGGCGCCACCTTCGCCGGCATGCGGGTTCAGCCCCGACAAGACCAGCCGGGGTGTCGCAATGCCGAAATCGCGGATCAGCGCGGCATGGGTGATCCGGACCGTGTCCTCCAGCAGCGCCTCGGTCAGCGCACCCGGCACATCAGCCAGCGGGATGTGGATCGTCACCGGAACCACCCGCAATCCCGGGCAGGCCAGCAGCATCACCACCCGGTCCACCCCCGCCAGATGCGCCAGAAACTCGGTATGGCCGGGAAAGGCAAAGCCCGCGCCATCCCGCAGCGCCTTCTTGTTGATCGGGGCGGTGCAGATCGCCGCCGCCTCGCCGCGCTGAACCAGCGCCACCGCGCGTTCGATGACCGCAATCACAGCCGCAGCATTCGCCGGATCGGGTTGGCCGGGCGGGGCAGGGGCGGCGAAATCGTGCCGCATCACCGCCAGCACCCCCGGCGGCACCCGCTCTGCCAGCGACGCCACCTCCTGCCAGACGGCACCCCCCGGCAGATGCCGCGGATCGCCCAGCCAGACGAACCGCTCGCCCGCAAGGCAAGCCTTTACCGCGATTTCCGGCCCGATCCCGGACGGATCGCCCGCGGTCAGGATGACGGGCGCAGCACTCACGGCTCGCGGATGATCGCGGCAGAGCGCAGTTCTTCCAGATAACCCTCGGCAAGGCCTTCCAGCTTCTGGTTGATCACCTGCTCGCGCACAGCATCCCGGTCGACCGGCGCGTCCTGCGTCTGTTCGCGCCCGCACAACATCAGGAACCGGCGGAACCCCGCGCGGGTCAGCGCGACCGAACTTTCGCCGGGGTCAAGCTGCGCCAGTTCCAGCCCCACATCACCCGGCACCTCGGTCATGGCAATCTTGCTGATCGTCAGCCGGTCCTCCGGCAAGCGCCTGGCCTGACCGTACAGATCCTTGCAGCCATCCACGGCGGCGCGCAGCCGGGCGATTTCCGCGCCGTCATCGGGCACCAGAAACTCGGCATATTCCACCGTCACCGCAAACGGTTCCGCCGTCTCGTCCCGGGCCACGTCGCGCAGCAGGAACAGCACCACCGCGCCCGGCACCTGCACCGGATCCGACACCTCTCCCGGCCCGAGGGCCAGCACGGCGGCACCGATGGATGCAGGCAGGTTTGCCAGCGGCACCCAGTCCAGCCGCCCGCCGCGCCCGGCCGTCGGTGCCGCCGAATAGCGCCCCGCGGCCGCCGCAAACGCGCCCTCGCTGGTGATCTCATCCGACAGCCGCTCGGCCAGCGCCAATGCCTCCGCCGCGTCGTCTTCGGGCAGCGGGATCACCAGTTCCGACACCAGCACCTTCAGCGCGCGTGGCCGGGCCGAGGCTTCCAGCGCCTTGTCGACATCCGCTTCGCTGATCGGCACCTGGCCCAGAAACCGCGCCCGTACCGCCTGTCGCCACACCAGACCCGCCGACACGAAATCGCGAAAGCTTTCCGCCGCGATGCCGACGTTTTCCAACTCGGCTGTCAGCGCCTCTGCCGTCAGATTGGCGCGCGAGGCAAACTCCGTCATCCCCGCCAGCACTTCGGCTTCGGTCAGCTTGATCCCCAGCCGCTCCGCTTCGGTCTGGCGCAACCGGTCCTCGACCAGCGCTTTCAGCGCTTCGTCCTCGGGGTTGCCCGGGGCCTTCAGCACCTGCAGGAACATCGCCCGCTGCAGCACCTCGTACTGGGTGATCACCCGGTCGTTCACGTACAGCCGGGGTGCGAACAGATCTTGTGCCTGCGCCGGCAAAGCCAGCGCCGCCGCACAGACCAGCCCCGCAACCTGCCGTTTCAGAAAGGATATTGCCATTGCCTCAGCCGCTCTTGCTCTTTGCGCCGGGTCTTTGCCCGCCCGCTTCACTCACTCCCGGCGCGTCACTGCCGACAGGTCCGCGCCGGACCGGCCGTCGCGCCGCCGCCAAAGCCCACCAGATCGACCGACAGGCCGAAATCCGTCGTCGGCGTCACACTAGTCGAGGACGTGAACCGACGCGAGAGGGAAACATCAACCCGGATGCATTCGTTCAGGAACTCCAGACCCAGCCCCGCCACCGTGCCCTGATCGGCAACAAAGTCATAGCGGCCCGACAGCTTTGCCGTCCAGTTCGGGTTCAGCTTGCGTCGCGCATCGAAAGTGAACTCCTGCGTCGGGTCGGGGCGGTTTTCCAGCGGGTCGGCGACGGCCCAGATCACCGAGGTTGACAGCGCCGTCTTCGGCTGGTTCAGCGTAAGCCGCGCCTCACCCTTGGTCAGCGTCAGATCATCGTCCAACACAAGCCGCCCGGTCATCGCAAACCCGTCGGCCAGATCGAAATTCACCGCAGCCAACCAGTCTGACCGGCTGCCGTCCAGCCCCGACCCGGCGCTGAACTGCCCCAGATCGGCTGTGCGGAACACCCGGCCAACCGTCACGCCCATGGTCCAGCCCGCCGGATCAGCCCTTGTCCAGGTCACCCCCACATTGGCGCGCGGGCCGCGTTCCACCGCGTCCGATCCCGGAAAGCGGTTCAGCGAAAAGAGGTTGCCCTCGTCGAATTCCACCAGCGCGGAATCCTCGTTCGGCAAAGTCTCGGCATCTGACGAGGCCCAGATCAGCTGCACCACCGGCTCGATCACATGGCTTGCCCCGCTTGCACCTGCCGCCTTGACCCAGGGCCAGCGAAACTCGGCCCCGACATTGCCATGCGACCGGATGGTGTTGCCGCTGAACACGGCATCCTCGGCAATCGTGTAGGCGTCGGCGGTCAGATCGCCCACCACCGTCCCCTCGATGCCGAAGGGCAGCAGAAAACTGCGCCGCCAGTCGACGCGCGCCGAGATGCGGCTCAGATCGCGGCCATCGGCGATGCTGTCACTGTCCGGCCCGTCAATCGGGCTGGAGGAGCTGCGATAATGATTGTGGGTCTGCAGTTGCAAACCGCCTTCGCCCCCCAGCGGGCCCAGCGAAAAGCGCCGGTGAAAGGTGACATCGCCCACGATCGACGGGATCGTGGTGTTGTCTTCGTCATCGCGCAGCGTCTGGAAGCTGATGATCCGGCCCGAAATGTATTCGTTGCGCCGCGTCCGGTTCACCTCCAGCCGGCTGTCCAGCCGGTCGAGGTTGGCAATACCGTAGTCCAGCAGATAGGCCGGATCGCTGACCACCTGGCCCTTGAACGTCAGGTTGAATTTCGCAGGCAGGCTGAACGCGCCATCGACGAACAGATATCCGCGCGTCCTGCCGGGGATCAGGTCGTCATTGCTGACCGATCCCGTTGCGGTCAACTGACCGGAGGCAAAGGCCTGCCGGTAGCGCAGTTCCAGCGTCTGGCTGTTCTTCGTCGTCAGATAGGGGGTCAGCGTCAGGTCGCTGGATCGGTTGATAACGATGAAATACGGGAATTTCAGCCCGGTCCCCAGATCGGATGTGGTGCGCAGCGTCGGCGCCAGAAGGCCGGTTGCGCGCTTCAGCGTCGGGTCGGGGATCCGCAGCCGCGGGATGTAGAACACCGGCACGCCCGCGACGCGGAACTGGGCATTGTCGAAATAGATCTGCCGCTCCACCTCGTCATGCACCACCCGCTTGGCGCGGATCTCCCACAGCGGCGTCGGATTGCCTGCACAGATCTTGCATGACGACGCGGCCACCGTTTCAAGCGCGGTGTAACGCCCGGCCACCCGCAACATCCGGTTGGCCGCCAGCTGCAACTGCCGGTTCAGCACCAGCCGCGCGCTGGTCAGGATGCCTTCGGACAGGTCCGCCGCAAGATCGGCCTGCGACGCCAGGATCAGCGTGTCGCCGGTCTCATCCGTCAGCACGATTGGGCCGGTGATCTGCAGCCGGTTGCCTGCCTGATCATAGACGATCCGCTGCGCCTTCAGCCGCCGCCCCTTGAAGAACACCTCGACATTGCCGTCGGCGATCAGCCGGGTGTCGCCGGTGATTTCCAGACTGTCCGAAATCAGCGTCGCCTGCTCTTGTGCGCGCGCGGGCAGGGCCAGCATCAGCCAAATTGCCAGCAGTATAAGAATGTGCCGCATCAGCCATCCTCCAGATGCAGCAACAGCCCCAGCGACATCAGGAACGCCGCCAGAGGCGGGCTCCACGCGGCGACCGAAATCGGGATTTGCCCACTGTCGCCAAGCGCTTGGGCAAAGTTCCTGAGGAAGAATATCGCGAAACCCGACAGCATTGCATAGAGCACCATCTGCCCGGTGCCGCCAAAGCGGGTGTGGCGCATGGTGAACCCGGCGGCCACCAGCACCATCGCCGCCAGCAGCAAGGGCTGCGCCAGTTCCATCTGAAACCACAGCCGGTAGGCGCGCGCCGAAAATCCGGCGCGTTCCAGATCGCCGATATAGGCGGGCAGGTCCCAGAAGGCGATGGCCGAAGGCGTGCCGAAACTGTCACGAATCCGCTCCGGTGTCAGGTCTGACGGCAAGGATGACGGCCCTGCCTCGCGCAGCGCCGACAGTTCTGGGTTTGCCGCCGTCAGGTCCCAGGTCTTTGCCCCGGTCAGCTCCCAAGCGCCTTCGGTCAGCTTTGCCGCCGCCGCCTCGATCCGCGTCGCGGGCAGGCCGTTTGCGTCAAACCCCAGGAACGTCACCCCGAACAACTCGGTCCCGTCCAGATTGGCCCGTGCGGCCTGGATCACCGTCTGCCCGTCTTCCGCCCCCTGCCGCAGCCAGAGCCCGGTATCGGCGACCGACAGAACCGACCCCCCGCTGCTTTGCGACAGGCGCGCCCGTGCCGCATCATACTGCTTCGCCGTGGCCGCGACGATCGGGTTGAACGCGGCCACCGTCAGCAGCCCCAGCGCCACCGCCACGATCACCGGCGTTGCCAGAAACCGCAGCCCCGACCGCCCCGCCGCCCGCACGACCACCAGTTCCGACGACCGCGCCAGCCCCAGAAACATCGCGATCGACCCCATGATCAGGATCAGCGGCAGGATGCGGTACAGCGTCCCCGGCACGTTCATCAGCGACAGCCCCGCCGCCTCCCACAGCGCGACACCCGCCGATGAAAACCGGCGCAACTGCTCGATCATGTCGATCAGCATCAGGATGCCGAAAAAGATCAGGAACACCTGCGCCACCGTCCAGGCAAACCGCCGCGCGATATACAGGCTCAGCGTCATGTCGGCACCGCCTGCAGTGGCCGCCGCACCCGTGGCCGCTGCGCCAGCCACAGCAGCGCCACCGCCACGCCAACCCCCAGCACCGGCGCTGCATAGCTTAGCGGCCAGGCCCGCACCGCCTGCATCGCCACCCCGCCGGCCCAGGTGCTGACCATCTGCATCGCGATCAAAAGCACCACCGCCAGCCCCATCTGACGCCACAAGCCAAAGCGTGAAAACCCGCCCAGCATCAACGCCGCAAAGCCGAGGAGCGGCGCGGCAACCGCCAGCAGCGGTGTTGAAAACCGCGAATGCCCTTCTTCCAGCATCTGCGCCGGGGTGGATTGCGCGGCCGCCGCCACCGCCTGCGTCGGCCAGAGCAGCGCCCGCGTCGGCAGTTCGTTCAGCGACAGCCGACCCGCCCCGCCAACCGACACCAACCCCGCCAGATCCAGCGTGAAATCGGCAAACCGCGTCACTGCCATCCGCTGATCGGCCCGCACCAGC
>JAYSYZ010000029.1:0-15513 GCA_043727195.1 Paracoccaceae bacterium
CAGCCGCCAGCTTTGGTGGGGGCACCAGATTCCGGTGTGGTATGGCCTTGATCTGGACGTCGACGGTTTTGTCGACGACGAAGGCGACAACGCATTAGATGAAGTTGAAATTCTCCAGGTTCTCGGTGACGGCGGCCATGTCGACCGCGACGCGCGTCACCATTGTGCGTCCGATATGTCCGCCGTGTCCGAGCATTTCCGGGATGATCTGGCCAACCTGCCACATCCGCTGAATACTTCCCGCATCGTCGAAGTGGCCGACCGTCACGCCGCTGTGCAAACCCTGGCAGCCGCGCTGGCCGATTACGCGGTCAGCCAGGACCCTACGCATCTGGTTTATCCGATCTGGCGCGACCCTGACGTCCTCGACACCTGGTTCTCCTCCGGCCTTTGGCCGATCGGCACGCTCGGCTGGCCGGAACCCACGCCCGAACTTCAGAAATACTTCCCCACCTCGGTCCTCGTGACCGGACAGGACATCCTGTTCTTCTGGGTCGCCCGGATGATGATGATGCAGCTGGCCGTGGTGGGCGACGTGCCCTTCCACACCGTCTATCTGCACGGCCTGGTCCGCGACGCCAAGGGCAAGAAGATGTCGAAATCGCTCGGCAACGTCATCGACCCGCTGGAGATCATTGACGAATACGGCGCCGATGCCCTGCGCTTTGCCAATGCCGCGATGGCCTCGCTTGGCGGGGTGCTGAAGCTCGACACCCAGCGCATCGCGGGCTACCGCAACTTCGGCACCAAGCTCTGGAACGCCTGCCGCTTTGCCGAGATGAACGGGGTGTGGGAGGGGCACCAGACCAGTGCCGCCCCCACGCCGCAGGCCACCGTCAACCGCTGGATCATCGGCGAGGCCGCCCGCACCCTCCATGAAATCAACGCCGCGCTGACCGGCTACCGCTTTGATCAGGCCGCCGATGCGCTGTACAAATTCGTCTGGGGCAAGGTCTGCGACTGGTATGTCGAGTTTGCCAAACCGCTGTTTGACGGACCAGAGGCCGCCGAAACGCGCCAGACCATGGCCTGGGTGCTGGACCAGTGCATGATCCTGCTCCACCCGATGATGCCCTTCGTGACCGAGGAGTTGTGGCAGACCACCGGCACCCGCGCGAAGCCGCTGATCCACACCGACTGGCCGGACTACGACCTTAACCTGATCGACGCCAAGGCCGACCGCGAGATGAACTGGGTCACCGCCCTGATTGATGAAATCCGCTCCGCCCGGGCGCAGATGCATGTGCCGGTCGGCCTGAAGCTTGACATGGTTGCCACCACGATGACAGCTGACGCCCGCGCGGCATGGGCGCGCAACGAACCGCTGATCAAGCGCCTCGCCCGGATCGAGGTGCTGAGCGAAGGTGCCGCCGCCAAAGGCTCTATCGCTGTCACGGTCGAAGGCGCGGCCTTTGCCATCCCGCTGGCAGGCATCATCGACATCGCCGAAGAAAAATCCCGTCTGACCAAGGCCATGGACAAGCTGCAAAAGGAAATCTCCGGCCTGACCGGTCGCCTCAACAACCCGAACTTCGCGAAATCCGCCCCGGAAGAAGTGGTCGACGAAGCCAAAGCCAACCTGCAGGCCCGCACGGAAGAGGCGGCAAAACTGCAAGCGGCCCTGACCCGCCTCGCCGACATGGGCTGACGCCGGGTGGGGGCAGTTCCGCCACCGTGGGAAAGGCACCGGCGGTTCCGCCTGGCGCGCGCGCGGGGGCGGCTGCGGGCGTGTGATGGCGCTGCAAAACCTTGCCAAAAGATTAACAAAATCTGACAAATCGAGCAATATCAGATATTTATAGAACTTTACACGCGTGTTATCACAGCCAAACTCACCCTTGCGGCGCGGCTGAAAACCCGCTCAAACTCATCGCATGACCCGCTTTCTGACCCCCCTCGCCGACGCCCTGCCCTCCACGGTCCCCTTCACCGGGCCTGAAACGCTCGAACGCCGCCATGGCCGCCCCTTCCGCGCCCGCCTCGGGGCCAACGAGTCGCTCTTCGGGCCGTCACCGAAGGCCATCAAGGCGATGGAACGGGCCGCGTCCGAGGCGTGGAAATACGGCGACCCGGAAAATCACGCCCTGAAAGCCGCCCTCGCCGCCCATCACCGCGTCGCCCCGGAAAACCTTGCCATCGGCCCCGGCATCGACGGGCTTCTGGGGCTGATCTGCCGCCTGACCCTTTCCCCCGGCACGCCGGTGGTCACCTCGCTCGGGGCCTACCCGACCTTCAATTTCCACGTCGCGGGCTGTGGCGGCAGCCTTATCTGGGTGCCCTACAAGGCCAACCATGAAGACCCCGAAGCGCTGCTTGCCGCGGCCCGCCAGACCGGGGCAAGGCTTGTCTACCTTGCCAACCCCGACAACCCGATGGGAAGTCACCACCCCGCCGAGGTGATCGAAGATCTGGTGGCCAATCTGCCGCCCGAAGCGGTCCTCCTGCTTGACGAGGCTTACGCCGACCTCGCCCCGCCCGGCACGATCCCCGACATTCGCGCCGACCACCCGCAGGTGATCCGCCTGCGCACCTTTTCCAAAGGCTACGGCCTTGCCGGGGCGCGCGTCGGCTACGCGTTGACCAACCCCGCCCTGGCGCAAGCCTTTGACAAGGTCCGCGACCATTTCGGGATGACCGGCATGTCGCAGGCCGGTGCCCTTGCGGCGCTGGCCGATCAGGACTGGCTTGCGCAGGTCCAGGCGAAGGTCATCGCCGCCCGCGCCCGCCTCGACGCGATTGCCGCCGCGAACGGTTTGCGGCCCTTGCCGTCCGCAACCAATTTCGTGACCATCGACTGTGGCCGGGACGGCGACCATGCCCGCGCCGTCCTGAACCAGATCGTCGGGCGCGGGGTCTTCATCCGCATGCCGGGCGTCGCCCCGCTGGATCGTTGCATCCGCGTCAGTCTGGGTGACGATGCCGCGCTGGATATCTTTGAAGAGGTGCTGCGAGAGGCACTTCTGGCGCTGGCCTGATCATTCCGCCGCGAGGTTGGACTTTGCCGGACCCAATGCCGGGGCCACACCACCCGGCGTCTCCGCCGGGCCAAGCTTCGGCGCAACGGCAGCTGCTTCGGTGACAGAAATCCGCACCGCGGGGCGATCTGGCAGGTCTTCATCCATGACGCCGATAACCCGGCGAAAGACCAGCATGTTCTGGAACGTGGTCTTGGTGCCGGTGAACCCGGTCCGTTCTTCGCAAGGCAGCGCGTCAGAGCGGACATAGTCCCACCCGTCCGCGCCAAGTTCATTCATCAACTGGGTCAAGGCCAGCGCGAAGCGGTCTTCGGTGGTCTTTACCCCCCGTGCCTTTTCGCCCCGCTTTGGGGCTGGAACCACCTTGTATTCGAAACGCTGCATCGGGCCGCCTCACGATTGTTCAGGCCAGTGATAGAAGATTCGGCCCGATACCGCAAATCACGGAAGGTCCTTGCTGCAAAACCGCGTTTGTCCTGCAACAGGGCCGGTTGAAGGCTGCGTCAGGTCTGACCGCAAGGTCTGCCGGTTCACAATCCCAGCTTCGCCGCAACCAGCGCGTTGACCGCCGCCGGATTGGCCTTGCCGCCGGTCGACTTGATCACCTGCCCCACGAACCAGCCCGCGAGTTTCGGGTTGGCCTTGGCTTTTTCCACCTGATCGGGGTTGGCGGCGATGATGGCGTCGACCGCCGCTTCGATGGCACCGGTATCCGTCACCTGCTTCATGCCGCGCGCGGCGGCAACCTCGGCGGGAATACCGCCTTCGGTCCAGAGGATTTCGAACAGGTCCTTTGCCATCTTACCGGAAATCTCGCCCGATCCGATCAGGTCGAGAACGCCGCCCAGTTGCGCTGCCGAAACCGGCGACACCTCGATGCCGAGGCCTTGCTTGTTCAAGCGCCCGAACAACTCGTTGATCACCCAGTTCGCGGCCTGCTTGCCGTCACGGCCCCGTGCCACCGCTTCGAAGAACGCGGCGGATTCCAGATCGGCGGTCAGCACATTGGCGTCATAATCGGTCAGCCCGAAATCGGCCATGAAACGGGCCTTCCGGGCATCCGGCAGTTCAGGCATCGTGGCAGCGATCTGGTCGACCCATGCCTGCTCGATCTCCAGCGGCAGCAGGTCGGGATCGGGGAAATAGCGGTAGTCATGCGCTTCTTCCTTTGACCGCATCGAGCGCGTCTCGCCCTTGTCCGGATCGTACAGCCGGGTTTCCTGGGTAATCTGGCCACCGTCCTCCAGAATGCCGATCTGGCGGCGGGCTTCGTATTCGATCGCTTGCGTGATGAACCGCATCGAGTTCATGTTCTTGATCTCGCAGCGCGTTCCCAGATGGCTGAAATCCTGTGTCGCCTGATATTTCTCATATTGGCCCGGGCGGCAGACCGAGACGTTGACATCGGCGCGCAGGTTGCCGTTCTGCATGTTGCCGTCGCAGGTGCCGAGGTAGCGCAGGATCTGGCGCAGCTTGGTCACAAAGGCTGCCGCCTCTTCTGGGCCGCGGATATCGGGGCGGCTGACGATTTCCATCAGCGCCACGCCGGTGCGGTTGAAATCGACGAAGGACAGGGTCGGGTCCATGTCATGGATCGACTTGCCCGCGTCCTGTTCCAGATGAATGCGTTCGATCCGCACCAGCCGCGCGGTTCTTTGCCCATCGGGGCCGGGCGACATCTCCACCAGCACCTCGCCCTCCCCGACGATGGGATGGTACAGTTGGGAAATCTGATAGCCCTGCGGCAGGTCGGGGTAGAAATAGTTCTTGCGGTCAAAGGCCGAGCGCAGGTTGATCGCTGCCTTCAGCCCCAGCCCGGTCCGCACTGCCTGTTCGATGCAAAACCCGTTGATGACCGGCAGCATTCCCGGCATTGCCGCGTCGACAAAGGCAACGTTGGAATTCGGCTCTGCCCCGAACCGGGTCGAGGCGCCCGAGAAAAGCTTGGCGTTGGACGAGACCTGGGCATGAATTTCCATCCCGATGACCAGTTCCCAGTCATGCCGGGCGCCTGCGATGACCTTGGGTGTCGGGGTGGTATGGGCGAGGTCGAGCATCTTGCCTCCGAAGCAGCGTTCTGCAGCCGGGTTTAGGGCGGAGGACGCCGGGGGGCAAGAGGCAGGCGGTGTTCAGAGAAGCGGCACCAGCGTGCCAAGACCACTGCCCCGCACCACGATACGGGCGCCACGCTTGAGGGCCGGGCCGAAGATTTCACCCAAGGCGAAGGCCAGGCTGTTGGCGCCGCTTTCCCAAGCCGACAGATGGACTTCGGTAAGTCTGTTCCACAGAACATCCGACAGGGCCGCACGCACTTTGGTGAGCTGATAGTTTTTCGACGGCCCTTCCAGCCGGTAGCCGTGCACCATTTCCGTCAGAAGGCTGGCCGCGACGTTGGCGCGGTGCTGACAGCCCGTGGCCGTCATGTAATCGCCCAATCCTTCGAGAAACAGTTCCAGATCCATGTCGGCCGGAAGGTCGCCGAGGATTCTGGCGGCGGCCAGATGGAAAATCGCATAGGCGGCTTTGCCGGTGACGCCTTCGGTCATCCGGGCAGCTTTGCGCGCCTCTTTGTCAAAGCTGGCAAGTGACCCAAACCACTGCGGCAACATATGCGCGGCATGCGCGGTGTGGACATCGGCGTCTTCGGGATCCAGATCGCACCAATCCTCGAACCAGTCGCGGCAGAGGCTGCGGCCATCCTCGATCCCGCGCACAAGCATGTAGCGGGTGGCGGCAAGAACCGGCGACATCTCTTCGATCGGGTCGAAGAGGGTCAGAATATCCTCCGCCGCGTCGAAATGTGCGGTGCTTTCCATCCACATCTCGCGCGACAACTGCCCCACCGTCGCGGCCCCCCGCTTGGCGCAGGCCAGGTCGATGTGCGACTGCGCCAGCAGATGAGCGGCGGCATAATCTTCGGAATAGCGGGCGGCCAGGGCGTCGAAGCGGGCAAGTTCGGCTGCGGCTGCCGCCCAATCCTTGCGGGCGATCGCCTGCGACAGCGCGCGGCGCGCACCCTCGCTGATCAGCGTCGCGACCCGCCGTCCCCCCGAGGCGACGGTGCGGGACTGATCGGCAAATCGCAACGCATCCAGCAGGTCATCCCATTCACCGGCTTCTGCCATGGTTGCGTGATCGTCGCGGATGCATTGCCATTCGGTCATTTCGGGCCCTTGGCGCATGACAGCGGCATCCAGCCGTTTCAGCACTCCGTCAGGGCTCATCCCGTCGATGTCAAATCCGCCAGAGGCCTTGCCGGGGACGAGAAGGGCGGCATGTTCCTGCTCACCGCGGGGGCTGCGGGTTTTCACATGCACGAACGACGGTGTAATCAGCATGGGTCTGATCCTTGGCCGGAGACTTTTGGCTTGAGGTTCAGCGTCAACGCGGAACAGGGCGGAATGATGGTAAAGCGAAGGAGTTCAAGTGACGTGCGGGCTTTTTCGCCGCGTATGGCCGCGCTTTGTCTTCTGGCAATTGCCGGGTGCGTGGCGCCGCCCAAGTCCGACGAAATGGCTTTTGCCGCAACTCCGCCGATGCGCTGGGATCACCGGCCCGAGGCGACAGAGTGGACAAGTTCCACCCTTGTTGCGATTTCGACCAAGGATCCGGTGCTGTCCGAACAGGTGCCCGCAGATATCGGGGCCTGGTGTCCGGCATATCCGTCAGCCGATCTTGCTGACCGGCGGGCGTTCTGGGCGGGGCTTTTGTCGGCGGTGGCCAAATACGAAAGCAGCTGGAATCCGGTCGCATCGGGCGGGGGCGGGCGCTGGATCGGGCTGATGCAGATCTCGCCCAGGTCGGCAGCAAGTTATGGCTGTGCGGCCACGTCGGCGTCGGCCCTGAAGAACGGCGAGGCCAATCTGCAGTGCGCGGTCGAGATCATGTCGGAACAGGTGGCCAAGGATGGCGTGGTCGCGGGCGGCGGCAACCGGGGCATCGGGCGTGACTGGGCCCCGCTGCGGGACGGCGGCAAGCGGGCAGAAATGGCCGCCTGGACCCGCGCGCAGCCCTATTGCGCCGCCGGATTGCATGTAGCGGCCAAGACGCAGACCAACTGAGGTGAGACAGCGCCGCAAAGACGCCACGGCCCTGTGCTGACAGCCCAGAACGCGGTGGCGCTGTGCAGACTGTCAGAAAACGCCCAAGTCAGCCTGCGCCAAGCATCCGTTCCGCCATTTCGCGCAGATCGCCGCTGAGGGCCGGGACCGCAAGAATGCGGGTCAATTCCGCACGCGCCAGCTTGCGCCGCACCGCATCATACCTTGGCCAGGTCTCAAAGGCAGTCGATACCCGCGCTGCAGTTTGAGGGTTCAGCGGATCAAGCTTGATCAGCCAGTCGGCCAACAGGCGGTAGCCCGCGCCCGACTTGTGGTGAAACCCCGCATGATTGGCCGCCAGCCCCCCGATGACCGAACGGAACCGGTTCGGGTTCTTCCAGTCGAAATCGGGATGCGCGGTCAGCATGCCGGTGACCCTGACAGCCTCGTCCGGGCCGGCATGGGCAATCTGCAGGGCGAACCACTTGTCCATCACATTTCGGTCGCCCCCCCACCGTGCGGCAAAGGCCGCGATCTGCACTTGGCCCTGCCCGATATCGAGAAGCGCCGACAAGGCGCCGATCTCTTCGGTCATGTTGCCGGCACCGGCATAGGCCGCTTCCGCAAGCCGCCCGCCGTCGCGCCGCGTCAGAAGGCTCAACGCCGCCAGCCGCAACGCCCGCCGCCCCGCCGCCCGCGCATCGGGCGAGAACGGCCCCGGTTCGGCAAGACCGTCGTAGACGTCCTGCAGGCCCGGCCCTAGCCGCAGCGCCAGCGCCCCGGCCATCTGCCGCCGTGCGGCATGTATCTTCATCGGATCGGCCACCCGGCCGGCTGCATGCAGGGTCTGCGCGATGTCATCTTCGGCGGGCAAGCGCAGCGCCAGCGCCCGGAACGCAGGATCGAGGCCTTCGTCAAAGGCCACCGCCGTCAGCGCTTCCAGCCATTCGCGATCAGGCTCTGCCCCCGTTGTGACCATCCGCGCCATGACATCCTTGGCCAGCGCGCGGCCCGCCTCCCATTTGTTGAACGGATCGGTGTCATGCGCCAGAAGGAAGGCGCGCTCGGCGCTTGGCACGGTGCGGTCCAGCACCACCGGGGCGGAAAAGCCGCGCAGGATCGACGGCACGGGGCGGGCGGCAAGCCCTTCGAAGCGAAAGCTCTGCCGCAACTCGGTCATTTCGAGCACCGTTGTCGGCACCACCTCGTCGCCATTGGGATTGAGAAGCCCGACAGCAATCGGCACCACCTTGGGGCGTTTTTCGGGCTGGCCGGGCGTTGGCGGATTGAACTGCTCGAATGTCAGGGTGAAGGTGCCGTCGTCCCACTGTTCCGACACCTGCAGGCGCGGCGTCCCCGCTTCGGAATACCACAGCTTGAATTGCCCGAGATCGCGCGCGGTAGCGTCTTCGAAAACGCGCAGCCAATCCTCGATCGTCGCGGCATCACCGTCATGCCGGTCAAAGTAAAGGTTTAGCGCCCGTGCATACGCGTCATCGCCCACCAGAGTTTTCAGCATGCCGATGACCTCGGCCCCCTTTTCGTAGACGGTCGCGGTGTAGAAATTGTTGATCTCGACAAAACTTTCCGGCCGCACCGCATGCGCAAGTGGCCCGTCATCCTCGCGGAACTGCCGGGCGCGCAGGGCCATCACATCCTCGATCCGCCTGACCGCCTTTGATCGCATGTCACCGGAAAACTGGTGGTCGCGGGATACGGTCAGCCCCTCCTTCAGGCACAATTGAAACCAGTCGCGGCAGGAGATGCGGTTGCCGGTCCAGTTGTGGAAATACTCATGCGCGACAATCGCCTCGATCCGCGCGTAATCGTCATCCGTTGCGGTTGCAGGGCTGGCCAGCACGTAGCGCGAGTTGAAGATGTTCAGGCCCTTGTTTTCCATCGCGCCCATGTTGAAATCATCCACCGCGACGATGTTGAACACGTCCAGATCGTATTCGCGCCAGTAGACCTGTTCATCCCACGACATCGACCGGATCAGACTGTCCATCGCATAGGCACAGCGGCCCTCATCCCCTGCGCGCACCCAGATGTTGAGGTCGACCTTGCGTTTCGACATCGTGGTGAAGCGGGCTGAATGGGCCACCAGATCGCCAGCAACCAGGGCAAACAGATATGCGGGCTTGGGCCAGGGATCGTGCCATTCCGCCCAGCCCTTCGCCTCGGCAATCAGATTGCCGTTCGACAACAGGACCGGCAGGTCGCTTTCCACGCGTACCTTGAAGGCGGCCATTACATCGGGCCGGTCGGGGTAGAAGGTGATCTTGCGAAACCCTTCCGCCTCGCATTGCGTGCAATAAAGCCCCCGCGACATGTAGAGCCCTTCCAGCGCGGTGTTGGCCTCGGGCGCGATCTCTACCTCAGTCTCCAGGGTGAATTCGCCTTTCGGCAGCAGCCTGGCCGGGATCGTCAGGCCATGCGCGTCCGGCACAACCTTCAGTGCCTTGCCGTCAAGCGCACAGGTGACAAGCTGCAATCCTTCGCCGTCAAGCCGCAGATCGTGCTTGCCTGTGCGGGCCGGGTTCGGGGCCAGCACCAGCCGCGCCTTGACCCGCGTCGCGGTGGGATGCAGCCGGAACGTCAGCTCCACCCGCCGGACCACAAACGGGTAGGGTTGGTAATCGGCCAGAAAGATCGTTCGCGGGGCAGCGGTCATCACATTCTCCTCATCGCGGCCAAGCTAAGCGGTCTGCCCGGGCGCGCAAGGGGGACCAATGCCGGCAGACCGTTTCCGGCTTTACGAATCCTGCAGGGCCGCTAGATCTGTGTTCGATGAATGTTCTTGTCTGGTTCAAGCGTGACCTGCGCACCGCCGACCATCCCGCGCTGATCTTGGGCGCGGGACTTGGTCTGGTTTTGCCGCTTTACGTCGTCGAGCCGGACTATTGGGCCCTGCCCGACACCTCGGCCCGGCAATGGGATTTCATCGCCGAATGCCTGACCGGTCTGAGCCGAGATCTTGCCAACCTCGGCGCGCCGCTGGTGGTGCGGACGGGTGAGGCGGTTGCAGTGCTGCAACGGCTTTGTCGCCAGCACCGCATCAGTCGGATGGTCAGCCATGAAGAGACGGGCAACATGTGGACCTACAGCCGCGACCGGCGTGTTGCCGCCTGGGCGCGGAGCGCGGGGGTGGAGTGGACGGAGTTGGCGCAGTCCGGCGTGATCCGGCGGCTGCGCAGCCGCGACGGCTGGGCAAAGGCGCGCGACCAATTTGTCGCGGCCGGGCAGTTGCCGGTTCCGCGGATTTCATGCCTGCCGGGTGTCGAGCCGGGCCTGATCCCGACCGCGCGCGCCCTGAAGCTTGCCGACGACCGCTGCCCGCATCGCCAGTCTGGCGGGCGGGCGCAGGGGTTGGCGCTGCTGGGCAGCTTTCTTGATCATCGGGGCGAGCCTTACCGGGTCGCCATGTCGTCGCCCCTGACCGGCGAGCGGGCCTGTTCGCGCCTTTCGCCGCATCTTGCGCTTGGCACGCTTGGCCTGCGCGAGGTGGCGCAGGCCACGCGGACACGGCAAGGCGACCACCCCGGTGGGCGCTGGGGCGGGGCGTTGACCAGCTATCAGTCCCGCCTCGCCTGGCGCGACCATTTCACCCAGAAGCTGGAAGATCAGCCAGCGATCGAACTGCGCAGCCTGCATGCCGGAGCCGAGGCTGCGCGCCCCCGGTTGACTGATGCCACCCTGCTGGCGGCCTGGGCCGCGGGGGAAACCGGCCTGCCGTTCCTTGACGCCTGCCTGCGCTACCTTGCCGCCACCGGCTGGCTGAATTTCCGGATGCGGGCGATGGTGACGTCGTTCGCGTCGTATCATCTGTGGCTGGACTGGCGGTCGAGCGGCACGCATCTGGCCCGCATGTTCACCGATTACGAACCGGGCATCCACTGGCCGCAGGTGCAGATGCAATCCGGCACCACCGGCATCAATACACCCCGCATCTACAACCCGGTGAAACAGGGCTTGGATCAGGACCCGACCGGCAGCTTCACCCGCCGCTGGCTGCCCGAACTTGCCGCCGTACCTGATGCCTTTCTGCAAGAGCCCTGGAAATGGCCCGATGCAGCGCGGCTGCTGGGCCGCCGCTATCCCGAACCGGTTGTCGACAGTGTCGCCGCAGCCCGCGCCGCCCGTGATGCCCTCTGGTCGGCCCGGCGCAGCCCCGGTTTCGCCGATGAGGCCGCCCGCATCGTTACCCGCCACGCCAGCCGAGCGGGTGCGGGTTTCGTCAATGATCGCGCGCCCCGCCGCAAGGCAGTCACCGCGCAACTGAGTTTTGATCTTTAGATGCCGCGCGGGATCAAGAAATCGGACTTGCCGGTCAAGACCTGCGCCACCTGTGGCAAGCCCTTCACCTGGCGGAAGAAATGGGAAAAGGTCTGGGATCAGGTCAAATACTGTTCAGACCGCTGCCGAAGCCAGAAGCTGCCAAAGAGCTGACGCACTTCGGTTCAGTCCGCGCCGACAAACCGCGCCAGTTTGCCCAGCGTCTGCAATCCCAGTTCCACCGCGCCAAAGCCCTTGGCCGCTTCGTATTCCTTGACCGTAACCAATGTCATGCTCAGCGTCACCCGGGTGGCCCCATCCAGATCCTCGAAGGTGACCGAGGCATCGGCGTGCTTTGGCCCGTTTTCGCCCCACAGCAGCGTGTAGTCGACCCGCCGCTCCGGCTCGACCCGGGTGTAGCGGTGGTGGTTTGGATAGACCGTGCCATCCGGTCCGATCATGTCGAAGACCCACTCTCCACCCTGCCGCAGGTCGATGCGCGTGGTGCGGCAGGAATAACCGTCCGGTCCCCACCATTCGGGCAGTGTCCTGGGGTTCATCCAGGCACCCCAGACGACCCCGACCGGGGCCTTGATCAGCCGTTCCAGAACCATCGTTCGGTCAGTCGCCCCGGTCATGGCATCAGTTCCCGGGCATAAGCCTCCAACTGGGTCGCAACTGTGCCCCAGCCATCAAAAAACCCCATCTCCTTATGGGTCTTTGCCGCCGCGGCATTGCGGTGCCGGGCTATGGCGGTATAGCGGGTGCGCCCGTTGCCGATATCCTCGAAGGTCACGATCGCGGTCATGAAGGGTTCCGCCGCGGGTTTCCAACCGACGCTGTAAGTGTCTGTGAACACGATTTTTTCGTTGGGGATCACCTCAAGATATACGCCCTTGTTCTGCATCACGGCGCCGTCCACTTCGAAGGTGGTGTTGCAGGCACCGCCGGGCCGGAGATCGAGTTCGCAGGCCGTCACCCGGTGCGGCTTTGGGACGAACCAATGGACAAGATGTTCCGGCGTGGTCCAGCATCTGAAAAGAACCTCTTTTGGGGCATTCAACTCACGGATCAGCACAAGGTCCAGGTTGGGGTCGAGGGCGGGGTCAAGGTCGACGATATCGGTCATTCCTTTGTCTCCATCAGGGTCATCACGTAGTCATCCAGCCGGTTCAACCGCCCCTCCCAGACCGCGCGCTGCACGTCCAGCCAGCCGCGGACCGGATCGAGCCCCTCGGGGATGATGGCACAGGATCGGACGCGCCCGTCCTTGCTGGTGGCGATCAGCCCCGCTTCTTGCAGCACGGAAATATGCCGCAGGATCGTCGGCAGGCGAAACCCGGAGGGTCCGGCAAGTTCGCTGACCGCCGCCGCCCCGATGGCAAGCCGTGACAACATCGTCCGCCGCGTTGGGTCTGACAGGGCGTGGAACAGCAGCGACAGATCGGGTTCATGCTTAGCCATGTCGCTAAGTAACAAATATCCCGACCCTCTGCAAGCAAAAATCCGGTCCTGTCAGACCGCAATCCCACACCGTTCCGCACCTGTTTTGCAGGCAGGGTGCGTGATCCTGACACTGCGGTTCTTGCACCTGCCCCCGGCCGGACCCTATTGTGTGCCATTGCATGCAAGGAGCGGGCTGATGACCACGCGCGTTACGAAATCCGGTCTGGCGGTGGACAGGCGGCTTGCCGATTTCATCGACACGCTGGCCCTTCCCGGCACAGGCGTTTCGCCGGAAATCTTCTGGGGCGGACTTGCCGCCGCCGTGGCCAGTCTCGGCCCCCGCATCCGCGACGCGCTGGCCCGCCGCACGGCGTTGCAGACCGCCCTCGATACATGGCACCGCGCCCGCCTTGGCCAGCCGCATGATCCCGCAGCCTACCGCGCCTTCCTGAGCGAAATCGGCTACCTCGTTCCCGAAGGCGCTGATTTCACGATTGAAACCACTGGCATCGACCCGGAAATCGCGCTGATCCCCGGCCCGCAACTGGTGGTTCCGGTGATGAACGCTCGCTATGCGCTTAATGCCGCAAACGCCCGCTGGGGCAGCCTTTACGACGCGCTGTACGGCACCGACGCGATGGGCGATTTGCCGGCATCGCACGACTACGACCCGGCACGCGGCGACCGCGTCATCGCCTGGGGCCGGGCATTCCTGGACGACATTGCCCCTCTGGCGCAGGGGTCGCACGTCGATACCCGGCGCTACACGGTCACCGACGGGGTGCTGCATCCCGCCCTGAAAGACCCGGGCCAGTTCGCCGGCTGCCGTGGCCCCGCCGATGCGCCGAACGCGATCCTTCTGCGCAACCACGGCCTGCATATTGTTCTGCGCATCGACCCCGGCCACCGCATCGGCGCGCAGGACCGGGCCGGTGTTGCCGACATTCGGCTGGAATCCGCGCTGACAGTCATCATGGATCTGGAAGACAGCATTGCCGCCGTCGATGCCGAGGACAAGGTTGCCGCCTATGGCAACTGGCTGGGCCTGATGCGCGGCGATCTGGAGGAGGTGTTGCAGAAAGGTGGCCGCACCATAACGCGCAGCCTGGCCCCGGATTTCGACTTTACCGCGCCGGACGGAACGCCTTGCATCCTCAAGGGCCGCGCGTTGATGCTGGTGCGCAACGTGGGCCACCTGATGACCACGCCCGCCGTGCTGAACCCGCAGGGTGACGAGGTTTCCGAAGGGTTGCTTGACGCCTTTGTCACCACCCTGTGTGCCATGCACGACCTGACAAAGACCGATGGTCCGCGCAATTCGCTGCAGTCCGCGGTCTATGTGGTCAAACCCAAGATGCATGGGCCCGCGGAAGTGGCCTTGACTGCCGCGCTGTTCGATGCCGTCGAAGACACCCTCGGCCTGCCCCGCAATACCGTGAAACTTGGCATCATGGACGAGGAACGCCGCACGTCCGCCAACCTCAAGGAATGCATCCGCGCCGCGAAGGCCCGCGTTGCCTTCATCAACACCGGCTTTCTGGACCGCACCGGGGACGAGATCCACACCTCGATGGAGGCCGGTCCCATGGTGCCCAAGGGCGAGATGAAGTCACAGGTCTGGATCAAGGCGTACGAGGATCGCAACGTCGATATCGGTCTGTCCTGCGGCCTGCGCGGCCGCGCCCAGATCGGCAAGGGGATGTGGGCGATCCCCGATCAGATGGCCGCGATGCTGGCGCAAAAGATTGCCCATCCGCAGGCCGGGGCCAATTGCGCCTGGGTGCCCTCGCCCACGGCAGCCACCCTGCACGCCACCCACTATCACCGCGTCGATGTAATCGCCCGGCAGGCCGAGATCGCGGCGCAGGGGCCGCGCGCCACGCTGGACCAGCTTTTGACCCTCGCTCTTGCCCAAGGCACCAACTGGTCGGCCGAGACGATCCGGCAGGAGGTGGAGAACAACGCCCAAGGCATTCTCGGCTATGTGGTGCGCTGGGTCGATCAGGGGATCGGTTGTTCGAAAGTGCCAGATATCCACGACGTTGGCCTGATGGAGGACCGCGCCACCTGCCGCATCTCGTCGCAGGCACTGGCCAACTGGCTGCATCATGGCGTGATCACCGAGGCACAAGTCACCGCCGCCCTGCGCAAGATGGCTGCCGTGGTCGACCGGCAGAACGCCCACGACGCCGCCTACCGCCCGATGGCCCCCGGTTTCGACGGCCCGGCCTATCGCGCCGCCTGCGATCTGGTGTTCAAGGGCCGCGTGCAACCATCCGGCTATACCGAACCGGTACTGCACGCCCGCCGGGCTGAGGCAAAGGCCAACTAACCCATTCCGTTTGTTGCCTAAACTGCTGTCGTAAGACAGCGCGGCGTGCCCGGCGCCTCAGCCGATATCCAGCGCGATCGCGTGGACGCGGGCATTCAGATCGCCCAGCGCCTGATGCACCGCCCGGTGCCGCGCCACCCGGGTCATCGGTTGAAATGCGCCGGCCCGGATCAGCACGCGGAAATGGCTTTCGCCCGTGCCGTCGTCGCCGGAATGGCCTGCGTGCTTGTGACTTTCGTTGATGACTTCCAAACGATCGGGGGCAAAGGCCGCCGCGAGCCGCATCTCGATTTCGTCCTTCACGCGCATTTTCGGCAGCACCCCCTTCAATCCGGCTCAGAAACACCTAAACTCTCACCCCCGAGTCGGAAAGGCCCCCGAATGACCAACCGCACGCCGTTTGAGTTCGACATCCGCGTGTCGTCCGACAAGAAACGCAAGAAAA
>JAYSYZ010000030.1:0-15390 GCA_043727195.1 Paracoccaceae bacterium
GCGGGGCCGTTCTGGGGATCCCCGAAGGCGCGGCCAAGACCGCATTTGCCGGCGCTGAAAACGGTCGATTATGCGGCATTGGGGCTGGCCGAAAAACGGCGGGTGGAGCGGGAAAACCCGCCCGCAAAAACCGTCTGGCAATTGTTGGGCGCGGGGTCGGTCGGCTCGCAGGCGCTCTTGGGCATTCCGGTCGTGCACCGGATTGCCGCCACCACCGGCGCAGCCGTCTGGCCGTTCGAGGTGCCGCAGGAGATGACGCTGGCCGAAGTGTATCCGTCGCTTCTGGCGAGCGCCGTCACGTCCGCCCGCGACCCGATCCCAGACCGCGCGCAGGTGCGGCTTCTGGCCCGCGCATTTTGGCGTCTGTCCGAACAAGGGAGGATCAGGCCGCTGTTCGACACCCCGGCCGTTGCGCGCGAGGAAGGCTGGATCCTTGGCGCCGGCCACGCCGCCCTTCTGGCCGAGGCGCTGACATGGACGTGACCCTTCACCATGGGCTGCCTTCCGGCCTCCGCCAGGCGGGGGCGCGGCTTTACTGGGCGGCGTTTGGCCCGAAACTGGGCCGGGTTCTTGGCCCCGAGCCGCTGGCACTCGCTTTTCTTCACCGGGTCATCGAAGCCGATCAATGTTTCGTGGCCCTTGATGCCGGGGGCGGATTGCTGGGCATTGCCGGGTACAAGACCACCGGTGGCAGCTTTGCCGGGGGCACGCTGGCCGATTTGCGCGCGGTCTATGGCCGATGGGGGGCCTATTGGCGCGGCGGCCTGCTTCTGGCGCTGGATCGGCACGCCGATACTGACTGCTTTTTGATGGATGGCATCTGTGTTTCTGCCACCGCACAGGGGATGGGGGTGGGCAAGGCGCTGTTGTCGGCACTTTACGGTGAGGCAGCGCGGCTGGGCTACCCCGCGATCCGGCTTGATGTCATCGACAGCAACACCCGCGCCCGCGCCCTCTATGACCGAGAGGGCTTTGTGCCCATCCGGACAATGCGCCTTGGTCTGCTGAAGCATGTCTTCGGCTTTGCCTCAACCACCACCATGATACGCCCAGTCGCCAGCCCGTCCGAAGGTCTCTTGCCCTCAACCTCACGTCCTGCCAGATTATGATCAAATCCTTCAGCGGAGCCCGGCCATGATCCTGAAACGTGAGTTCTACATCAATGGCGGTTGGGTCGCGCCGGTGACCCCGCGGGATTGCTCCGTGATCGACCCGTCAACCGAAGATGCCTGCGCCGTGATCTCGCTGGGCGGTCAGGCCGATACCGATGCGGCGGTGGCGGCGGCCAAGGCAGCCTTTCCCGGCTGGGCGGCAACCCCCCCTGCGGTGCGACGGAGCTATGTCGAGGGTATCCTGAACCAGTATGAGGCGCGGGTTGCCGAGATGGCGCGGGCGATCAGCCTTGAAATGGGTGCGCCCATCGACATGAGCCGCGACAGCCAGGCCCCTTGCCTGCCGTGGCATCTGAAGAACTTTCTCACCGCCTTCGACGATATCGAATGGGTCCGCCCGCTTGGCCCGCACGCGCCGAACGACCGGATCGCACTGGAACCCATCGGCGTCGTCGGCCTGATCACGCCGTGGAACTGGCCGATGAATCAGGTGACGCTGAAGGTTATCCCGGCGCTTCTGGCAGGCTGCACCTGCGTGCTGAAACCGTCCGAGGAGTCGCCGCTGTCGTCGCTGCTGTTTGCCGAGTTCTGCCATGACGCCGGGGTGCCGCCGGGGGTGTTCAACCTGATCAACGGTGACGGCCCGGGGGTCGGCAGCCAGCTTTCGGCGCATCCGGATGTCGAGATGATCAGCTTTACCGGATCAACCCGTGCAGGCCGTGCAATCTCGGTCGCCGCTGCGCAGACGCTGAAACGGGTGACGCTGGAACTGGGCGGCAAGGGGGCCAATCTGATCTTTGGCGATGCCGATGACCGGGCGGTGGAACGCGGCGTGCGGCATCTGATGAACAACTCCGGCCAGTCGTGCAACGCGCCCAGCCGGATGCTGGTGGAACGCCCGGCCTATGACCGCGCGGTCGAGATTGCGGCAACAGTCGCCAATTCGATCAGGGTCGCCCCGGCGCACGAGACGGGCAACCATATCGGCCCGGTGGTGAACAAACGGCAATGGGAACAGATCCAGGGCTATATCCAGAAAGGCATCGACGAAGGCGCGCGGCTGGTGGCCGGCGGCCTTGGCCTGCCGGAGGGGATGAACAAGGGGTTCTACGTGCGGCCCACCGTCTTTGCCGATGTGAAGCCGGGGATGACCATCGAACGGGAAGAGATTTTTGGCCCGGTCCTCAGCATCATCCCGTTCGACACCGAGGCAGAGGCAGTGACGATTGCCAACAACACGCCCTACGGCCTTACCAACTACGTCCAGTCGCAGGACGGCGCACGGCGCAACCGGCTGGCACGGGTGCTGAAATCCGGCATGGTCGAGATGAATGGCAAATCGCGCGGCGCGGGTGCCCCGTTCGGCGGGGTCAAGGCATCGGGCCGGGCACGCGAGGGCGGGCATTGGGGGATCGAGGAATTCCTTGAGGTCAAGGCGATCTCCGGCTGGGATTCCAACGCCGATATGGCCGCCGAGTGACGGTTGACGTTTCCTGTTCCCGGCGGCATGTGTCGGCAAGTTGACGCACCGGATCGGCGATTGCGCCGCCCCACGGCTAACCGCCTTTGCCTTTCATCAGGGGCGGAAGGCGGGGCTGGCGATCTAGCTGGCCCGGGCGAAGGTGTCTGAACAGGCCAGCGCCCAGTTGGCGCGAAAGCGCGGCGACGATCCGGGGGCGGCCAAAAGCTGACCGGGCTCCACCTGCTCCTGCAACGGGGCAAAGGAGAGCACCTGGTCAGAGGAAGCGCAGCGCAGTACGTGGTGGGGTCGCAGTTCATCGGGATGCGTCAGGTCTGCCGCCGCAACCAGTTCGGCCAGCGGATGCAGGGTGTTGCGGTGAAAATTCGCCACGCCTTCAGCCTTGTCCGGCACCACGATGGCGCGTTGGCGCAGCGGGTCTTGCGTGGCAACCCCGGTCGGGCACTGGCCGGTATGGCAGGACTGGCGCGTTGGTAGACGATGCCGCGATTATCACGGGCGAAGGGGCATGAGCGCCGTCACTGGCACGGTCAGCCGGGCGGGCCAGGTGATATGCGCTTAGCGCAGGCGGAAGATGGTTGTCAGGATCGGCAAGGCGCGGCTCCGGCTAGGGCCGCGCCAGAGTTGACGCCGAAACTTGCCACGCAGTTAATGGACGTCAAAAAGCCGTGGCGGCGGTAAAACTGACCCAACCGCCGGTGGCCGGGTGGTGAAACCCAAGCGTCTCGGCGTGCAACATCAGGCGCGGATGGGCGCGGGCGGGTCCGGTGGCATAGATCTGATCGCCAAGGATCGGGTGGCCGAGGGCAAGCATATGGACGCGAAGCTGGTGGCTGCGACCGGTGCGGGGGGTCAGGCGCACGCGGGTTTCGGTCGCGCTGCGGGCGATGACCTGCCAGTCGGTCTGGGCGGGGCGGCCGTCGGGCGTAACCTTCTGGCGCGGGCGATATTCCCAATCGCTGCCGACAGGCAGGTCAATATGACCCTGATCCTCCGCGATCTGGCCATGCACGCGGGCGACATAGGTCTTTTGCGTGCGGCGGTGTTCGAATTCCTGGCCAAGCGCCCCCTGCGCCTGTCTGGTGCGGGCAAAGACGATGACCCCGCTGGTGTCGCAATCCAGCCGATGCACCAAAAGCGCGTCCCAGCGCGCGGCCTGCAACCGGGTCAGCAGACAATCCTGCCGACCCGGCAGCTTGCCCGGGACAGAAAGCAGACCGGCGGGTTTGTCGAGGACGAGGATCTGCGCATCCTCGTGCAGGATGCGCAGCGGTGAGTCCGGGGGGAAATAATCGAAATCCGGGATGAGGGACGGGCTAGACAATCCAGTGGCCTTCGGCGCGCAGGCGTTGGGCCAACTGACGGATATGGGCCGGGCCAACCTCGCAGCAGCCGCCGACGATGGTGGCACCCTGGGCGACCCAGCCAAGGGCAAAGTCGGCGTATTTCTCGGGCGTCAGATCGTGGCGGTGGGTCAAGTCCCGCACTGTTGGCGCATCCTTGAGAAAGTTGCCGGAGATATGGGTAAATCCGTTTGCATAGGCACCGAAGGGCCTGCCCATCGGTTTCAGCGCGGCCAGCGCATCCGCCATCGCCTCGGGCACCGAACAATTGGTCAGCAGGGCGGCGATGGGGTGAACAAGAAGGCGGGCGATGTCGGCCACAGCTTCGCCCGACCGGAGTTTCGTGCCGTCGCGGTCATCGACCGAGATCGACAGCCACACCGGTTTGCCCGCCGCCTGCGCGCCGATCACTGCACCTTCGGCGGCCTCGACCGATGCGGCGGTTTCGATCAGGATCAGATCGACATGGGGGCCAAGAAGGCGGGCGATCTCGGCATATTTCGGCGCGGCGTCGGCCACCGGTTCGGTCAGGTCGGGGCGGTAGCTGGCCTGTAAGGGGCCGAGGGAGCCCGCAATCCGGCCCGTGCCATGCGCGGCGCGGGCCTCATGCGCCTCGGCCAGCGAACGGAGGTGAAGGGCATGAAACATCGGATCGAGGCCAAAGCGGGCAAGGCGGTCGTGGTGGATGGCGTAGGTGTTTGTCGTCGCGATGGTGGCCCCGGCGGCGAAATAATCGGCGTGGATGTCGCGCACGAGTCCGGGATGGTCCAGCATGACGCGGGTTGCCCACAGGGGCGTCGGTTCGTCACCGGAACGGGCGACAAGCTCCTGCCCCATGCCGCCGTCAAGAAGCGTGATGTCAGCGGGCATCGCGGAACACCTCGGCCAGAAGGGCCACTAGCCAGGCTTCATCCTCGGCGGTGAAGGCCGCAGGGGTATCGCTGTCAAGGTCGAGAACGCCAAGCAGGCGGCCGTGGCCATCGCAGACCGGCAGGACAAGTTCCGAGCGTGTGGTGGCCGCGCAGGCAATGTGGCCGGGGAAGGCGTCGACATCGGGGATGTTCTGAACTTGGCCGGTGCGGGCCGCAGCGCCGCAAACGCCCCGCGAAAACGGGATGACGAGACAGCCGTGGCCGCCCTGATAGGGTCCGATTTTTAGCAGATCCGGGGCGGTGACGCGGTAAAAACCGGTCCAGTCGGCCAATGGATGGGCATGATGGATTTCGCAGGCGACGGTGGCCATCAGCGCGACAATGTCCGTCTCGCCCCGGGTCAGGGCTAGAATGGTTTGGGTGATCTGGCGGCGGTCCGGTTCAATAGCCAAGGGCGCAACCGTCCTTTCTGGGATCGGAGGCACCGATCAGGACCTCGCCGTCGATCAGGATCGCCTGCGCGCCTCCGAGCGGGGCAGCGGGGATGCTGACCTTGTGGCCCAACGCGGCAAGTTCAGCGCGGGTCGCGTCGCTGTAGCCACGCTCCACCACCAACCCGTCAGGCCCGGAAAAGCAGCGCGGTGCATCGATGGCGACCTGCGGGTCCATGGCGAAATCGGTCACGTTGGTGACAAAGCGGGCGTGGCCGCAGGGTTGATAAGCGCCGCCCATGACACCAAAGGGCATGATCACCCGGCCCGCCTTGCAAAGCATTCCGGGAATGATCGTGTGCATCGGGCGCTTGCCCCCGGCGGCCTCGTTCGGGTGGCCTTCGGTCAGGGTGAACCCGGCGCCACGGTTCTGGAAGTTGATACCGAACTTTGACGATGCAAAGCCGGAGCCGAAGCCGTGGAACACCGAATAGATCAGCGACACCGCCATGCGGTCACGGTCCACCACCGTGATGTAGATGGTATCCTTGTGCACGGCCTCGGTCAGTGGCGCGGCGGCAGTCATGGCGCGCTTGGGGTCGATCAGGGCGGCAAGTCGGGCGGCCGTATCGGCGCTGAGCATGTGATCCAGCCGGATGGTATGGTCGGGGTCGGCGATAAAGCGATTGCGGGCGTCATAGGCAAGTTTCGTGGCTTCGGCCTCGATATGCGCGCGCTGGGTGCCAAACGGATCCATCGCGGAAATATCGAAGTGCTTCAGAATGTTAAGTAGCAGGATCGCGGTCGCACCCTGCCCGTTTGGCGGATGTTCCACAAGGTCGATGTCCCGGTAGGGGCCAGACACCGGGGTGGTGTAATCGCTGGTGGTGGTGGCAAGGTCGTCCAGCGTATGGCCGCCACCCAGCGCCCGCAGCGAGGCGATCATGTCTTCGGCGACTTCGCCTTCGTAAAACCCTGCGCGACCCTGCCGGGCAATGCGGCGGAACACTTCGGCCTGACCCGGCGCGCGGAAGATCTGGCCCGGGGTCGGGGCGCGGCCATCGAAGGAATAGAGGTCGCGGGCGATCCCCTTCAATCTGGGCAGGTCATCGGCCCAGTCGAAGGCAACGCGGGGTGCAACGGGAATACCCTCGTCGGCATAGCGGATCGCGGGGACCATGACGTCGGCAAGGGGCAGACGGCCATGGTCGGCGTTCAGGCGGCAAAAGGCGTCGATCGCGCCGGGCAGAGTGACCGCCTCGATCCCCTGAACCGGAACGGCGGTCAGCCCACGAGCGCGCATCGCCGCAGCATCAAGGCCCGTCGGTGCGCGACCGGAACCGTTAAGGGCGATGATCTGGTCAGAACCCGCGGGCTTCAGCAGGACAAAGCAATCCCCGCCGATCCCCGTCATCTGAGGTTCGGCGATCCCGAGAACAAGCGCCCCGGCGATGGCTGCGTCAACGGCATTGCCGCCCGATTTCAACACCCCGACCGCGACCTTCGCCGCCAAGGGGTGCGAGGTCGCGCAGAGACCGTTCTGCGCATATACCGCAGATCGGCCGGGAAGATGCAGATCGCGCATTGCAGACCCCTTTTCGCCGGACCCTAGGCTGCAGCACGCCGAAAGCCAAGATGCCACAAGGAACCGCAGCGCCTGCAAGGGGCGGGGCGCGCGTAATCTGTCGGCCCCCACCCAAACCGCCTGGCGAGGGTCGCACTCCTGACGGCAGTGGACCGGAAACCGTTGCAAAATCCCGGCGGTTTTGCCGCGCTTCCGGAATATGGTTCCCCGGTCAGTGCGGGCTGTTCGGGATGACGAAAGCCAGAAAGTTGCAACCGTCCCGGCGTTCGTAGGTCATATCGCACGTCAGCCTGCGGATCAGATGCCAGCCAAAGCCGCCTTCGGGCAGATCGTCGGTCAGCCCACCGATACCTGCGGGCAGCGTGTCCGGCGGCAAGGTATTTCCGGCCATGGTGACGCCCTGGTCAACAACCCTGCAGGCGATACCACAAGCAATTGATTCGAGTTCTATCTCGATGGTGCCGGTTGTTGTGGCGTAGGCATGCTCGACGATATTGTTCAACACCTCTGCCAGTACCAGTTCGACCACGCCACGTTGATCCTCTGGCAGATCGCTGAGCGGCGGCCGGGCGACCATCGCCCGCAGACCATCGCGGACGGCATGCGGGTCGCTGGCAATCACCAAGGCCAGCGTGTGATACTGCGGTGCAGGGTCACGCTTTGACGGCATTCGCCACCGCAGCGTCAAGCGTCGCATGGATGGTAAAGATCGTGTCCATCCGCGTCAGGCGGAACACCTTTTCCACGGTGGCCGTCAAACCGGCAAGTTCCAGCGTCCGATCCGGCCCGAGCAGCTTTTTCACTGCGACGATCGCCCCTAGCCCACTGGAATCAAGGAACTGCACCTGCGCCAGATCCAGCACGATACGTGGGGCGTCGTCCTGAACGATATCGCGCATACGCTCCTTGAACTGGATGGCGCTGGCTGCATCGATCCGATCTTCCATCACCTGAACGGAAACGAGTTGTGCCGCGGTGATCGTTCTGAGTTGCATGGCATGTCCCCTTGTTGCATCGGGGCCAGCCTAGCGGCCAAGCGTTAGCAACTTGTAACCACCGTCAATTCAGCTGGAACTGCAAGGGATAGCGGCCATCCTCGAAATCCCCGAACAGATCGCCAAGATCGGGGTGATCCACCGGCTCGCCCGTTTCATCGGGCACAAGGTTCTGTTCCGAAACGTAGGCCACATAGTAGCTTTGGTCGTTTTCGGCCAGCAGGTGATAGAACGGCTGATCTTTTGAGGGGCGGCTGTCTTCGGGAATATTTTCGTACCATTCGTCGGTATTGGAAAACATTGCGTCGACGTCAAACACCACACCACGAAACGGATGCTTCCGATGACGGAGCACCTGACCGATGTGGTATTTGGCTTGGGTCTTCAGCATGCGTTGCGTCCCCTAAGGATGGTTAGTAATCCTTTGCCCGGCCTCTTGTCCATCAAGTAGGCATGATCGCAAGGGAAACAGTCTGTGAACATTATCCTTACAGTGCTGGAAATAGTCGCGCCTGTGATGATTCTGGGCGGCATCGGCTACCTTTGGGTGAAAGCAGGTTTCGAATACCGGATGGAGTTCATCACTCGGCTTTGCATGACGCTGTCGGTGCCTGCTCTGATCTTCACGGCGCTGATGAAAACCGACATCGATCCCACCGCATTGCGTGACCTGACACTTGCGGCCGCCATCGCTTATGGCGGGCTGACGCTGATCTTCTGGGTGCTGACATCGGCCCTGCGGCTGGAGCGGCGGACCTATCTGTCGCCGCTGATCTTTGGCAATACCGGCAATGTCGGGCTGCCGTTGGCCTTCTTCGCCTTCGGGCAGACGGGCCTTGATTTCGCGGTGGTGGTCTTTGCGGTGATGGCGGTCTGGAGTTTCACCTTCGGCCTGTGGATCGTTGCGGGCGGCGGGTCGCCTTTGCGCATTCTGAAAGAACCGCTGGTCGGGGCAACACTGCTGGGTGCGCTGTTTCTGTGGCAAGGCTGGCAGACGCCGGCGTGGTTGACGCGGTCGCTGGATCTGTTGGGACAGATCGCCATCCCGCTGATGCTGATCACGCTTGGCGTCGCGGTGGCGCGGCTTTCGGCGGGGCACATGGGCCGCGCGGTCTGGCTTTGCCTGGTCCGTTCGGTGGTCTGTGTCACGGTGGCGGCGGCGGTCGGCTGGGCGCTGGGCCTGCCCCCTGTTGCCCTTGCGGTGCTGATCCTTCAGGTCTCGACGCCGGTTGCTGTCACATCCTACATGCTTGCCGAAAAATACGGCGCCGATGCCGATGCTGTCGCCGGGCTGGTCATCGCCTCGACCCTGTTGTCGCTGCTGACGCTGCCGATCACTCTCGCTTTTATGATCTGAGCGTCCGGAGTTCCCCATTTCGTCCGGGGCCACTTTGATCTATCGTGCGGCAAAAGACTGTAAAAGCACGAGGGGCAGATGAGCAGGTTTCTCCGTGCGTCGTTTCTTATGCTGTTTCTGGCGTCCTGCGGGGGCGGGGGCAGCTATTCGGCGCCCAGACAGATGGACGATGCCTGCGCGATCATTCGCGAACGGCCGCAATATCTGCGGGCGATGCGCAGCACCGAACGCCGCTGGGGCATTCCGGTGCATGTCCAGATGGCGACGATCTATCAAGAGAGCAAGTTCATCGGCAATGCGCGCACGCCGCACACCTTTGCCTTGGGGGTGATCCCGATGGGTCGGCAAAGCACCGCCTACGGATACAGTCAGGCCCTGAACGCAACCTGGGAAGAATATCAGGCCTCTGCCGGGCGCCGCCGTGCCAAGCGGGACGACATCGGCGATGCGACCGATTTCATGGGCTGGTACATGGACCAATCCAACCGGAGCCTTGGTATCGCGAAGAATGACGCTGAGTCGCAGTATCTGGCTTATCACGAAGGGCGGACCGGCTTTGCCAGTCAGTCCTATCTTGCAAAACCGTGGTTGGTAGAAGTGGCCGCCGCAGTCGGGGCGCGGGCCGAACTGTACCGCGCGCAACTGGAAACCTGCCGCTGAGGCTAGTTCTGCCGCTTTTTCGTTTCGGCTGTGATATCGAAAAGCGATGCACCCAGCGTGCCACCTTTGGTCATCTCACCCAGAATCACGGTCGTTTGGTCGCCTAGATCATCAGTGATGATCCATTGGCGCAGTTCCACCGGGCCCGGCGTGAACACCAGTTCGATCGTGCCGTATTCCGGATTGTCCGGGTCCTGCGCCCGGACGCGGGTCGAAGTACCGTCCTCGGTGTGGCCGACAACCATCTCGGCGCGAGCAAGGTCGATGTCGGCGGCAAGGATCAGGTTCAGCGGCGTCCGCTTCAGCGGATACTGCTCCGGCGGCTGGTTCGACTTTGCGTCAAAGATCGCCACCTGCTGGCCACCCGCAATGACCAGACTGCGATCTGGCGGCGCATATTCGAAACGAACCCGGCCCGGACGCTTGATATATATCTTGCCGGTGGCGATGGAGCCGTCGGCGTTGATCTGGGTGAAATCAGCCTCGACCGTCGTCAGGCTGTTCAGATAGCCGGACAGTTCGCCCAACCCGATCTTCTCGGCCAGCGCCGGAAGGGGAACGAGGGCCAGGATCAGCGGGGCCAACAAGGCGGTGCGACGGTTCATAGGTCCAATATAGCGATGATGCAGGCGGGATGCATCCCCGGCATGGGGTTTTGTGCGGCGCGGTGCCGATGGTGTGAAACGATGTGACACTGACGCGGCGAATTGCCAGAGTTCATAACCATGGTGACGAATGGACGTTTATGCCACGTGGAAAGGGGGTGGTATGGCGGTGCCGACACTCCGAATTGCGGCTTAGCCCTGCGTACCCCAAGGGCCATGATGCAAATCCCGCCCGTCCAGCCGGTCAAACCCGTGCGCACCAAAGAAATCGCGCTGAGCCTGGATCATGTTGGCAGTGCCGCGCGAGGTGCGCATCGCATCGAACCACGCAAGGCCCGCAGAAAGTGCCGGCATGGCATGACCGTGCAGCGCAGCGGCAGAAACGACGCGCCGCAGCAACGGAAGCGTGCGTTTCAGCTGAGCGGTAAAGTCCGGCGCGAGGACCAGATTTCGCCCCGGGTCTTCGGTCAGGGCCTGTGCCATATCGTCCAGCATGGCGGACCGGATGATGCACCCGGCGCGCCAGACCCTGGCGATGGCCGGCAACTGCAGATCCCAGCCAAAGGCGGGGCCGGCGGCGGCGATCATCGTAAAACCCTGCGCGTAGCAAAGAATCTTGCCTGCGGTCAGCGCCGCTTCGAGGTCCGTCTCGGCAATCAGGCCGGAGGGCAGCCGTTCGGGTGCGGGGCCATAGGCGGCCTCGCCTGCCCGACGCTCGTCAAGGCGGGCCGAGACGTTGCGCGCGGCCACGGCGGCCTCGATCACGGGGATGGGGGCAGACAGGTGCTGCGCTTCGATCGCGGTCCAGCGGCCGGTACCTTTCTGGCCCGCCCTGTCCAGGATCACGTCCAGCATCGCGGCACCGGTCAAAGGGTCGGTCGCGGCGGCAACCCCGGCTGAAATCTCGATCAGGTAGCTTTGCAGGACGCCCGTGTTCCAGCGCGCAAAGGTCTGGGCGATGGTAGTGGCGGGCAGCGCGAGGCCGTCGCGCATCATGCCGTAAACTTCGGCGATCATCTGCATGTCGGCGTATTCGATGCCGTTGTGGACCGTCTTGACGAAATGCCCCGCACCTTCCGGCCCCATCCAGTCGGCGCAAGGTGCGCCTTTGTAACGGGCGGCGATGGCGGTAAGTATCGGGGCAACACGGTCCCAATCCGCTCTGGTCCCGCCGCCCATGATGGCCGGGCCATTGCGTGCACCCTCGGCGCCGCCCGACACGCCCATGCCGAGAAAGTGGAACGGCAGACCGGCCTTGGCGCGCCGGTTGGTATCGTGGAAATTGGCGTTGCCCGCGTCGATCACCAGATCATCGGGGGCAAGGTGCGGCGCAAGGGCGGCAAGCTGGTCATCTACCGGCTGCCCCTCCGGTACCATCAGGATGATGGCCCGGCGCTGGCGGATCGCGGCGGCCAAGGCTGCAAGTGTGTCGCAGGGCGTGATGCGCGGGGCGAGGGGGCCTGCCCCGGCATGGAAAGCGTGGGTGGTGGCGGTGGTGCGGTTCCAGACCGCGATTGGGGCGGCGTTTTCGGCGATATTCAGCGCCAGCGCCGATCCCATTGTGCCAAGGCCGATCAGGCCGATCTCTGCGGTCACGGCCATTGCGCGCCCCTGCGGTTGAGGATCACGGAGTACAGCGAGGTTGTCGCGGTGATGAACAACTGGTGCTTCGCGCGCCCGCCGAAACAGATGTTCGACACAATCTCCGGGATAAGGATCCGGCCCAGCAGCGTGCCGTCAGGCGCAATGCAATGCACCCCGTCTGCGGCGGAGGACCACAGGTTGCCATCGCTGTCACAGCGGATGCCATCAGCGCAGCCGGGGCTGATGCTGTGGAAGATGCGGCTGCTGCGGGGGCGTCCTGAGGCCATGTCAAAGACGCGGATGTGCTGGGGGTCGTCCGAGTGCATCCGCCCGGTGTCGGCGACGTAGAGGACGGTTTCATCCGGCGAAAACGCCAGACCATTGGGGCACATCATGTCGGTGATCACCGCGTCGATATGACCGGCCGGGTCAATGCGGTAGACGTGGTGGGGCAATTCCTCTTCGCCCCGGTAGCCTTCGTAATCGGTCATGATCCCGTAGTGCGGATCGGTGAACCAGATGGAGCCGTCGGATTTGACCACGACATCATTGGGCGAATTCAGACGCTTGCCCTGATAGCTGTCGGCAATCGTGGTGATTGTGCCATCATAATCGGTGCGGGTCACCGACCGGGTGCCATGCTGACACGAGATGAGCCGTCCTTGCCGGTCACGGGTGTGGCCGTTGGCGTAGTGTGACGGCTGGCGGTAGGTGGTCAGGCCTTCGGGCGACCAGCGCAGGATGCGGTTGTTGGGGATGTCGGAAAACAGCAGGCACCCGGCATCGCCAAACCACACCGGCCCTTCGGCCCAGTCAAAGCCGGTCGCCAGTTTCTTGACCGGCGCGTTGAACAGGACAAAACGCTGGAACCGGGGATCGTAAGCTTCGTAGAACATCGGCGGTCCTCAGGCAAAGTCGATCTGGGCCTTCATCGCACGCCTGCGGTGAGAGGCAAGCCGAAACGCCGCCTCGCCGTGGTCAAGCGCGACGCTACGGGTGACATTGCAGGCCTGATCGGGCTGGTCTTTCCGTATGTCGCGGGCTGCGTGGATGACGATGGCCCATCACACAATGGGGGTCAGCAGCGGCAGCCCGGCGAAATGGGCGGTCAGATTGTCGCGCATCAACTGGCCCATGGCTTGGCGCGTCTCAAAGGTGCCGCTGCCGTGGTGGGGCTGTAGAAGCGTGTTGGGCGCGGTCAGGAAGCGGTGGTTCAGCGCCGGTTCGCCGTCGAACACGTCCAGCGCCGCGCCGCCCAGCGCACCCGATTCCAGCGCGTCAAGCAGGGCCGCTTCGTCGATGTTGGCGGCGCGGCTGATGTTGACGATTGTGCCGTTGGGGCCGAGTGCCGCGATGACGTCGCGGCTGACGATGTGGCGGGTCTCTGCCGTGGCGGCGAGGGCGACGACATAATAATCCGACCGCCGGGCCAGCTCCACCGGATCGGCGACATAGGTCCAGCGTTCGGCCCCCGGTTTCGGCTGTCGGCTGTGATAGGATATCGGCATCCCGAATGCTTCCAGCCGCCGGGCGATCTGGTAGCCGATGCGCCCAAGGCCGAGGATTCCGGCCCGCCGTCCGCTGACCTTGCGTTGCAGCGGGAACGAAGCCTTGGCCCACGACCCGTCGCGCACGAAAGCCTCAGCGAGGTTTATGCCGCGGCTCAGCGCCAGGATCATGCCCACGGCAAGGTCGGCGACATCGTCGGTCAGCACATCGGGGGTATTGGTCACCGGAATGTCGCGCGCGCGGGCCGATGGCAGGTGAACAGCGTCATAGCCCACGCCGTAGACCGCGATCAGTTCAAGGTTCGGGCAGGCGGCGATCATCCCTGCATCTGCGCCAAGATCGCCGCGGGTGGCGATGGCGCGGATGGCTGGGCCATGGGTGGCAAGGAAAGCGGGCTTGTCGGCGGCGTCAAAGTAGCGGTGCATGGTGAATTGCGCGTCGAGCGGGGTTTGGTCCCACGCCGGATAGCTGCCAACCTGCAGGATCTGGGGTTTTGACATGCGGG
Organism: Paracoccaceae bacterium; assembly: GCA_043727195.1. Lineage (GTDB taxonomy): Bacteria > Pseudomonadota > Alphaproteobacteria > Rhodobacterales > Rhodobacteraceae > JAUYQR01. The sequence goes on from JAYSYZ010000030.1 coordinate 14,039, forward strand.
TCCTTGACAGCCTGTGTTATCGTCACCGTAAACGCGGGCAGAACGGCCTGTCGAGGGGAATGCGAGTGGCTTTGCAGCTTTTCGATCTGACGGGGCGGCGGGCGCTGATCACCGGTTCATCGCAGGGAATCGGGTTGGGGTTGGCGCGCGGTCTGGCCGCGGCGGGGGCCGAGGTGGTGCTGAACGGGCGGGATGGGGGCAGGCTGGCGGCGGCGGCGGCAGGCCTGCCGGGCGCGCGGGTGCTGGCGTTTGACGCAACCGATCACGCGGGCGTGCGCGCGGCGGTGGATGGGTTCGAGGCTGCTGTCGGGGCCATCGACATACTGGTCAACAACGCCGGAATGCAGCACCGCGCACCGTTGGAAGATTTTCCCGTCGAAGCGTTCGAGCGGCTGTTGCAGACCAACATCGCCACGGTTTTCCATGTCGGCCAATCGGTTGCGCGTCATATGATCCGCCGTGGTCGCGGCAAGATCATCAACATCGCTTCGGTGCAGACCGCCCTCGCCCGCCCCGGAATCGCGCCCTATACCGCCACCAAGGGGGCGGTCGGCAACCTGACCAAGGGGATGGCCACCGACTGGGCAAAACACGGGCTGAACTGTAATGCCATCGCGCCGGGGTATTTTGACACGCCGCTGAATGCGGCTTTGGTTGCTGACCCGGACTTCACTGCATGGCTGGAAAAACGCACGCCTGCGGGACGCTGGGGCAAGGTGGACGAATTGGTGGGGGCCTGCATCTTTTTGGCGTCCGACGCATCGAGTTTCGTCAACGGGCATATCCTGTATGTCGATGGCGGGATCACCGCGTCGCTATGACCTTGCGGCTGGTGATCATGGGGGTGGCGGGCTGCGGCAAATCTTCGGTGGGCGAAGGGTTGGCGGCGCGGCTGGGGCTGGCTTACCGCGAAGGTGACGATCTGCACCCGGCGGCGAATGTGGCAAAGATGCGGGCGGGGGTGCCGTTGACGGATGCGGATCGCTGGCCGTGGCTGGACAGGGTGGCGCTGACGTTGCGTGACAGGGCACCGGTCATCGTCGGGTGTTCGGCGCTGAAACGGGTGTATCGCGACCGGATCAGGGCAGTGGCGGGCGGGCCGGTGACGTTCGCGCATCTGGCGGGGAGCCGGGAGGCGATCGCCGCAAGGATGGCGCAGCGGAAGGGGCATTACATGCCCTTGTCGCTGCTGGACAGCCAGTTCGCGGCGTTGGAGGCACCGGGGCCGGAAGAGGGGGTCACGTTTGATATCGGACCACCGGTATCGGCCATCATCGAGACCATTCTGCGGGCGTTGGAAGGGCGGGCGTGAGCCTGCGCAAGCCCGCCCCGGCGCGGATCGAGATTGTGCC
>JAYSYZ010000031.1:0-5473 GCA_043727195.1 Paracoccaceae bacterium
GGCAAGTCGACGACGCTGCGGATGATCGCGGGGGTGGAGCGGGCCGATGCCGGCGAGGTGTTCGTGGACGGTCGCCGCGTGGCGGGGCCGGGGGTGCATCTGCCGCCTGAACAACGGTCGGTCGGGCTGATGTTTCAGGATTTCGCGTTGTTTCCGCATCTGACGGTGGCCGATAATGTGGGGTTCGGGCTGAGGGCTGACCGCGCGGTCAGGGCGGTGCGGATCGGAGAGTTGCTGGAAAAGGTCAACCTGACCGGCTTCGGGGCGATGCATCCGCATCAACTGTCAGGGGGGGAACAGCAGCGTGTGGCACTGGCGCGGGCTCTGGCGCCGCGCCCGCGCGTCATGCTGATGGACGAGCCGTTCTCGGGCCTCGACAACCGGTTGCGTGACGGCATCCGCGACCGCACGCTGGATCTGTTGAAAGAAGAGGGCACCGGGGTACTGCTGGTCACGCACGAGCCGGACGAGGCGATGCGGATGGCCGACGAGATCGCGCTGATGCGCGCGGGCCGGATCGTGCAGCGCGGCGCGCCTTACAACGTCTACAACGCGCCGGCGGATCAGGCGGCAGCGGCGTTTTTCAGCGATATCAATGTGATCCGGGGTGTGTCGCGCGGGGCATTGACGGAAACCCCGTTCGGGGCATTCCTGACGCCCGGCCATGCGGACGGGGCAGAGGTGGAAATCGTCATCCGCCCGCAACATCTGCGCATCGACTTTGACCGGGGCGGGCGCGGCCCGAATCCGACACCGCAGGAAGGCACGCCCGCGCGCGGCACGGTGCTGCGCAGCCGCTATCTTGGGCGCGAAAGCCTGGTTGATTTCGCGATGGATTATGAAGCGGCAAAACTGACCGCCTCGGTTCCCGGCGTGTTTCTGCCAAAGCCCGGCACGGTGCTGTGGCTGATGATGCGGCGGGACCGGTGCTTTGTCTTCGGGGCGAGAGGCTAAGCGACAGGCGGAACCGCGCCGGAATTACTATCGGATCAGCGGTGGGTCTTTCCGGCGACGGGGCGCTTCACCCCACCTCGATCCCCGCTTGCGGCAGCAGTGTCGCCACCTTGACCAGCAGGCTGCGCGCGGCGCGGGCGCGGGGGTTGGTGTCGCTGTCGACATGGCGCAAGCCTTCCACCAGCGCCTCCAGTTCGTCCGACGTCAGCATGGTGGGCGGCAGCATCAGCGGCGAGCGCAGGATGTAGCCAAGCCCGCGTTCGCCCTCGACCGGCAGGCCGCTGGCCGCCATCATCGCCATGTCGCGCCAGATCGTGCGGCTGGACACGCCAAGCGCCCGCGCCAGTTCGCTGGCGGTGTGCAGCCGCCCGTCGCGCAGGTGCTGGACGATGTCAAAAAGGCGGGCGTCACGTTTCATCGGGGCGGATCATCCTGCAATCCCCTGCCACCTTACTGACAAAATACTGTCAGTAGAAGTGCGATCCGCACCGTTTCGGCCTTGGAAGCCTGCCCCGGATGATCCAGATACCGTTGCAGTCATGCAGCGGCCCCGTCTGAGGGGCAGCGAAACGGAGGTTCATCATGTTCAACAACATCGGTATTCCCGGCCTGCTTCTGATCGCGGTCGTCGTGCTGGTCCTGTTCGGCAAAGGCAAGGTCAGTTCGCTGATGGGCGAGGTCGGCAAGGGCATCACCGCCTTCAAGAAGGGTGTCACCGAAAGTTCGGCCGAGATCGAGGCGGCCAAGGTCGATGCCGCAAAGGACGTCACGCCCGACACCGACAAAGACAAGGTCTGATCGGATTACCGCTGATCGAGGGCCGGAGGGGACGCAATGAATATCGGCTGGTCCGAGCTTATGGTCGTGGGCATCGTGGCGCTGGTCGTGATCGGCCCCAAGGACCTGCCCGGCATGTTTCGTGAACTGGGCCGGTTCACCGCCAAGATGCGTTCGATGGGGCGCGAGTTTTCGCGCGCGATGGAACAGGCGGCGAAAGAATCCGGCGTGAATGACATCGCCGACGACCTGCGCAAGGTGACTTCGCCCAAGGCGATGGGGCTGGATGCGGTAAAGTCGGCCGCCGACCGGTTCGAAAAGTGGGATCCGCTGAAGAATGCCAAACCGGCACCTGCGCCCCGGATGACGCCGCCGCCGATGCCGCCCGCGCCGCCCGTGGTGGCGCTTGGCCCGGAAACCGCAGCGCTGGCCGAAAAGGTGGCCGCACGCCAGGCGGTGACCGCAGAGGCTGCGGCCAAGCTGCGCGCCATCAACACCGCCGCGCCAGAGCCAGCCGCCGCGCCAGAGCCTGCGGCCGCGCCAAAGCGCCCCGGACGCACCCGCAAGAAGGTCGACAAGCCCGCAGGTGAGGCACCATGAAGACGGACGACATCGAAGACAGTTCCGCCCCGCTGATCGAGCATCTGGCCGAACTGCGCAACCGCATCATGTGGTCGGTTGGCGCTTTCCTCGTGGCGATGATCCTGTGCTTTGTGGTGGCAGAGCCAATCCTCGACTTCATGCTGAATCCGATCGAAAAGGCGATGCGGGGGCTGGGCAACCCGAATCCGGTGATGCAGTACACCGCCCCGCAGGAATATTTCTTCGTGCTGGTGCAGATTTCGGTCGTGGCGGGCCTGATGGTCAGCTTTCCAGTCATCGCCTATCATCTGTGGCGCTTTGTGGCGCCGGGCCTGTACCGCAGCGAAAAATCCGCCTTCCTGCCGTTCCTGATCGCGTCGCCGGTGCTTTTCATTCTGGGTGCCGCATTTGCCCATTACGTCGTCACCCCGATGGCGATGGCCTTCTTCCTTGGCTTTGCCGACGCCTATTCCCTGCTGACCGCGCTGTTGCCCGGGATGACGTCGGTCCCCGGGAGCGGGGTGACCGAACCTGCGACATCGACCGGCATCGACATCGTCTTTCAGGGCAAGGTCAACGAAACGCTGGCGATTTCCCTGACGCTGATCGTGGCGTTCGGGGTGTGCTTTCAGCTGCCGGTTCTGCTGACGCTGATGGGCAAGGCCGGGCTGGCCACCTCTCGCGGGCTGGCGGGAATGCGGCGCTATGCCATCGTGATCATCCTGATCGTCGCCGCCGTGGTTACCCCGCCGGATTTCATGTCGCAGATCATCCTCTTCGTAGCTGTCTATCCGCTATACGAAATATCGATATTCATGATCCGCCGCATCGAAAAGCGGCGCGAGGCCGAGGCGCGTGCCGACGGCACCTGGGTGGACGAGGACGAAACCGCGTGACCGGCCCGCTTGACCGGATCGCGGCGGCGCTGGAGCGGTTGGCCCCGCCGCCGATGCCGGGGCCGGATTTCAGCCTCGCGGATGCCTTCGCCTGGCACACCGGCCCCGACCGTCTGGCACCCGTGGGGCGGGTGGCGCGGGTGGATATCGCGCTTCTGGTTGGGGTCAACCGCGCGCGCGATACCCTGATGGAGAATACCCGGCATTTCGCGCGCGGCCTGCCTGCCAACAACGCGCTGCTTTGGGGCGCGCGGGGGATGGGCAAATCTTCACTGGTTAAGGCCGTGCATGCGGCGGTGCTTGCCGAAGGGCTAACCGGGGGGCTGGCACTGAAGATCGTGGAACTCAGCCGCGAAGACCTGCCCTCTGTCCAGCGCTTGCTGACGCATCTGCGCGGCGCGCCGCACCGGTTCATCCTGTTCTGCGATGACCTGAGCTTCAGCCATGATGATCAGCATTACAAAAGCCTGAAGGCGGTGCTGGATGGCGGTATCGAGGGGCGGCCTGAAAATGTGCTGTTTTATGCCACCTCCAATCGTCGCCACCTGATGCCGCGCGACATGATCGAAAACGAACGCTCCACCGCGATCAGCCCGTCCGAGGCGGTGGAGGAAAAGGTGTCGCTGTCTGACCGGTTCGGGTTGTGGCTGGGATTTCATCCCTGCAGCCAGGACGAATATCTGGCGATGATCGGCGGCTATTGTGCGGCCCACGGGGTGGCGGTACCCGAAGACCGGCTTCGCGCCGAAGCCATCGAATGGCAGGCCACGCGGGGCGCGCGGTCGGGTCGGGTGGCCTGGCAGTTCTTCTGCGATCTGGCGGCGCGCGAGGGGGTGCGTCTGGACCAGTGATCCTGACGTCGCACGGGCTGCCGACGCGGCAGCCCGTCCCAACCATACGGGCACCGATTGTTGCGATCGTCGGGCGACAAACAAGGGACTGGCGCATGTCCGGTGCTTCCATCAGTGGCGGACATGCTTTAGATCTGGGGCATGATTACTGAAATCCTGATTGTTCTGGCGCTGATAGTGGTGAATGGCGTGCTGGCGATGTCAGAGCTTGCCATCGTGTCGGCGCGCCCGGCGCGATTGAAACCGCTGGCCGGCAAAAGCCTCGGTGCTGCTGCGGCGCTGAAGCTTGGCGAGGATCCGGGGCGGTTCCTGTCGACAGTGCAGATCGGCATCACCATGGTGGGGGTGTTGTCGGGTGCGCTTTCGGGCGCGACCTTGGGGGTCCGGCTTGAACGGTGGTTGGTCACGACGGGGGTCCCGGCCGACTGGGCCGACACATTGGGGGTGGGTGGTGTTGTGGTTGCGATCACCTATGTGTCGCTGATCATCGGCGAACTGGTCCCGAAACAGCTGGCCCTGCGCAATCCCGAGGCGGTGGCGATCCGCATGGCCCCGGCGATGCTGATCCTGTCAAAGGTCGGCGCGCCGCTGGTCTGGCTGCTGGACCGGTCGGGTCGTGCGATCCTGTGGCTGCTGGGTCAGCACGGCGCGGGATCGTCGCGGGTGACCGAGGAAGAGGTGCATCTGATCCTGAGCGAAGCCCATGAAGGCGGCGTGCTGGAGGATGAGGAGCGCGCGATGATGACAGGCGTGATGCGGTTGAGCGACCGCAACGCCCGCGCGCTGATGACGCCGCGCCACGAAGTACAGATGCTGCCCCTGGGCGCAACCCCGGCCGAGGCGGTGGCAGCGATCCGCGCCATTGCGATGCCGCGAATGCCGGTGGTCGATGCCGAGGGCGATGTGGTGGGGATCGTTCTTTTGGCCGATGCCTTTCAGGCGGTATCCCGGCGCGAGCCGGTCGATGTCCGCGCGTTGCTGCACGAGGTGCCGGTCGTTTCGGACAAGGCCGAGGCGCTGGATGTGTTGCAGGTGCTGCAGGGTGCGGCGCATCACATGGCGCTGGTCTATGACGAATACGGCCATTTCGAAGGCATCATCACCACCGGCGACGTGCTGGAGGCGATCACCGGCGCGGTGGCGGCGGCGGATGCCGACGAGCCGGCGATTGTAACGCGTGAAGATGGCAGCCTGCTGGTGGCGGGCTGGATGCCGGCGGATGAATTCTGCGACCGGCTGGGCCTGCCGCGCGACCTCGCCGGGGAATACGACACGGTCGCGGGGCTGGTGCTGCATCAGCTTGGCTCCATGCCCGAGCTTGGCGAACAGGTCGATGCCGCCGGCTGGCGGTTCGAGGTGATCGATCTTGACGGTCGCCGCATCGACAAGCTGCTGGTCAGCCGGATCGACGAC
>JAYSYZ010000032.1:0-5439 GCA_043727195.1 Paracoccaceae bacterium
CGGAGTGATCGCACGAAGACACCGCCATGGTCATCTGAAGCCGCAAATGCGTGTCGATGGGCCGGGCTGTCATCGAGCGTGGCAGCCCGCTGCGTTGCAGCCTGAGACAGGTACCGGGATAGACCGGGCCGTCGGGACCGGGGGTGACGCCTTCCTGAGGAGCACCAAGAGCAAGCTCGATGTCGCGGCGGCTGCAGGTACAGGGATAGAGCAGGTCGTTCTGCCAAAGTTCGTCGAGTGCCTTCTGGTATGCCGGCATTCGCCGGGATTGCCGCACAGGCTCGCGGTCCCACACGACGCCAAGCCAGCCAAGGTCGTCGATCAGCTGGTCTTCCCAGACAGCGCGGCTTCTGTCGCGGTCGATATCTTCGATGCGAAGCAGGAAGGCCCCGTCATTGGCCCGCGCCATATCATGCGCCAGCAAGGCGGAATATGCATGGCCCAGATGCAGCGGGCCGGTGGGCGAAGGGGCGAAGCGGGTTACGAAAGCCACGCGGTGAACGCCTCTTTGGCGCGGTCGGTATAGGCCTTGTAGCGGTCCTTGCGCCCCTTGCGGCCACCGCGCGCGTCGATGGGAGGGAACAGGCCGAAGTTGACATTCATCGGCTGGAAGGTCATTGCCTCGGCCCCGCCGGTGATATGGGTGATCAGGGCCCCCATTGCGGTTTCAGGCGGCGGCGGCGGCAGGGTTTCGCCTTTGATTTCGGCGGCAGCCATCCGGCCTGCCAGCAAACCCATCGCGGCACTTTCGACATAGCCTTCGACACCGGTGATCTGGCCCGCAAAGCGGATGTTCGGCCGGGATATGAGCCGCATCTGATCGTCCAGCAGGGTGGGCGAGTTGATGAACGTGTTGCGGTGAATGCCGCCAAGCCGGGCAAAGCTGGCATCCTTAAGCCCGGGAATCATCTTAAAAACAGTTGTTTGCGCGCCGTATTTCATCTTGGTCTGAAATCCCACGATATTGTAAAGAGTGCCAAGCTTGTTGTCGCGGCGCAACTGCACGACGGCGTAGGGTTTCATCGGATTGTGTGGGTTGGTCAGGCCGACCGGCTTCATCGGGCCGAACCGCAGAGTTTCGCGGCCACGTTCGGCCATCACCTCGATAGGCAGGCAGCCGTCAAAATAACCAGCGGTTTCGCCTTCGTGGAATTCTGTCTTGTCGGCTGCCAGAAGCGCGTCGATGAAAGCATCATATTCGGCTTTGGTCATCGGGCAGTTCATGTAGGCGACCTGTTCCTCGGCCGTTTCGCCCTTGTCGTAGCGGCTTTGCATCCAGGCGACGGACATGTCGACGGTATCGGCGTAGACGATGGGGGCGATGGCGTCGAAGAAGGCCAACGCCTCGGCGCCCGTTGCGGCGCGGATGCTTTCGGCGAGCGCGGCGGAGGTGAGCGGGCCGGTGGCGATGATCCAGTGACCAGATGAGGGAAGATCGGTAACTTCCTCATAAGACGAGGAAATCAGCGGATGTGATTTCAGCCGCGCGGTTACTGCTTCGGCAAAGGGATCGCGGTCAACCGCCAGGGCACCGCCCGCCGGCAGCCGGTGCGCAGCGGCCATTTCCATGATCAGGCCACCGGCGGCGCGCATTTCCCAGTGCAGCAGGCCGACGGCATTGCGTTCGTCATCGTCCGACCGAAAGGAGTTGGAGCAGACCATTTCGGCGAAATGCCCGGTGCGGTGGGCAAAAGTACCAACTGCGGGGCGCATTTCGTGGATGACGACGGGCACGCCGGCCTGTGCCGCCTGCCAAGCGGCCTCGGACCCCGCCATGCCGCCACCGATGATGTGAAGAGGTTCGATCATGGTGGCGGTTTAGGGGGTTTTACGCGTCAGGGAAAGGTGGTGCGACCATCAGGCCTTGTCGACGGCGTAGCGTCCGGGGCCATGTGCCACGAACATCATCAGCCCGCCCGCGATGGCGAAGTTCTTGAGAAACATGGTCATCTGCATCTGGTCTGCCGGCACGAGGTGATAAACCACCGCCGCCAACAGGCAGAACCCCGCGCCAAGAAGTGCGAAGATGCGGGTCTGGAAGCCGGTGATGAGGGCCAGGCCGAGGATGATTTCGAACAGGATCGTTGGCCAGGCCAGAAAGGCGGGCAGCCCGCCCGAAGTGAGGTATCCGGTAAATCCGGCGACGTCGGCAAGTTTGCCTGCGCCAGCAACGATGAAGAGGATGCCGATCAGGATGCGGGCGACGAGGGGGGCATAGGGGGTGATTGCGGTCATGTGATGTTCCGGTCTGGTTGGTGTGTGCCGCTATTCGGCGGTGAGGAACGCTTAGCGCAGTGCGAACCGGCAAGATAGGTTATAGAATGGGGAGATGATGTGCGTCAGCGCACAGATCGGTCACGGCGGAGTGCTGCCCGTTCATCGGTCACGAAAGTGGCCGGGTCGGTGATGCAGCGGCCAAGTGCGGCGGCTTTCGCGAAGAAACCGGGTGCGGGCAGGCCTTCGGCAGACAGCCGCTGCATGCAAAGGGCGGCGCGGAATGGCTGGTTGCGACGGGCGTCGTCTTCCATCAACGCCTCAAGTGCGGTGGTGAGGGCGCCGATCCGCCAGCCAAGGTCACGCGCCAGTGCGCCGTAGGTGACGGTTTCCCCCGCCGCCGCGAGGGCGGCGAGGCGGATTTCAAGCCTCGTCATCAGCCTGTTCGGCGACGCGGGCGACCGATACCACCCGCTCATCCCCGCCGGTGTTGAACACCTTGACCCCGCCCGCCGAGCGGGAACGGAAGCTGATCTGATCCACCGGCACGCGGATCGACTGGCCGGTGGAGGTGGCAAGCATGATCTGATCGGATGCGGTGACGGGGAAGGAAGCGACCAGAGGCCCGCCGCGCATCGCACCGTCCATCGCCTTGACGCCCATGCCGCCACGGCCGCGCAGGGGGTAGTCGTGGCTGGACGAGAGCTTGCCGGTGCCCGAGGCGGTGATGGTCAGGATCAGGTCTTCGGCGGCCGACATTTCGGCGTAGCGTTCGGGGGAAAGCTGGCCGGTGGGGACGGCTTCTTCTTCGTCATCAGCCTCGTCTTCGACCACGCCTGCCATCAGGCGGCGCTGCTTGAGATAGGCCGCACGCTCGGCCGGGTCGGCCTCGAAGTGGCGGATGATGGCCATGGAGACGACGCTGTCGCCCTTGGCCAGACGGATGCCGCGCACGCCGGTGGAGCCGCGAGATTTGAACACGCGGATGTCGGTGGTGGAAAAGCGGATGGCGCGGCCAAGCGCGGTGACCAGCATCACGTCGTCGTTTTCATCGGCGATGGCGGCGTTCACCAGGCTGACGCCTTCGGGCAGGTTCATCGCGATCTTGCCATTGCGCTTGACGTTGGTGAAATCGCTGAGGTCGTTCTGCCGCACGTCGCCGTCACTGGTCGCAAAGACGATCTGCAGGCTGTCCCACTCCGCCTCGGGGACGTCCACGGGCATCAGCGCGGCGATGGAAACGCCCTGGTCGATCGGCAGGATGTTGATGATCGCCTTGCCCTTGGCCTGACGTCCGGCGAGGGGCAGGCGCCAGGTTTTCAGTTTGTAGACGATGCCGTCGGTGGTGAAGAACAGAAGGTTGGTGTGGGTGTTGGCGACAAACAGGGTGGTGACCACATCATCCTGCTTGGTCGACATCGATGCGAGTCCCTTGCCACCACGATTCTGGCTGCGGAATTCGGCCAGAGGCGTGCGCTTGATATAGCCGCCGGAGGTGATGGTGACGACCATGTCTTCGCGTTCGATCAGATCTTCGTCTTCCATGTCGCCGGCCCAGTCGACGATCTCGGTCCGGCGGGGGACGGCGAAGAGGGCCTTCACCTCGCGCAGTTCTGCCGAAATGATCGCCATGATCCGCTCTCGCGAGCCGAGGATTTCGAGGTAATCCTTGATCTTGGCGGCCAGCTCTTCCAGCTCGTCGGTGATTTCCTTGACGCCGAGGGCGGTCAGGCGCTGCAGACGCAATTCGAGTATGGCGCGGGCCTGCACTTCGGACAGGTTATAGGTGCCGTCGTCATTCACCGGATGCGACGGGTCGTCGATAAGTTTGAGGAAGGGAATGATCTCGCCCGCGGGCCAGCGGCGGGTCATCAGGCGGTCGCGCGCTTCGGCCGGATCGGCGGAGGAGCGGATGGTGGCGACCACCTCGTCGACGTTGGAGACGGCGACGGCCAGACCGCAGAGGATATGGCTGCGTTCGCGGGCGCGGCGCAGTTCAAAGGCGGTGCGCTTTGCCACAACTTCTTCGCGGAAGCTAATGAAATGGGTCAGAAAATCGCGCAAGGACAGTTGTTCTGGGCGACCGCCGTTCAAGGCCAGCATGTTGCAGCCGAAACTGACCTGCATGGGCGTGAAGCGGAACAACTGGTTCAGCACCACGTCTGCTGTCGCGTCACGCTTTAATTCGATCACCACGCGCACGCCGATCCGGTCGGATTCGTCGGCGACGTTGGAGATGCCTTCGATCTTTTTCTCGCGCACCATCTCGGCGATGATTTCGATCATCCGGGCCTTGTTGACCTGATAGGGCACCTCGTCGATGATGATGGCGTAGCGGTCCTTGCGAACCTCTTCGATCCGGGTCTTGGCGCGGATGATGACGCTGCCGCGCCCTTCTAGATAGGCTTTGCGCGCGCCGGAACGGCCAAGGATCAGCGCTCCGGTCGGGAAATCGGGGGCGGGGATGTACTCCATCAGCGCTTCGGTCGAGAGATCCGCGTTTTCGATCAGCGCAAGGGTGCCGTCGATCACCTCGCCCAGGTTATGCGGCGGGATGCGGGTGGCCATGCCGACGGCGATGCCTTCGGCGCCGTTGACCAGCATGTTGGGATAGCGCGCGGGAAGGACCGTGGGTTCGCGGTCCTTTCCGTCATAGTTGTCCTGAAAATCGACGGTCTCCTTGTCGATGTCGGCCAGCAGAAAGGTGGCAGGCTTGCCCATCCGCACTTCGGTGTAGCGGAACGCCGCCGCCGGATCGCCGTCCATCGAGCCGAAGTTGCCCTGACCATCGAGCAATACCAGCGACATGGAGAAGGGCTGCGCCATCCGGACCAGCGCATCATAGATCGCACTATCGCCATGCGGATGGTATTTGCCCATCGTATCGGCCACCGGACGCGAGGATTTCCGGTAGGGTTTGTCGGGCGTGTTGCCGACCTCGTTCATCGCGTAAAGGATGCGGCGGTGCACCGGTTTCAGCCCGTCGCGCAGGTCGGGAATGGCGCGGCTGACGATCACGCTCATCGCGTAATCGAGGTATGCCGTCTTCATTTCCGCAGCAATATCGATCTGCGGGCCGTGCGGCACCGGCTGTTCCGGAATTTCGTCTTTGTTTTCGGTATCTTCCGGGGTATCCGCCACGATGCTTTGCGCCTTTTGGGTGGGGTCAACATTTAGGTGTCAGAAGACTACACCATCCCAGCTATGGGGTGCAATGGCGGGCGG
>JAYSYZ010000033.1:0-5439 GCA_043727195.1 Paracoccaceae bacterium
CGGCGGATCTGTTCCGAGGGTACTTCCGACGCCTCGGACAGGATCCGCGCGGCAAGTTGTTCTGCCGACATCTCAAGACTGAAAAAGCCGACGACCCCGCCTTCGACCGCGCCGTCGCTGCCATCCGGCAGGCGGCCCCGGCGATGTGCCTTGGCGATGTTGAACGCAATATTGGTGGCAAGCGAGGTTTTGCCCATCGACGGACGCCCGGCCAGGATAAGCAGGTCAGACGGGTGCAGCCCGCCCAGCTTCTTGTCCAGGTCGATCAGGCCGGTGGCAGTGCCAGCCATGCCGCCATCACGCTGATAGGCAGCGTTTGCCATGTTGACGGCGTCGGTTACCGCCTTGAGAAAGCTTTGAAACCCGCGTTCCGTGACACCCTGTTCGCCCAACTGGTAAAGCCGCTGTTCGGCTTCGATGATCTGGTCTTTCGGCTCGGAATCGATTTCGACCTTTGCCGCCTGCGCCGCGATGTCCCGGCCAAGCTGGATCAGTTCTCGCCTGACCGAAAGATCATAGATCATCTGCGCATAATCCCGCGCGGCATAGGCCGAGATTGCGGCCCCCGCCAGGCGCACCAGATAGGATGGCCCGCCAAGTTCCTTCAGCCCGGCATCATCCTCCAGAAACGCCTTGATCGTCACCGGCGAGGCGAGGGCGTTCTTCTGAATGCGCGCGGCGGCAATTTCAAAGATGCGCCGATGCACCGGGTCAAAGAAATGATCGGCTTTGATCACCGATGACACCCGGTCATAAGTGTCATTATTGGTCAATATCGCGCCGAGAAGCTGCTGCTCGGCTTCGATGTTGTGCGGCAGAACGTCGATATCTGCTGCGGGCGCCACTGCGGGAACCATTGGTCTCAGCGCCGTTATCTCGGTCATCTCTGCCTCCTGCTTCGCGGCCTTCTCTGCCCGATGCGCAGACGTCCTGCCATCTGGACAAGTCAGGGGATAAGGCGGTGCCGAGTCGTTTTTTGCCTGGTATCGAGGGGTAAGCCTACCACATCTGGCGGTGATCGCGAACTTCTCCGCAAGAAAGGCGATTCGGCAGCGGGTTTATCCACAAAGGCCCCACAGCGTCGCCCCCCGGTATTTCCCACCTGCCCACAGGCTCAGGCAGTTTTCCGTGCCTCTTGCCAGGCGCGCGGTCCGGTCAGAAAGGCCTCGACCTCAGCCAGCGTCGCGGCATCAAAACTGCCCTGCACACGGGCCTCTGCCAGCACATCCCACCAGGTGCACAGGTGATGCAGCGCGATGCCATGGTCGGCAAGCCGCCGGGAGGTTTCCGGAAAGATGCCGTAATAGAAGATTACCGCCGTGTGGCCGCAAGTGGCCCCGGTTTCCCGGATCGCATCGACAAAACTCAGCTTCGATCCGCCGTCGGTGGTCAGGTCTTCCACCAGCAACACGCGCTGGCCTTCGCTCATCGCCCCCTCGATGCGGGCATTGCGGCCGTAACCCTTGGGTTTCTTGCGCACATAGGTCATCGGCAGGGCCATCCGTTCGGCCACCAGTGCGGCAAAGGGGATACCCGCAGTCTCGCCGCCCGCAATGTTGTCAAACGCCTCGAATCCTGCGTCGCGCATCACGGTCACGGTCAGGAAATCCATCAGCACCGAGCGGATGCGCGGATAGCTGATCAGCTTGCGACAGTCGATATAGGTCGGCGAAGGCAGGCCCGAGGCCAGCGTGAAAGGTGTATCGGCGTTGAAATGCACCGCCTTGATTTCAAGCAGGGCGCGGGCAGTTAGGCGGGCGATTTCGTCTTTCGGGGGGAAGGCGGCTGGGATCATGCGCGATACTCGGGTCAGACGGCCACGTGCCAGTGCACAGGAAAGCCGGGGTTGAACACGGTGACAGGGCCCGCTTCCGACCGGATCTTGTCCGGAAAGACATTCGGGTGATCGCGGCGAACCAGGGTCAGGCGCGCCTCGTTCACCGGCAGGCGGTAGAATGCGGGGCCATGCAGCGAAGCGAACGCCTCAAGCTTGGGAAGCGCGCCCTCTTCTTCAAAGACATGCGCCAGCAGCGGCATCGTGTTCGTCGCGGTAAAGCAGCCCGCGCAGCCGCAGGACTGTTCCTTCAGCGCGTCGACATGCGGTGCCGAATCGGTGCCCAGCATGAAGCGTGTGCTGCCGCCGGTCGCGGCACGGCGCAGCGCCAGCCGGTGCTTTTCGCGTTTCGCCACCGGCAGGCAATAGTAATGCGGCCGGATGCCGCCCGCGAGGATGTGATTGCGGTTGAGGATCAGGTGATGCGTGGTGATCGTGGCGGCAAGGTCAGGCCCGGCCTCGGCGGCATAGGCCACGCCTTCCTCGGTCGTGACATGCTCCATCACCACGCGCAGACCGGGCAGACGGCGGCGCAGCGGATCAAGCACGCTGTCGATGAACACGGCCTCGCGGTCAAAGATGTCAACCTCGGGATCGGTCACCTCGCCATGCACGCACAACGGCAAGCCGATTTCGGCCATTCTCTCCAGCACCGGCATGACCCTCGCCAGATTGCTGACCCCGGCGTGCGAGTTGGTGGTAGCCCCCGCGGGATACAGCTTTACCGCCGTGACAAGGCCCGACGCGGCAGCAGCGGCGACATCGTCAGGGTCGGTGTCTTCCGTCAGGTACAGCGTCATCAGCGGCTGGAAGGCCGCGCCATCCGGCAAAGCCCTAAGGATCCGGGCACGATAGGCGCGGGCCTCGGCCGCCGTCACCACCGGCGGGACAAGGTTCGGCATCACCACGGCGCGGGCAAAATGGCGGGCAGATTCGGGCAGCACCGCCTGCAGCATGGTGCCATCGCGCAAATGCAGATGCCAGTCGTCGGGGCGGCGGATCGTGATCTCTTGCATGCCCCCTCGGGTAGCGCAAACCCGACCGCAAGACCAGTAGCTTCCGTGCGCCATCATCGGCTATTGCTGACGCCGCGAGGCAAAGCCCACCCTTGGATCGCGGCGCGCCTCACCACAATACAGACATCAAACGCCGGACGATGGAGATCTGATGACCAAACCTTCCCGCCTGTTGCACCTTGCCCTGCTTGTCTGGCCACTCGTCTGGCCATTCGCCTCCCCCCTCGCAGCACAGGAGGTCGATTGCGCCGATGCCATAAGCCAATCGGACATGAACATCTGCGCCGAAGAGGATTGGCAAGAGGCGGATCAGGACTTGAACACCACCTACCAAGACGTGATGGCCGCGATGCAGCAAATCGACGCCGATCTGCCCGACGATCTCAGCGGTGCGGAAGACGCCCTGCGCGACGCGCAGCGGGCCTGGATCAGCTACCGCGATGCCAATTGCACGGCGGCCGGTTTCATGATGCGCGGCGGCTCGGCCGAACCGTTGCTGGTGTTTGGCTGCCTGCGGGAACTGACCCTGAACCGGACACAGGAACTGCGCGACCTGATCGCCTACTGATCCTACTCGCCGGTCAATTCGGCAAGACGGCGCGCAAACCGCGGGGCGTTCAGCCGCGCGGTGACCGACCGGCAGATCATGACCTCCCGCTTGGGGTGGCCGCTCAGTCGTGCCGTGCTCAGAATCGCCCGTAGATAACTGGCGTTTGATCGCCGCCCGCGCCAGAGCCAGGCAAAATACTGCGGCGACAACTTGCCGTCCATCGCGGCCTCCAGAAGGCGGTCACGAACCCGCATTTCGACCAACGTATCCTCGGTCCCCTCACCCGTGTAACGCGCCAGCAGGGGCGTTACCCAAGGGCGCTGAAAAAGGGCGGCATGCATCGCGTCCGGGCGGTGCATCGGATCGTGGATCAGCCAGACATGTGACGCCCCCTCGGTCATGTCGGGGGCATAGCCGTAACGGCTGTTGAAATTCAGCCTCCGGGCGATGCGGTGGCGGTCGTCCCACCCGGTGCGCGCCGGATCAAGTGTCGCGCGCGGTGCCACAAGCACCAGTTCCGCCGCGGGCGCGGTAACCGAATAGGCCGCCGCCGCGTACCCGGCGGGACCGGCACCGTAAAACAGCACCCGGTCGAAATCTTCCAGAAATCCGTCATCGGCAAGCCGGTCGAAATAGCGAAACACCGCCGGATCGCGCCACCACGTCTCACCATCGGCGATGATTGTCAGCAGCGACCAGCCCCGTGCCTTGGCCAGCGCGTAATGCTCCGGAAGATTGTCGTCATGGTCGCGGATCGCTGCGGCATCTTCAAAAGTTACCAATAGAATTGGTCGATCTTCGGCAAAGAAGGCCCAATGCCTTTCACCCAGCGGCAGGAAATCTCCGTCGGTATCAGCGATCGCCATCATGGCGCTTTGCCAATTCTCCGAAGCCGCCTTGCAAGGCATGCCCTCATCCGTCATTGTCACCGGGCTTTCACTTTACTTGCAATCAGTTGTATAATTGTTTTTACGCGGAATGGCCTTTGCCACAAGATGCGAATGGCCCTGAACGCGCGCTGTCCGGGAACAACCAAACGCCATTGTTGCGGATGTCGGGCGGCACGCAAGCCAGGCATGAAGCTGCGTGTTAATCTTCAACTTTCGGTTGATGATGCCGTCTTGCCGTGCCGCCAGATCAAGGCAGATTCGCTTTGGCTCAGCGACCGTGTTCCAGGTGTCATCAGCAGCCTGCCGAACAGGGCGCGCCATGTTTCCGCGGTCATCAGCTGCGCGAACCGGGCATGGCGCCACGCCACCGCAGCGTTGTGCAGCGGGCCAAGGATGCGGTCGGCGGCCAGGTCCCGCCGCAGGGCATGGCTGTCCAATTGCAGGATCGACGTGTCTTCTTCCTGATTGAAGTTGCGCTCTACCCAATAGTCCATGTTGACGGCCGCAGCATCGCGATTGGCCCGCCCACGGTCGCATTTCAGCAGATAGCTTTGCATCGCGCCCAATGCATAGTGATTAAGCTGCACTAGGCCATAGTTGTCGCGCCCGAAGTCGGAAAAGACCCGGCTGGTGTGAAACGCCGGGTCCAGCGTGCGTCCCGATCCATCGAACCAGCGCTGGCCCGCAAGCCGGTTCTGCAGCGGGCTGCGCGGACGGTGCACACCCAGCTTGGCATAGCTGCCATCATTGCGGAAAAGCGTCTTGAAAAGTGCCGCGCGCCACGGCCAGTGCAGCACGGCAGGCGCGGCATGGGTAAAGACCTGTGGCACCGGCATGTCGCTGAACTCCACCACTCCGGCATTGCCGAACAGCCGCCAGGTCAGCGGGATCGCCGTCGCCTCTGGCAGGGCGGCAAAAAGCGCCGCTAGGCTGCGGTCCCCGACATGGATGTTGACGAATTCGTCGATGTCAAACACCAGGATCCAGTCAGCCTCGCGCACCAGCGGGTGCTGCCCGGCCTGCTGCAGCGCGGCCCATTGCGGGCCTTTTTCATGCGGGCCGTCATTTCGGACATGGGTCAGCCAGCCAAGCCCGGCCAACCGGTCCAGCATCCGGTCGGTGCCATCCGAACAATCGTTCGAAAACACC
>JAYSYZ010000034.1:0-5435 GCA_043727195.1 Paracoccaceae bacterium
GGCATCCGGTGCGACGATCCGGTCAATAAGACCCCAGGTCAAGGCCTCACCGGCCCCGATCCGCTGGCCGCCCAGCAGGATCATCCGCGCCCGCGAAGGGCCGACCAGCCGGATCAGCCGCCCCGGGTCAGACGGTTGCGGCAGATAGCCCAGCCGCATCACCGGGTAAAAGAACTCCGCCTCCGGGACCGCAATCCTGATGTCGCAGGCCATTGCCATCCCCATCGCACCCCCCGCCAGCGTGCCGTTCAGCGCCGCGATGGTCAGGCCGGGAAACCCCGCCAGCGCCGCCGACAGCTGTTCCCACAGCGGGCTGGTCGCAAGCCCCGCCTCCATTTCCGCCAGATCGGCCCCGGCGGAAAACACCCGCCCCGCCCCGGTCAGCACCAGCACAGCGATATCATCGGCCACGGCACGGTCGACCGCATCGCGCAACATCTCCAGCATCGCCGCTGTCAGCGCATTCGCCTTCTCCTGCCGCCCAAGCCGCACAAGGCGCAGCCTGCCCGCCGTCTCAACCTCGATCACCCCGCGCCCTCCTTTTGCCTCATCCGCATGACAAAGCCGTTTACAGTCACCTCGCCCGCGCGGAAAGCCTTGACGCCCAAGGGGTGCGGATGAAGGATGCCGCAGCAATTATCCTCGAAAGGCATAGCCCAGATGAACTGCAAGCTTTCAACAAGCACCGCCCTCGCCCTGATCGTGCTTTGCACGGGCGCACAGGCGCAGGTAACCCCGGAAGAGGTCTGGGAAAGCTGGCAAGCCTTCTCCACCGGCGCCGGGCAGGAACTGACCGTCGCCAGCGCCACCCGCAATGGCGACACGCTCGAGGTGAAGGGCCTTGCCGTCACGTTCAACGATGAACTCGGCGGCAGTTTTGCGGCCAATCTCGACACGCTGAACTTCAAGGATCGCGGCGATGGCACGGTCGAGGTGACGATGGCGGAAAGCTATCCGATGACCATGACCTTTCCCGAAGGAGAGGGTCCGGAAAAGCTGACACTGATCGTCAGCCAGCCGGGTATCAGCATCATCGCCGGGGGCAGCGCCACCGAAACCAGCTATGATTTCACCGCGCCGACCGTCACGGTGAAGGTTGATGAAATCGTGAACGATCCGCCGGCGGCACAGGATCTGATCGCCGCATTCACCATGACCGGCAGCACCGCGAAATACCTTGTCTCGCGCGATGGTGACAAGACGGCGCTGGAGTCGAGCTTTGCCGCCGAATCGCTTGCCATCGATATTTCCGGCGTCGACGAAACCGGTGCTGCGGTCAAGGCCAAGGTGACGCTGGCTGATCTGGCCGGCGCGTCGAAGGGCAACTTCCTTGGGGCAGAGGTCATGGCGAACATGGCGCTCGCCCTGAATCAGGGCTTTACCACCGACGCCGACGTCACCTTCGGCGCACTGACGATGGATTTTGACGTCACCGATGCCGCCGGCCCGACCAAGGTGATGGGCAGCGCCACGGGTGGCGGGTTGGTTCTGGCCATGGACAAGACCCGGGTGAACTACGGCACCTCGATGACCGGGGCCACCTTCACCGTCTCGGGGGCCGAGATTCCGTTTCCGCAAGTCGTGGTCAGTTACGCCGAAGCGGCGTTCAATATCCTGATGCCGGTGTCGAAATCCGACGTGCCGCAGGATTTCGCCATCCTGACCAAGCTGGTTGACTTCACCATCTCGGACGAGGTCTGGGGCATGGTCGATCCCGGCGGCACCCTGTCGCGCGAACCCGCCACCGTCATCCTTGATGCCAAGGGCACCGGCTTCTGGAAGCAGGACATCATGGATCCCGCAGCCCAGATGGACGGCGTCGAACCTCCGGGAGAGTTGACCTCGCTCGACCTTGCCCAGCTTCTGGTCAAAGCCGCCGGGGCCGAGGTTTCCGGCGTTGGCGCGCTGACCTTCGACAATACCGATCTGGTCACCTTCCAGGGTGTCCCCGCGCCGACCGGCACCATCAACGTCACCATCAAGGGGGTGAACACGCTGATCGACAACCTGATCGCCATGGGGCTGCTTCCCGAAGATCAGGCGATGGGGGCTCGCATGATGCTGGGCATGTTCGCCAAACCCGGCGCTGCTCCGGATGAACTGACCTCGGTGCTGGAATTCAAGGACAAGGGCTTTTTCGCCAACGGCCAGCAACTGCGCTGACCGCGGCTGTTGCGGTCCGGTCCTGATCTGATCAGGGACTGGACCGCGCTTGCCATCCCCCCGCGGCGACCGCAAGACGCGGCAAAGGCCGATCCCGGTTTCCGCGCCAGTGATGCGATCCCCTGACTTCATCGCCCCGAAATCGGCGCAGCGGGGCAAACCTGCCTTGCACTGGGTGGGTCGGCGGACTACCTCTGCCGCAATTCAGAAGGATGCCCCGATGACGCCACTTCTTGCCGATCTCTGTGCCGCTTTGCTGGACGCGGCACGGAACGCGGGGGCCGGTGCGGCCGATGCGATGGCCGTTTCCGGCACTTCGCTGTCCATCGACATCCGCAAGGGCGCGCTTGAACAGGCCGAACGGTCCGAAGGCGTGGAAATCGGCCTGCGCGTCCTGATCGGGCGGCGGCAGGCCTGTGTGTCCGCCTCCGACATTTCACCCTCCACCATCCGGGCGCTGGCCGAACGCGCGACCGCCATGGCGAATGAGGCCCCTGAAGACCCGACCGCAGGTCTGGCCGAAGCAGGCCAACTCGCCACCGGCTGGGATCTTGCGACCCTTGATCTTTGCGATTCCGCCGACGAACCCGGCGCTGCCGATCTTGAATTTGCCGCCCGCGCCGTCGAAGCCGCCGCTCTGTCCCGTCAGGGCATCACCCAGGTCGAGGCAAGCTCCGGCTACAGCCGCCGCCAGTTTCAGATCGCCGCCAGCAATGGGTTCAACGGTGGGTTTGCACGCACCTCGCGCTCATTGTCGGCGGTGGCCTTTACCGGCACCGGCACCGCGATGGAACGCGACTACGCTGGCGAAAGCCGCGTCTATTCGACCGATCTGCCCGGTGCCACCGATATCGGTGAGCTTGCCGCCGCCCGCGCCCTGCAGCGCACCGGCGCGGTCCAGCCCAAGACCGGCACCTATCCCGTGCTCTATGACGAACGTGTCGCATCTTCGCTGATCGGTCACCTGTTGTCGGCGATCAATGGCGCGGCGATTGCGCGCGGCTCATCCTGGGCGCGCGACCTTTTGGACCACAAAGTGCTGCCCGATGACCTGTCCCTGATCGAGGATCCGCATCGCCCGCGCATTGCCTCCTCGCGGCCCTTTGACATGGAGGGGCTGCCGACCACCCGCCGCGCCATCGTGGCGGATGGCGTCCTGACCGGCTGGGTGCTGGATCTTGCAACCGGCCGCAAGCTTGACATGCCGTCCACCGGCAATGCCTTCCGGGGCACCAACGCGCCGCCATCGCCGTCCACCACCAACATCGACCTGTCCCAAGGGCCCCGCAGCCGGGATGACCTGATCGCCGACATGGGCAGCGGCCTGCTGATCACCTCGATGATCGGGTCGACGATCAATCCGACCACCGGCGATTACTCGCGTGGCGCATCGGGGTTCTGGGTCGAAGGTGGCCGGATCGCCTACCCGGTGCATGAATTCACCATTGCGGGCAATCTGCGCGACATGCTGTTGCGAGTGATCCCTGCAAATGACGCCCGACCGCACTTGTCGATCCGCGTGCCGTCGCTGCTGATTGATGGCATGACCGTTGCCGGCGGGTGATCTAGCCCTCTTGACCGACGCTGCCCGAACCGCAGGGCGGATTGCCCTGCGCTACTGGAAACGCGATCCTCAGGTCTGGGACAAGGGCGGCGACCATGGCCCGGTGTCCGAAGCGGACATCGCAGTCAATGACATGCTGAAAACCACACTGTCGGCCGCCCGGCCGGATTACGGCTGGCTGTCCGAAGAAACGCCGGACGATCCCGCGCGCCTGACCTGCGAAAGCGTCTTCATCATCGACCCGATCGACGGCACCCGCGCCTTCATCGCGGGCGAAGAAACGTTCTCCCACTCGCTCGCTGTCGCGACCGGGGGCAGGGTCACCGCCGCTGTGGTCTTTCTTCCAGCGCTTGACCGGCTTTATACCGCCTCGCGGCTCGCCCCGTCGCTGAAGGATGGCCAGCCCATTGCTGCCAGCAGCCGGGCCGCACTGACCGGCGCGGATATCCTGACCACCAAGGCCAGTCTGGTGCCGGAATGCTGGCCGGGCGGGGTCCCGGATATTCACCGCAGCTTTCGCGCCTCGATCGCCTATCGCCTGTGCCTCGCCGCCGAAGGCAGGCACGATGGAATGCTGACGCTGCGCGACACCTGGGAATGGGATATTGCCGCCGGCAGCCTGATCGCCACCCGCGCCGGGGTCACGGTCACCGACCAGACCGGCGCGGAACTATCCTTCAACACCGGGTCCGCCAGGGCCAATGGCGTTGTTGCCCTGCCGCCCGCATTGCACAGCCAGACGCTGGCGCGACTGCGCGGTTAACGTCGCGGCGCGTTCATTCGGGGGTATACCCTGCAGCCGAATACAAGCCCCCGGCGTTTTGCGTGAACATTCCGAGAGGCGCAGAACAACTCGACCCGATCAACCTGGATTGCGCGCGGATATCACCCACGAGGATGTGGGTGCCCAGATGCCTTGCCCGTCCCGTTCCTGATTCTCAAAAAAGGTCCGCATTTCGCTTTCGATCTCTGGACGCTTGGCCTCGGCAAGTGCCGCACCGGCCTCGCGGAAAACCTCGCCCCCAGGACCGATGGCCAATGCAAATGCGATACATTCTTCCGGGGTCGTACCGACCATGATCTTTTCGTCCACACGGGTGAAAGTAACGTCCTCGAAACCGGCGCTCTTCATCATCAGGCTCGTCGTCTCTTGATTGCCCATCGAGAACGGACCAGGCCCGCAGGTGTCGGCGTCTTCGCCCGGCGGTGGAAGATGCCGGAGTGTGATATCTTTTGCTTCCTGCCAGGCCGGATTGTCCTCGCGCCGACGCCAGACGATATGGGTGACCTGCCCTCCCGGCTTCAGCGCCTTGCGCATCCGTCGCAAGGCAGCCACCGGGTTGGTGAAGAACATCGTGCCAAAGCGCGCAATGACATAGTCGAACTCATTCTCCGGCAAAGCAACCTCGGCATCACCACGCGAGAACTGGACATTTGAAAGCCCTTTTGCGGCAGCGTCCTTCCTCGCTTCTTGTAGAAAGGCTTCGACGCAATCGATGCCAACGACGCGCCCCTCCGGTCCGACAACTTCAGCCACTTGCAGCGACATGTCTCCCCAGCCGCAGCCGACATCCAGCACTGACATCCCTTTTTTTATTGGCAAGTTCGGTAACACCGCAGCGGAGTGTCGAGACAGTCCACCTTGTAGGATGTGTCGGTATTTTGTAAATTTCGGCTCAAGGACGGAGTTCCAGAATTTTACGAAATC
>JAYSYZ010000035.1:0-15190 GCA_043727195.1 Paracoccaceae bacterium
TTTGCCAGCCGGAACCGCTACCGGACCGAGATCGAGATCCTTGCGCGCGGATCGGACCTGAGCGAAAGCGCGGTGACCGATGCCTGTCTGGCGCTTGCCGCCGAAGGGGAGGGCGACGATACCCGCGATCCCGGCTATTGGCTGATCGGCGCAGGGCGCAGCACGTTGGAAGCGATGATCGACTTCCGCCCGCCCGTGCGGATGGCCCTGTTGCGCAAGATCGGGCGCGGCGGGCTTAAAGGGTATCTGGCGGCGATTGCAGTTGTGGCGCTGGCGATCATCTCGCTGGCCCTTTTATTGATGGGAACGGCGGGCACGGGGCCGGCCGGTCTGGTCATCCTGGGGCTGATCGGCGTGGGGGTTGCGGCAGATCTTGCCATCGCAATAGTCAACACCATCGTCACCCGGACGGTACCGCCAAGGCCCTTGCTGGGGCTTGATCTGGCGAAAGGGATCCCGCCGGAGTTGCGCACGCTGGTCGCCGTGCCGGTACTGCTGCATGACGCCGAGGATATCGCGGTGCAGCTTGAACGGCTGGAGGTGCATCACTTGTCCAGTACTGGCGGGTCGGTGCATTACGCGCTGCTGTCAGACTTGGCTGATGCCGCGACTGAGGAAGAAATGGCGGATACCGGCCTGGTGGCCACCGCCACGGCGGCAATCGCGCGGCTGAATGCGCAGTATCCTTCCGAGGACGGGGACCGTTTCTTCTTCCTCCACCGCCGCCGTTTGTGGAATGCCGCAGAGGGCGTCTGGATGGGGTGGGAACGCAAGCGCGGCAAACTGGCTGAACTGAACCGGCTTTTGCGCGGTGCGGTGGACACCAGTTTTGCCGTGATCAGCAGCCCGCTGCCCCAAGACATCCGCTATGTCATCACGCTGGACGCCGACACCCGGCTTTTGCGCGGCACGGTGGCGCAGATGGTCGGCAAGATCGCCCATCCGCTGAACCGCGCCCGGTTTGACCCCGCCAGTCAGCGCGTTACCGGTGGTTACGGCATTCTGCAACCCCGGGTCAGTCCGACCTTGCCCGGCGGGCAGGACGGATCAACCTACCAGCGCTTGTTCTCCAGCCCCGGCGGGATCGAGCCCTATGCGGCGGCGATTTCGGACGTATATCAGGATCTGTTCGGCGAAGGTTCCTTTACCGGCAAGGGCATTTATGACGTCGATGCGTTCGAAGCGGCGCAAGCCGGGCGCGTGGCGGAAAACACGATGCTGAGCCATGACCTTTTCGAAGGCATGTTTGCCCGCGCCGCATTGGCGTCAGATATCGAAGTCGTCGAAGATTTTCCGGCCCGTTACGACGTCGACATCCGCCGCCAGCACCGTTGGGCCCGGGGCGACTGGCAATTGTTGCCGTGGATCTTCGGCAACAAACGCGCTGACCGTGGTGGAATTCCACCGGTTGGGCGCTGGAAGATGATCGACAATCTGCGCCGGTCACTGCTGGCACCGATGGCGCTTGTAGCCTTGTTCGCAGGCTGGATGCTGCCGTTCCCGACCGCGCTGTTATGGACGGTTCTGGTCGTGGTCATGCTTGCGCTGCCGCGTGTGCTGTCGCTGCCGTTCGGGCTGATTCCCGCGCGCTCCGGGGTGACTTTGCGCAGCCACTTTGCCGCGCTGGGGGCCGATACGCTGACTGCGCTTGGCCAGATTGGCGTCAGCCTGATCTTTCTGGCCGACACTGCCGCCACAATGCTGGATGCGATCGTGCGAACCGCCTGGCGGTTGGCGGTAACGCGGCGGCACCTTCTGGAATGGATGACGGCCGCGCAGGCGGGCAGCGGCGCGCGACCGACCGTGATTGGCCAGTATCTGCGCATGTTGCCCGGCGTAGTGTTGGCACTTTCCGCATGTGGTGCCGCATGGCTGATCAACCCAGCCGCCCGGCCACTGGTGCTTGTCTTCGGGATTGCATGGCTTGGCGCCCCGGCCATTGCGCGGGCGATCAGCTTGCCACGGCTGCGCAAACCGACTGCCGACCTGTCGCACGCGCAGGCCCGCCAGTTGCGGCTGATCGCCCGTCGCACCTGGCGCTATTTCGAAACCTTCGTGACGGCGCAGGAAAATTTTCTGCCGCCCGACAATTTTCAGGAAATCCCGAAACCCGCCATCGCGACCCGCACCTCGCCTACCAACATCGGGCTTTACCTGCTGTCCACCGTCGCGGCGCATGACATTGGCTGGATCGGCCAGCGCGCGGCCTTGCAGCGGATGAAGGATACGTTGCAGACCATCGAGCGCATGCCGCGGTACCGCGGGCACCTGCACAACTGGCATGATACCCGGGATCTGCGCGTGCTTGACCCTGCCTACGTTTCGTCAGTGGACAGCGGCAATCTAGCGGGCCATCTGATCGCGGTGGCGCAGGCTTGCCGAGATTGGGCCATCAGACCGTCGCAAGCCGACGTGGCGGTGCGCCAGGCGCTGGGCGATACCGTTGCGCTGGCGCGCCTTGCGATGCGCGAGGGAACGGACATTCCCGGTCTGGCCCGGGAACTGGATGACATCGCGCGTGGTGCCAAGGACCCGGCCACGCCCCTTGCAACGCTTGGCGATACGGTGGCACGCGCGATGGGTCTGGCCGAAGCCATGGGGGGGGCCGCATCGGATACCGCGTTCTGGACAGCCGCGATCCAGATGACGCTTGCCGATCACATTGCCGATCAGACGCAGCCCGCCGACCCTGACCTGCTGGCCGACGTCGAGGCGCTGTCGCGCAGGATCGCGATGGAGATGGACTTCAGCTTTCTGCTGGAGCCGGACAAGAAGTTGCTTTCCATCGGTTTTTCCGTGGCCACCAACCGGCTTGATACCAACTGCTATGACCTCTTGGCGTCAGAGGCGCGGTTAGCGAGCCTGTTCGCCATCGCCAAAGGCGACGTGGAAACCCGGCACTGGTTCCGGCTGGGACGCCCGGCCACGCCCATCGGTGCCGGGTCGGCGCTGATATCCTGGTCGGGCAGCATGTTCGAATACCTCATGCCATCGCTGGTGATGCGGGCTCCGGCGGGATCGGTGCTGGAACAAACCACCCGGTTGATCGTTGCCCGGCAGAAAGCCTATGCCGCAGGCCTTGGCATTCCGTGGGGGATATCGGAATCCTCTTATAACGCCCGCGATCTGGAGATGACATACCAGTATTCCAATTTTGGTGTGCCGGGGCTTGGCCTTAAACGCGGGCTGAGCGAAAACCGGGTGATCGCGCCCTATGCCACGGGCCTGGCGGCGATGATCGATCCGGCGGCTGCGGCGCAGAACTATGCCGACCTTGCAGCACTGGGTGCCGAAGGCCGCTACGGGTTTTACGAGGCCGTCGATTTTACCTCGACACGCCTCCGCCCTGAGGAAGCCCACGCCATCGTGCGCAGTTTCATGGCGCACCATCAGGGCATGACGATCACCGCGATTGCCAACACCTTGCAGAATGGCGGCCTGCGCGTCCGGTTTCATGCAGAGCCGATGATTCAAGGGGTCGAGCTGCTGCTGCAGGAACGTATCCCCCGCGATGTTGCCAGTGCGCCGCCCCGCGCGACCGAAGTGCTTGTCGCTGCGGTTGAACACAGCGATGCACCGGCAGTGCGGACGTTCACTGACCCGGCGAAAGAGGTACCGACGGCCCACCTGCTGTCTAACGGCAATTACGGGGTGATGTTGACCCCCACCGGCGAAGGCTTCAGCCGTTGGCGCGACATGGCGATCACGCGGTGGCGCGCGGATGCGACGCAGGCGGCACTGGGTTCATTCATCTTCCTGCGCGACACCGCGACAGGAGAAGTCTGGTCGGCCGGTGTCCAGCCTACCCGCGCCGCGCCCGGCAGACACCGCGCCGTCTTTTGCGAACATAATGCTGCATTCACGCATCAGGCGCAAAAACTGACCACGACCACCGAGATCGTCGTATCGGCGGAAGACGATGCCGAAGCCCGGCGCGTCACCTTTACCAACAGTGGCCGCCGGGCGCGCGAAATCGACGTCACTTCCTATGCCGAACTTGTCCTGGCGCCGCCATCGTCGGATCAGGCGCATCCGGCGTTTTCCAAGATGTTCGTGGTGACGGATTACCTGGCCGAGCTTGGCGTGATCATCGCCACCCGCCGCCGGCGGTCACCCCACGACCCCGAGGTTTGGGCCGCCCATATTGCGGTGGTGGAAGGCGAGGAGTCGGCGCCGATTCAAATTGAGACCGACCGGGCAAAGTTTATCGGGCGTGGCCAGGATGTGGCGACGGCGGCGATGATCGACGGGCCGCTGTCAGGCACAACGGGCACCGTCCTTGATCCGGTCTTCTCGATCCGCCGCCGCGTCAGCATCCCGCCCGGCGGCATCAGCCGCGTGACGTTCTGGACGATGGTTGCGGCCTCTCCCGATGCGCTGCTGGACCTTGTCGACCGCCACCGTGACCCGTCGGCCTTTACCCGCGCCGCGACGCTGGCTTGGACTCAAGCACAGGTGCAGTTGCGTCACCTTGGAATAACCCACGCCGATGCCGCCGATTTTCAGGCGCTGGGCGGCATGCTACAACGCAACGATCCCCGTCTGCGCGCCACGCCGGCGCAAATCACCGCCGGCGCCGCGCCGCAATCCGCACTTTGGGCGCTGGGCATTTCGGGCGACCTGCCCATCGTTCTGTTGCAGATCGACGACGCCGAAGATATCGCCGTGCTGCATCAGGTGCTGAGCGCGCATGAATACTGGGAGATGCGTCAGCTTGCGGTCGACCTGGTCATTCTGAATGACCGGTCATCCTCGTACGTTCAGGATCTGCAGATTGCCGTCGACAGCGCCGTGCGCGCCGCCCGGTCGCGGCCGCGCGCGATGGGGATCCACGCGCCGGTCAAGGGCACGATCCATGCCCTGCGCACCGATCTTTTGAGCCCGGGGAACCGGGCGCAGCTGATGTCGGCGGCCAGGATCATTCTGGTGGCCAGCCGAGGCGACGTTGGCCAGCAGCTGTCGCTTCTTGCGCAGCCGCTGATGATCGAAGCCGCGCCCCCCGCACCGCTGCTGACGGCCCCGCCTGCAGCCGACCTGCCGAGGCTGGAATTTTTCAACGGAACCGGGGGCTTTGCCGAAGACGGGCGCGAATATGTGACGATCCTGCAAGATGGCCAGACCACCCCCGCGCCCTGGATCAACGTCATCGCCAACCCGAGTTTCGGCTTTCAGGTGTCAGCCGATGGCAGTGGTCATGTCTGGTCGGAAAACAGCCGCGAGAACCAGATTACGCCCTGGTCGAACGACCCGGTGGCCGATCCGGCAGGCGAGGCGATTTATCTGCATGATCTGGACAGCGGCCATATCTGGACGCCGACTGCATTGCCGATCCGGGGGCCGGGCACCTATGTGGCGCGGCATGGGTTCGGTTATTCCACTTTCGCCCATGAAAACCACGGCATCACCGCCGAGATGGTAGAATTCGTGCCGCTTGACGCCCCGGTCAAGATTACCCGCCTGCGCCTGCACAATGCGACGACGACGCCGCGCAATCTGTCGGTCACCGCCTATGCCGAATGGGTGCTGGGCACCGCGCGCGGCGCATCCGCGCCATATGTCATCACCCGCACCGATCCCGTGACGGGGGCGATCCTGGCGCAGAACACCTTCAGCACCGCCTTTCCGGGCCGCGTTGCCTTTGCCGATTTCGGACCGGGCGTCACCAGCCTGACTGCCGACCGGGCCGAGTTCATCGGCCCCGGCGGGTCACTGAAGGCCCCGGCGGGCATCCGGCGGATGCCACTGTCCGGTGCCACCGGCCCGGCACTTGACCCCTGCGCCGCCCTGCAACGTCGCCTGACCCTGCGCCCGGGCGAGACGGTGGAACTGACCTTCTGCTTGGGACAGACCGATTCCGATGCAGCCGCGACGGCCTTGATCGAAACGCTGCGTGCGGCCGATACCGAGGCCATGCTTGCCGGGGTCAAGCATCACTGGGCCGATCTGCTGACCACCGTTCAGATCACCTCGCCCGACCGCGCGATGGACATCCTGCTGAATGGCTGGCTGATGTATCAGACGCTCGCCTGCCGCATCTGGGCGCGGGCTGGATTTTATCAGGCCAGCGGGGCCTACGGTTTTCGCGACCAGTTGCAGGACGGCATGGCGCTGACCTTCGCGCGACCCGAGATGACACGTGCACACCTTTTGCGCGCCGCATCGCGCCAGTTCCCCGAGGGCGATGTGCAGCACTGGTGGCTGCCCCATTCCGGTCAGGGCGTGCGCACCCGTATCTCGGATGACCGGGTCTGGCTGGGCTACGGCGTGGCCCGTTACATCGCGGTTTCTGGCGATGCGGCCATCCTTGACGAACAGGTGCCATTCCTGAATGGCCCGCCCGTGCCTGCGGGCGCACATGATGATTTCTTTCTGCCGCAGTTCGCGGACACCACCGCGAGCCTGTTCGAGCATTGCGCCCGGGGTCTGGATCAGGCGATCACCCTGACCGGCGACAACGGCATGCCGCTGATCGGCACGGGGGACTGGAACGACGGTATGAACCGTGTCGGCGAGGGCGGTCAGGGCACCAGCGTCTGGCTGGGCTGGCTGTTGATCGCGACAGTCGAGATGATGGCCCCGCTGGCCGATAGTCGCGATCCTGCCCGCGCCGCGCGCTGGCGCGATCATGCGAAATCGGTCCTTCAGGCCATCGAGACGCAGGGCTGGGACGGCGCATGGTACCGGCGCGGCACGTTTGACGATGGCACGATCCTCGGTTCTGCCGTCTCGGACGAATGCCGCATCGACAGTATTGCCCAGTCTTGGGCGGTCCTTTCGGGTGCCGCCGACCCCAGCCGGGCCCGCATTGCGATGACGTCGATGACCGAACACCTTGTCCGCCCTGATCCTGGCCTTGCCTTGCTGTTCACCCCGCCCTTTGACCGCACGCCGATGGACCCCGGCTACATCAAGGGCTACCCCCCTGGTCTGCGTGAAAACGGCGGACAGTACAGCCATGCTGCGATGTGGGCCATCATGGCGCAGGCAAAGCTTGGCGACGGCGACGCCGCCCACAAGCTGTTTGCGATGCTGAACCCGATCAACCACGCACTGACCCCGCAGGCGGCAGAGCGTTACAAGGTCGAGCCTTATGTCGTGGCTGCCGATGTCTATTCTACCGCGCCGCACGCCGGGCGTGGCGGCTGGACCTGGTATACCGGGTCGGCCGGCTGGATGTACCGCGCCGGCATCGAAGGGCTGCTGGGTCTGACGCGTGCGGGCGATACGCTGCACCTGAACCCGTGCCTGCCCAAGTCGTGGCCTGAACTGACCGCGAACATCGCGCTGGGCGCCGCCCGGTACAGCATCACGATCCGCAATCCCGGTGCAGGCCCCGGCATCCGGTCGGCGGAACTGAACGGCACCGCCGTGAAGATTGGCCCCGACGGCGTTTCGATCCCGCTGCGGGACGGCACATATCATGTGGTGATCACCCTGGGTTCCGCCATGGCCGATGCCGATCTGATCAACTGATCTCCAAATCCCCGATTGAGAATGTACCGGATGACTGATCGCTTTCCCCTTGGCATGAGACAGGCAACCGCGCCTGCCCACTGCCCGCTGCGGGCCGATTTGCGGAGCGGGTCCGATGCCCGTTGACGCGCCTTTCGCCGGGGTGGCGCCGGGGCAGACTGTTGCCGCGAAGTTGGTGACCATGACCCATGCCAACCGGTACGGACAACGCGATTACAGGCTTTACATCCCGACCACGCGGCCCAGATCGCGGCGTCCGCTGATCGTGATGCTGCCAGGCTGCACCCAGAGGCCAGCCGACATTGCCGCCGGACCCGCGATGAACGGGCTGGCCGAACGGCATGGCTTTCTTGTCGCCTATCCGGCGCAGCCGCCGCCGGCGGAAGCGATCAGATGCTGGAAACGCTTCAAGGCCGACGATCAGCGGCGCGCCGGCGGAGAACCCGCGCTGATTGCCGGCCTTGTGCGGGATATCCTGCGAGATCATCTGGTCGATCCCGCCCGGATCTATGTCGCCGGGCTGTCCGCCTGTGACGCGGCCGCGGCGATTGTTGCGGCCGCATATCCCGATCTGTTCAGGACAGATTACATGCAGTGCGGCCCGTCTGACGGTGCCGCGACTGACTTTGCACAGGCGTTTGCTGCGTGGCGCAATGGTTGTGGCGAGGGCGCCTGCCGTGCCGATCAGGGTCGGTGATCCGGACGGGATGCAGCTTCGCAGCTGGTCAGTGCGCAGTTGTTTCGAGCGCTTCGGTGGCCAGGCAGGCGAGTTCCAGGCCTTCGGCGTAAATCACTTCGTCGGTTTGAAACCGCAAGGTGAAAAGCCGCGCATCGGCCCGCGACTCGGCCAGAACAAACTCGCCGTCGGCAAGGCGGGCGGCGGGCACGGTGGCAATTTCGGTGCCGTAAAGCACCCGTGCGCGCCAGTCGCGGATCACCACCCGCTGGCCGGGGGCAAGCAGCAGGTCCGCTTCCGGCCGGTCATAGCCAAGGCTGGACGCGGTAATCCGGATCAGTGGCATGGCC
The DNA here is from genome assembly GCA_043727195.1 of Paracoccaceae bacterium. Classification (GTDB taxonomy): domain Bacteria; phylum Pseudomonadota; class Alphaproteobacteria; order Rhodobacterales; family Rhodobacteraceae; genus JAUYQR01. The sequence goes on from JAYSYZ010000035.1 coordinate 8,500, forward strand.
CTGCGGCGGGATGCCGAGACAGAGACAAGCCGTGCAGTGCCGTTGCGGGTGACGATCCTGTCGCCGGGGCCAAGAAATTCCACCGGCAGGCTGCCGTCAAGTGTTCGGATATGTGTGCCGATGAGAAACCCTTGCGCGGCCCGCAGCTGGCCCGGATCTGGCGCTTTGATGGTTCTGATCAGACTGTTCATTGCGCTGGTCCCGCCGAATCTGCTGCACTCAGTCTTCTGCTTGTCAGCGCTTTGTGACCTGTGTTCGATCATCAGGCGGTGATTTCGCGGCAGTTGTGGTCAAAACGCGATGGTGCTGCGGCGAGACTATGGCGCAGCAATTAACCCCTCGCACCGGACCGCGCGGTTTGTTAGAAGGTTTGCGCCCGACAGGGCGGATGCGGGTGTGGCGAAATTGGCAGACGCACCAGATTTAGGTTCTGGCGCCGCAAGGCGTGGGGGTTCAAGTCCCTCCACCCGCACCAAACAGTTTTGGGCCGCAGCATCAGGCTATCGGTGCTTTATTCCTCTTACGCCGGTCGGAAAGCTTTGCTAGAAAGCGCGCAATTTGGCGTCGGGTGCATGGCCATGCACGGGCGGGCTATTGCGCAATCGCGCAGAACGAGATCGAGGAAGGATATCCGAACATGCAGGTCACCGAGACCCTGAAAGACGGCTTGAAGCGCGGCTACACCATCACGGTGACGGCAGCTGAACTGGACACAAAGGTTCAGGAAAAGCTGCTTGAAGCGCAACCCGATGTCGAGATCAAGGGCTTTCGCAAGGGAAAGGTGCCGCTGGCAATCCTGAAAAAACAGTTCGGACAGCGCCTGATGGGTGATGCGATGCAAGATGCCATCGACGGCGCAATGAAAGGTCACTTCGATGCGACCGGCGACCGCCCGGCGCTGCAGCCCGACGTCAAGATGGTTGGCGGCGAGACCTGGAAAGAGGGGCAGGACGTTGTGGTCGAGATGACCTACGATGCACTGCCGCCGATCCCGGAAATCGACACGGGCAAGATCACGCTGGACCGTTTGACGGTAAAGGCCGACGCCGCCGCAATTGACGAGGCCGTGGCCAATCTCGCCGCGACGGCGCAATCGTTTGACGACCGCAAGAAGGGTGCCAAGGCCAAGGACGGCGACCAGATCGTGATCGATTTCAAGGGTTCGGTCGATGGCGAATTCTTCGAGGGCGGGACAGCGGAGGATTACCCGCTCGTCCTTGGGTCAAACTCGTTCATTCCGGGGTTTGAGGCGCAACTGGCCGGCACCAAGGTCGGCGACGAGGTGACGGTCAACGTGACCTTCCCGGAGGCGTACGGGGCCAAGCACCTTGCTGGCAAGGCCGCGGTGTTTGCCTGCACCGTCAAGGCCGTGAAGGAGCCGAAGCCCGCTGCCATCGATGATGAACTGGCCAAGAAATACGGGGCCGATGATCTGGTGGCGCTGAAGGCGCAGATCGGCGAGAGGCTGGAGGCCGAGTACAAGGGCGCAGCCCGTTCGGTAATGAAACGTGCGCTGCTGGATCAGTTGGACGGCATGGTGAAGTTCGACCTGCCCGCAAATCTGGTTGCGGCAGAGGCCGGGCAGATCGCGCATCAACTGTACCACGAAGAGCATCCCGAGGATCACGGCCACAACCACGACGACATCGATCCCACGGACGAGCACAAGACGCTTGCCGAACGCAGGGTGCGGCTTGGGCTGTTGCTGGCCGAGATCGGTCGCAAGGCCGAGGTGACGGTGAGTGATGCCGAGATGACGCAGGCCGTGCTGGCGGCGGCGCGGCAATATCCTGGGCAGGAGCGTCAGTTTTTTGAATTTGTGCAGAAGAATCCGCAGATGCAGCAGCAACTGCGCGCGCCGATCTTTGAGGACAAGGTGGTTGATCACATCGTCGGTCTGGCGAAAGTGACCGACAAGGAAATCTCGAAGGAAACGCTGCAGGAGGCAATCGCGGCGCTGGACGAGATGTGATCCGCCCGGTTCGGATTTGAGGGGGCCGCCGGTATGGCGGCCCTTTTGCGTTTGAGGTCAGTAGATCCGGTTTACCGGCAGCCCCAGCGCGCGGGCACCGGTGTATTCGTACTGCGCCTCGCGTGTCATCGGATGGTAGCGGGCCCCCTGAATGTCGCGGAACCGGCGTTCCAGGCCTGCGCTGCGGTAGAAACCCGCCCCGCCTGCCAGCTCCATCGCCAGTTCTACGGTACGGATTGCATTCTCCTCGACCAGGCGGCGACCGATCATCACGTCATTGACGCTGTCTTCGGAAGGCTGGTTGCGTCCGGCGGCGATCAGCATCGACTGATGCGCCAGTTGCGCGGACCGCAGCGCGGTGTCCATTTGCCCCGCCAGCCGGGTGGCCCGGCCATTCGGCGTGCGTTTGGTGGCCATGGTGACGGCGATGTCGCGCGCGCCTTCGGCAACACCCAGGTAAGCGGCGTAAATCAGCGGAAAAGCAATGGTGGCGATGATCTGGAACACTGCGTGCCATTCCCCCGCCTTGCGTTTCAGTGCGACCTTGGCGTCGGGAACGAAAAAATCCTCTAGGTCCACGTCATGTGAGCCCGTGCCGCGCATGCCAAGCGTATGCCACGTGTCGCGGATGTGGACCTCTGGCGCGGCCATCGGGGCGGCGAAGTGGATGACCATCGGGCCATCCGCCTCCTCGACCACGGCACCGGTGACGAGCAGGTCGCCTGTTGGCGCGCCCGAGATGATGGATTTGCGGGCAGTCACACGGTAGCCGCCGTCAACCTTGTGCGCAGTGCCGGAACCGCCGACCCAATCCGCGCCGCCGCTGGAAAGAAGGAACAAACGTTCATCCGCCACCCGTCGCAACAACGGCTCGACTGCGGGCCGGGTTGCCGCGACATGCTGCCAGCGCCAGGCCGGGATGGCGACCTGATGGGTATGCATGGCAAAGGCGAGTGCGGTCGATCCGCAGGACCGTCCGAGGATCCGCAGCATCTCGCAAAGTTCGGGAAGCGCGGCGCCCCCACCGCCAAGGTCTTTCGGCACGCCGATGGCGACGAGTCCGGCTTCTTTCAGGCGGGCGAAATTTTCGGTTACGAATGCGTCGCTGGCATCATGCCCGGCGGCGCGTTCGGCAAATTCGGGGGCGAGTCTGGCGGCAATCTGGTCGGCGCTGCTGGCGAGATCGGTGGAAACGCGGGCTTCAGGCGACATCGTATGCATGTTGAGACTCCCTTGTTGAATGGAACACCTCAGTCTTGCGACAGGTTCAGCGCTGCGTCTACTACACAGACTGTAGTTGGCATTGCGACAGCAAAGGCCCATGCTGGCCGGATTGCGGTGTTGTGAACGAGGGGAATGGCAAGATGGAACGTGGCGGATATGGGCAGTTCTGCCCCGTTGCAATGGCGGCCGAGGTATTGTGTTCGCGATGGACCTTGTTGATTTTGCGAGAGTTTCTATGTGGCAGTACCCGGTTCAACGACTTGCAGCGCGGCGTTCCTAAAATGTCACCGTCGCTGTTGTCGAAGCGGCTGAAAGAACTGCAGACTGCCGGGGTGATCGCCTCGGCGGTGACGTCGCGGGGGACGGAATATCGTCTGACCGAAGCGGGCGAGGATTTGCGGCCGGTTGTGATGTGCGTCGGGTTCTGGGGGCAGAAATGGGTAGAGTCGCAGCTTTCGCTGAAGAATCTGGACCCTTCGCTGCTGATGTGGGACATCCGCCGACACCTGGATCCGAAGCCGCTGCCGCTGCGCCGCTGTACGATACAGTTTCTGTATCCCGCGCTGCCGGTGTCTAGGCAAAGCTGGTGGCTGGTGGTCGACAAAGGCACGGTCGATCTGTGTCTGGTCGATCCGGGGTTTGAAGTAGACCTGCTGATTGCAGGCGCACTTCGCAGCATGACTGCGGTCTGGATGGGGGTGGCTGACATGGAAACGGAAAGCGCGGCAGGTCGCCTGTCGGTGGACGGCGATCCGGACATCGCGCGCGCAATACGAGCGTGGTTGGCGCTGAGCCCGTTTGCGGGCGGGGAACGCCGGGCCGCGTGACGGGCAGCGGTACTGGTGTCGCCGCGACTGGGATCAAGTGGTCCGCCCTGGTGCTGTCCTTGCAGATTGCGGCGCTGCAGGGAGGCGCGCCAACTCACAATCCGTTGACAAGGAGCCAACGCCGGACGGACGACAGATACATCAAAGGCCGCGCCGGAGTGCCCCCGGCGCGACCTGATTTCAGTCTGACGCGAAAATCAGAGGTCTTCGCCGTCCTGGGCCGCGCCCATTTCGTCAAACAGTTCTGCAATCTCGAACTCTGCGGCGGCTTCGGCCTCTGCGGCAAGTTCCTGGATGGATTTGCCCGCTGCCTGAAGCTCGGCTTCTTCCGCCGAACGCGCCACGTTCAGTTTCAGCTTCACGATGACTTCGGGGTGCAGCACCGCCGAAACCGTGTGAATTCCAAGGTCCTTGATCGGGCGGTCGAGCACGATCTGCCCACGGTTTACCGTGAAGCCCGCTTCGGTTGCGGCCTCGGCAACGTCACGGGTGGTGACTGAGCCATAAAGTGCCCCCGCATCCGAGGCGGAGCGGATGATGATAAACATCTGGCCGTCCAGTTTTTCACCAACTGCAGCAGCCTCTTTGCGGGTCTCGAGGTTGGTCGCCTCAAGCTGGGCTTTCTTGGCGTCGAACGATTTGATGTTACCGTCATTGGCGCGGAGCGCCTTGCCCTGCGGCAAAAGGAAGTTGCGGGCATAGCCGTCCTTGACGTTGACGACTTCGCCCATCTGGCCAAGCTTGGCCACGCGTTCCAAAAGGATTACTTGCATGTCACGCGCTCCTTATTTCACGGCGTAGGGCAGGAGAGCGAGAAAGCGGGCGCGCTTGATGGCTTGCGCCAATTCACGCTGCTTTTTGGCCGAGACTGCGGTGATACGGGACGGCACGATCTTGCCACGCTCGGAGATATAGCGTTGCAGCAGACGCGTGTCTTTGTAGTCGATCGCCGGCGCATTGTCGCCCGAGAATGGGCAAACCTTGCGGCGGCGGAAAAATGGTTTGTTCGCCATGGTTTATGGACCTTTCTTCAAGCTAAGGATCAACGACGCGGTGCGCCGAACGACGGGCGTTCGCCACCGAAGGACGGGCGTTCGCCACGGTCCGGACGGTCACCGAAGCTGCGCTCGCGGCGTTCGCCACCGCCAAAGCCACCGCGGTCACCCCGGTCGCCGTCGCGGTCGTCACGCTTTTGCATCTGCACTGACGGGCCTTCGCCATGCTTGTCGACCTTGATGGTCAGAATGCGCATCACGTCGTCATGCAGGCGCATCAGGCGTTCCATTTCCTGCACGGCTGCGGCAGGCGCGTCCGATTTCAGAAAGGCGTAGTGGCCCTTGCGGTTCTTGTTGATCTTGTAGGCCATCGTCTTGACGCCCCAGTATTCGTTTTCAACGACTTTGCCGCCGTTGTCTGCGAGAACCGTGGAGAAATGTTCGATGAGGCCTTCGGCTTGCGTGTTGGACAGGTCCTGACGCGAGATGAAAACATGCTCGTAAAGCGGCATGCGTGCTCCGATCCGTTTCGGGCGCGCTTCACCAGACGGGCGATGACCCTGCAAGCGGCCCGTCCACGAGAGGCTGCGCCATGACGTGAAATGCTTGCAAGGATGGGGCCTTATACAGACAGTTCCGGTCGATGCAAGCGCATTGGGGGTGCAACCGCCGCAGGCCGCGAAAGATTGCGAAGCCGGGCAGGGCAGGGTATTGCGGGGAAAAGCAAGGGGACGTCAGATGAGCCGCGCATTCGTATTTCCGGGCCAGGGGGCGCAGACCATCGGCATGGGCCGGGCGCTGGCCGAGGCTTATCCTGCCGCGAGGGCAGTGTTTGATGAGGTGGACGCTGCGCTGGGTGAAAAGCTGTCGGCGCTGATCTGGGACGGCGATATTGCCGCGCTGACGCTGACCCGCAACGCGCAACCGGCGTTGATGGCCACCTCGATCGCCGCGTTGCGGGCGCTGGAGGTTGAGGGGATCGGGCTGGATCACGCTTCGTTTGTGGCGGGGCATTCGCTGGGGGAGTATTCCGCGCTTTGTGCGGCGGGGGCGTTGGGCCTTTCTGACACGGCGCGCCTGCTGCGGATCCGGGGCCAGGCCATGCAAGAGGCGGTGCCGGTCGGCGTGGGGGCGATGGCGGCGTTGCTGGGCCTTGATTTCGAGGCGGCAGTGGCGGTGGCGGCCGAGGCGGCGCAGGGCGAGGTCTGTCAGGCAGCAAATGACAATGACCCGGGGCAGGTGGTGGTGTCAGGGCATCGGGCGGCGGTGGAGCGGGCGGTGGAGATTGCCAAGGCCCGGGGGGCAAAGCGGGCGTTGCTGTTGCCGGTGTCGGCCCCGTTTCATTCCAGTCTGATGGCCCCGGCGGCGGCGGTGATGGCTGCGGCCTTGGACAATGTGCAGGTTTTACAACCGGTTGTGCCTTTGGTGGCGAATGTTGCGGCCAGCGCGGTGACGGATCCGGGGCTGATCAGGGCGTTGCTGGTGCAACAGGTCACCGGATCGGTGCGCTGGCGGGAATCGGTGCTGTGGCTGGCCGGGGCCGGGGTGACGGAAGTGTGGGAGATTGGCGCGGGCAAGGCGCTGTCAGGCATGGTTCGCCGGATTGACAAGGCGATAGAGTGCCGCGCGGTGGGAACGCCCGAGGATGTGGCGGTGGCTGTTGCGGCATTGAA
>JAYSYZ010000036.1:0-15113 GCA_043727195.1 Paracoccaceae bacterium
CTCGACCCCCAGATGCACATAGACCGTGATGGCCGGATCATTGCTGGCACTCCCCAGCGCCTCAAGATCGGCAAAGGCCCGATGCAATTCCCGGCCGGACAACCCGCAGGCTCCGGTCAGATCGTCGGTCGAAACCCCCGCATCTGAGGCTGCGTTCACCACATGGCGCACAAGGTCCATCAGCTGGGTGCGGCGCTTGCCCGTTATCTGCGCGCGGGTCAGGATCGCCGCTGCCTGATTGACCGAACGGATGCGCAGGGAGGACGGGAACAACTGCGCCCGGTTGTCCTCACGGCTCAGTAGAGTGGCCTCCTCCAGCCAGACCACGGCGGTTTTCACGCGGGTACCGTCGGTGGCCTTGTCGCGCTCGAACTCCTGATCTTTCCCTCGCGCACGATCTCACCCAGCGTGGCCACCACCTCACCGGATTCGTGCTTTTCCGTTCGGCGCAGCGCCTTCAGGATCGCACCGATTTCATGCCGGGCCAGTCGCGAGCGCGCCGAAAGCGAGAACTGCCGCTCCACATCCTCGGGGCTGAACGGCAGAACGCAATTGGCGGGGTCGCGGTCACGGCCTGCACGGCCCGCCTCTTGCAAATAATTCTCCAGCGACCCCGGTATATCGCCATGCACGACCAGCCGGATATCGGGCTTGTCGATGCCCATGCCAAAGGCCTTGGTCGCGGCGATCACCCGCAACCGACCGGTGACATGACCGTGGCTGGGCAATCGGGTTTCAGCCCGAACGACGAACAGGCGGTGCCGCCTGCGTGCGTCCTACATAGGAGCATAGACAATGATCGACGCGCTCGCTACTCACCTTGAAATCATCAAGAGGATCGGCAGATGGAAGCCAAAGCAAACGAGTTCAGCGGACCGGTCGTGTCGTCGGCCCATCTCGCGGCTGGGGCGATGCCTGCCCTTTCCGAATTCGAATTCAGCGCAATAATGGTTTCGCATGCCTTCGACCGCTGGATCGTGCGCTGCATGTCGGCTGCGGGAATTTCGGATATGTCGCCAGTCGACGTCATGGTTTTGCATACCGTCCACCATCGCGGCAAGGCAAAGCGTCTGGCCGATATCTGCCTTGTCCTCAACATCGAAGACACGCATGTGGTCAGCTACGCCATCAAGAAACTCGCGCGGCTGAAATTGGTGTCCAGCCGGATGCAAGGCAAGGAAAAGCTGATCGGGACGACGGAACAGGGCGCGAGCGTGTGCCAGCGTTACCATGAGATTCGTGAGGCGCTTCTGGTCCGATCGGTTGAAACCATGGGGCTTGATCACCAGGCACTTTCGAGAATCGCCACCCAGATGCGGGTCATCTCGGGGCACTACGATCAGGCCGCGCGGTCCGCCGCATCACTGTAAGCGTCTGCACGAGCCCGTCATCGCGCGGACTCGCCGAGTGTTGTTCCTCGGCAGTGCCCAATAAATAGTCGGCGACTATTTGATGACGATTCGTTGACGTCCTGTCGATGAAAACCATAGACTCTCATCATACCAGTCATGCTATCGTTATGTGACACGGGCAGTCGCGTCGTCGCCTCGGACGTCCGAAGTCTGCGTGATCGGTTGTGGTATTTGGGTTGCGTGGGCGCATGTGTCGTGAGCGCAAAATGATAGGCAGCATTCCGAAGCCAATACCGCTTCGGCGTTTTTGGAGGACGCGATGATAAAACACAAACTTGCGGGATATCTTGCGCTGGCAATGGCCGTCGTTGGTTTCAATGCGGCGGGGATCGGTGCGGCGCAGGCGGCTGGGACGCTGATCTGGGGGATGCCGGCAGAGACCGACATCCTTGATCCGCATGCGACCGGCGGGTGGAGCACCTATCAGATCACCTACCAGATCTTCGAGGGCCTGGTGAAAGAGGATCTGACCGATGCCACGGCCGCGACCCCGGCACTGATCCCCGGTCTGGCGAAATCCTGGACCATTTCGGATGACGGACTGGTCTATACCTTCTCGCTGCGCGACGGCGTCAAGTTTCACGATGGCACGCCATTTGATGCCGAGGCGGTCAAGTTCAACTTCGAGCGCTTCTGGGACGAAAGCTCGCCCAACTTCTATCCCAAGGCCAAGGCCTTCGTGATCGCGTATACCAAGTGGATCAAAAGCGTTGAAGTCGTCGATCCGATGACCGTGAAGGTCACGCTGACCGCGCCGAACTATCAGTGGTTGCGTCAGGGGCTGCAAAGCTATGGGCAGCCGTTGATGATCAGCCCGACATCGGTCAAGGAATTTGGCAACGACGGGGTCGCGGCGCATCCCGTGGGCACCGGGCCGTTCAAGTTCGTCGAACGCGATCAGGGGGTGAAAACCGTGATCGAGAACAACCCCGACTATTGGGGCACAAAGGCGCTGCTCGACAAGGTCATCTTCCGCCCGCTGCAGGATCCGGCCACGCGGGTGAACGCTCTGGAAAGTGGCGAGATTCACATGATGTCCCCGCCCTGGGATGAAATCGATCGGCTGGTCGGCGAAGGCTTTGTGCTGACGACCAACGAAAACGTGCCGTTCATCAACTACATCCATCTGAACTTCAATTTCCCGCCGTTGCAGGACATCCGGGTGCGGCAGGCGATCAACATGGCGATCGATCGCGAGGGGATCGCCAAGGAAATCTACGCCGGCACCGCGCGCGCCGAATACGGCATGCTCTCGCCCGGAACGGACGCCTATGATCCGAATTTCAAAAGCTATAGCTACGATCCCGAGGGTGCCAAGAAACTGTTAGCCGAGGCAGGCTATTCCGACGGTCTGAAGATGGTGTTCGAAATCCCGCAATACGGAACCGGCGAGATCGTCGAAACTTGGATCCAGCGCGATCTGGCCAAGGTCGGCATTGACCTCGAACTGCGCAAGTATGAGTGGGTGACTTACCTTGGCAAATGGGCAGGTGGCATGACTCCTGACATCGCGATGAACGAAATCGGGTGGGGCATGTCGACACCCGCCTGGATCGGTATCGTGGCGCGCTGTGACACCATCGCTCCGAATGGCCAGAACTCGGGGGCCTATTGCAACGAAAAGGTCGATGCCCTTCTGGACGAGGCGATTATCACGGCCGACACTAAGGCAGCAGCGGCGCTTTATCAGCAGGCCAACCGGATAATCATGGATGACGCGGCTTTCGTGCCGGTGGTCGATGACATGCAGCCGATGATGCTGGCCCCGAACGTCAATGGCTTCGTCAACCCGCCGGAAGACTGGTTCGATCTGTCGATTGTTTCGATCGTTTCGATCGAATGAGCCGGACGTAAGACCGCACGATGGGAACGTTCCTTGCCAAAAGGCTTCTCGGGGTTTTACCAGTGATCTTCGGCGTCTCCATCGTGATCTTTCTGCTGGTCCAGTTGGCCCCGGGCGATACGGCGACAGTATTGCTCGGGCCGCAGGCGACAGAAGCCGCCAAGGAAGAGCTTCGTCAGGCGCTCGGGCTGGATCGACCGCTGGCGGTGCAGTATTTCCAGTGGCTTGGCCGGACAGTGTCGGGCGATTTCGGTACGTCGATTGCCACGCAAATCCCGGTTCTGGACCTCGTTCTACCGCGGTTCGTCAACACCCTGATCTTGACGGCGGCCAGCTTGCTGCTGGCTATCGTGCTGGGGTATAGCATTGGTTTTTTCACGGCGCTGCGCGCCAATTCGCTGTTCGATCGGATCGGCACATCGCTGATGCTGATGGCAGGCAGCGCGCCGCCGTTCTGGCTGGGTCTGGTGCTGGTTCTGGTGTTTGCGATCGACCTTGGCTGGTTCCCAGTGTCCGGAATGGAAGATTTTTCAGGGGATGGCGGCACGGCCGACCTGCTGCACCACCTTGTGCTGCCGGCAGTGACAACGGCGCTGGGTCCGGCGGCGATCATTGCGCGGATCGTGCGGTCGAGCATCCTGGATGCGTTTGGCCGCTCGCATGTGCGCGTCGCGCGGTCCAAGGGCTTGCGTCGCGGCGATCTGCTGAAACGCCATGTTATCCTGAACGCCCTGCCCCCGATCGTGACGATCACCGGGCTGCAACTCGGCTATCTGCTAGGCGGTGCGTTGCTGACCGAGGTGGTTTTCGCCTGGCCCGGCCTGGGGTCGCTGCTGTATGATTCCATCACCGCCCGCGACCTGCCGGTGTTGCAGGCGGCCACCCTGCTTATTGCCCTTGCGTTCGTGCTTGCAAATATTGCGGTCGACGCAATCAACGTGATGCTGGACCCACGGCTGCGCGAGACATGACACCCCCCGACCTGCCGTCCATGGCCACGCTTGCCCGCCCCGTCGCGCCGTCGGCCGATGTGCCGTCAGTTTTGCCGCCGCCTGCGCAGCGCGGATGGCGGTTGAAATCGTTTGCGCGCGACCGTGGGGCGCTGGCCGCTGCCATCTTTCTGATGGCCGTCGTTCTCGTTGTGGTGCTGGCCCCCGTGCTGTCGCCCTACACGCCCGACGAGGCCGACAATCTGGCCCGCAACGCACCGATGGGGACCGCAGGACACCTGCTGGGAACCGATCAGCAAGGGCGCGACATGCTGGCGCGGTTGCTGTATGGCGGTCGGGTATCTCTGATCGTCGGGGTGGTGCCGACGGTGGTGGCGGGCCTGATCGGCCTCGCGCTCGGGATGGTAGCGGGGTTCTTCCGGGGGCTGGCCGATCAGGTGATCATGCGGTGCCTAGATGTGATCTTTGCCTTTCCGATGGTCTTGCTGGCGATTGCCATCGCCGGGGCGATGCGGCCCGGTGTTCTGACCGAAGTCATCGCGATCACGGTCGTGCTCATCCCCTATTTCGCGCGGCTGGCGCGCACTGCAACCGACAGCGTGATGCCGATGCCGTTCATCGAGGCGGCGCGCGCTGCGGGGGGATCGTCGTTTACCCTCCTGACGCGTTATGTGCTGCCGAACGTGTTCAGCCCGGTCGTCGTCTACGCCACGACGCTGATGGGGCTGATGATCGTCGTCGGATCGGGGCTCAGCTTTCTGGGCTTGGGCGTGCAGCCCCCAACGGCAGACTGGGGGGCGATGGTCGCCGAAGGCCGCGTGGTGCTGCGCAAGGCCCCACATGTGACCGTCCTTCCCGGCATCCTGATCCTTGTGGTGTCGCTGGCGTTCAATTTCATCGGTGATGGCATCCGGGACGCCCTTGACCCGCGGACGATCCGCCGATGACCGCCGAGCAGGGACCCAGTCTTGTCGTCGAAAACCTGACCACGCGGTTCGGCAGCGACCGGGATGGCGCGACCGTGGTGGACGGGGTCAGTTTCACCCTGACCCCCGGCCGCACGATGGCACTGGTGGGCGAATCCGGGTCGGGCAAATCCGCAACAGCCCTGTCCCTGATGCGCCTGATCGAGATGCCAGGGCGGATCATCGCCGGTCGTGTCCTGCTGGACGGGCGCGATCTGCTGACGATGTCCGAACGCGGGGTGGAGGATGTGCGCGGCGGGCAGATCGGGATGGTGTTTCAGGACCCGCTGACGTCCTTGAACCCGGCGTTGACCATTGGTCGGCAGATCACCGAAACCATCCTTGCGCATCGCGACATCAGCCCCGCCGAGGCTGAACGGCAGGCGATTGATCTGCTGGCGCGGGTCGGTGTCGCCGATGCGGCGCGGCGCATCCACGACTATCCCCATCATTTCAGTGGCGGGATGCGGCAGCGCGTTCTGATCGCGTCTGCCATCAGTTGCGCACCGGCCATCATCATCGCCGACGAACCGACGACCGCGCTTGACGTGACGGTGCAGGCGAAGATCCTGCGGCTGCTGCATGACCTGCAACAAGAGATGCACGCCTCAATGCTGCTGATCACCCATGATCTGGGCGTCGTGGCCGCGATGGCGGACACCGTGATGGTCATGTATGCGGGGCGCATCGTTGAAGAAGCCTATGTCGATACGCTGTTCCACGCGCCCCGGCACCCCTACACCAAGGCGCTTCTGGCCTGCGTGGCGGGGATCGAGGATGACCGATCGACACCGCTAGAACCGATCACCGGCATGGCTCCCGACCTGAAAGACCCGCCAAAGGGTTGCCGTTTTGCGCCGCGCTGTCCGCTGGTGCAGGATGTCTGCCTGTCTACCGATCCAGTGCTGCGGTCCGTCGCGGATGGCCAATCCGTGGCGTGCCTGATGGTGAACGGGGAAGCTGCCAATGTCTGACGTCGTGATGCATGTTGCCAGATTGACCAAATCCTTTGCCGCGCGTGGATCGTCCTCAGGGTCAGTCAAAGCAGTGGCGGATGTCGGCTTTTCCCTGTTGCGGGGCGAAACGCTGGGGCTGGTGGGTGAAAGCGGTTGCGGGAAATCGACGCTGTCACGCCTGATCCTTGCCCTGCTGCACGCGGATCAGGGCACGGTCGAAATCGACGGGGTCGATTTCATCCGCGCGCCTGCTGCCCGCAAACGCACCCTGCGACGGCGGATTCAGATCGTGTTTCAGGATGCGCTGTCGTCGCTGAACCCGCGCATGACGGTTGGGGTGAACATCACCGAACCGATGCGGCTACAGGGTCTTGGCACCGCGACCGAACGCCGGATCGAGGCACGCCGTCTGCTGGAATTGGTCGGGTTGCGCGCTGACGACGAGGGCCGGTATCCGCACGAGTTTTCCGGGGGCCAGTGCCAAAGGATCGCCATCGCCCGCGCACTGGTGCTGAACCCCGAGATCATCGTGTTCGACGAGGCGGTGTCGGCACTGGACGTGTCGATCCGCGCTCAGGTGCTTAAGCTGATCTTGGACCTGCAGCAGCAATTCGGGCTGTCCTACATCTTCATCTCGCACGATTTGGGGGTGATCAAGCGGATCTGCGACAGGATTGCCGTCATGTATCTGGGTCGCATCGTTGAAATCGGTCCGGCGGCCGAGGTCTGTGGTGCGCCGGGTCATCCTTACACCAAGGCCCTGCTGCAGGCGATCCCGATCCCCGATCCACGACGGATGCGGATCGAAAATCTGGGCCTGATCGAGGGGGATGCCGTCGGCGTGCCGCAGGAAAACGCCTGCGCCTTTGCACCTAGGTGCCCGTCGCGCTTTGCCCGCTGTGTCGATGCGCGCCCGGCATTGGCCGCCGCGTCGCCGCTGCACGATGTCGCCTGTTTTCTGCTGAACTCTAAACAAGGAGTATCGCCATGACCGAGATCCCTAGAATTGTCATCACTGGGTTTGAGCCATTCGCTCATGGCACCGAAAACCCCACGCTCGACGTCTTGGCCCAGTTGCGTAGCGCCAACGACATGCCCGGCGATCTGACGACCATTCAGCTACCCGTGGATTCCGACAAGCTGGCCGAGATCGTGTCGGAACGTCTGGAGGCATTGAAGCCCCACATCTGGATCAGCTTGGGCGTTGCCCCGGGGCTTGCCGTCATCGCGGTGGAACGGATCGCGGCCAACGTCATGGATTTTCCCATCCCCGACAACGTCGGCCGGCAACATGGGGGCGAACCAGTATTCGCCCACGGTCCCGCAGCCCAGATGGCATCGCTGCCGGTCAAGTCGATTGCCCTCGCCCTGCGGGAAAACGGCATCCCGGCCAAGGTATCGAACTCGCCATCGACCTATCTGTGCAACCAGATGATGTACACCGTGCTGCATCTGATTGCCGAAAAGGGTATGAAAACCCGTGCCGGTTTCATCCATGTTCCCGCCCATCCGGCGTTGGTCGCGCAGCAAGTCTATCCTTTTGTGGAAATGCCGTCGATGAGTGTCGACATGATGTCGAACGCCGTGAAAAGAGCGGTGCAGACCACCCTGGACACCCAAAGCGATCCACTGGTCCCGACATTCAACTACTAAAGACGGTCCCCGGACGTCGGATCAGGGCCGGTGCAGACCTAGAGAGGGGTACTTCATGCGCATCGGTGCGATCCGCCCGCTTGCTGACACGGCTGTGACGCTTGAAATGTCCAGTGTCGTCGGGGCCGAAACATCGGCCAAAGTAGCCGCCGCACATGACGCAATCGAACGGGCCACGGCATCGGGCGGGCTGGCGGGAGTGTCGGAAGTGGCGGCGGCGTTCTGTTCGGTGACCGTGCATTATGACTGCCTGCGGATCGCACAGGCCGACCTCATTGCCCGGCTGACGGCGCTTCTTGAACCCATAACGCCCGCCGGGCGTCCGGCGGGGCGGGCGTGGCTGCTGCCCTGCTGCTATGACCCGGACATGGGTCTTGATCTGGGCAGTCTCGCGGAAACGCTGTCTCTGAACCGTAACCGGATTGTCGCGATCCATCAGCAGACGACGTTCTATGTCTATGCGTTGGGGTTTCTGCCCGGGCTGCCGTTTCTCGGCGATCTGCCCACCGAGCTCGCGCACCCCCGCCGGATTGAGCCTCGCACCCGGGTTCCCGCCGGGTCGGTCGCCATCGCGAACCGGATGTGCGTGATCTATCCATGGAACAGTCCGGGCGGATGGCATATCATCGGCCGCTGCCCGGTGCCGCTGTTCGACACCGCGTGCGATGTTCCGGCGCTTATTGCGGCAGGCGACAGCGTGCGGTTCAGGTCGGTTACGCTGGAAGAATTCCACGATTTGCTCGCGTCCGCCTGCGACAGGGCGACCTTTCAGGTGGCGAGCTGACATGGCCCCTGTGCTGGAAGTCAGATCGCCCGGCGCACGAACGCTGGTGCAGGACACCGGGTTCCGCAAGGGCCGCGGCCAGGGCGTACCGGCAGGCGGCGTGCTGGACCGCAGTGCGCTACGGCTGGTCAATGCTCTGCTGGACAATCCGCCGGACACCGAGGTGCTAGAGGTCGCGCTGTCTTCTCCGGTGCTTGTCGCGGTCGATGGTGCGGTGCGCGTTGCGATCAGCGGGTCGCTGTGTGGCACGGTGTGCCGTTCGGATGGCACGCGCCGGGCCATCTCGGGGTGGACGGCGACCACGCTGGCGCAAGGCGATGAGTTGCACCTTCAGCCGCCGGACCGTTTTGCCATCGGGCTGATCGGCATCTGCGGCGGGCTTGATCTGCCGCTATTCCTTGGAAGCCGGTCAACCTGCCTTGCGGCGGGATTTGGAGGGTTCCTGGGGCGCAGCCTGCAGGCGGGCGACGTGCTGCGCGTGCGTCCGGCCCTGCGCGCCGTGCCTCAACCGGACCTGTGCGTGATCGCCCCGTTGACGCCCCAGACCGGGCCGATCCGCGTAGTGCCGGGGCCGCAGCACGAATGGCTTGACGACAACGGGGCTGCGCGGTTTTTTGGAACGCCATACACCGTGACCCCGCAACTGGACCGCATGGGCATGCGGCTGGACGGACAGCGACTAAGTTTCGTTCCGGGCAAGACCGCTGACATTACGTCCGACGGGGCCGCACCCGGCGCGATACAGGTTCCGGGCAGCGGGCAGCCGATCATCCTGCTGGCCGATGCGCAGACCACGGGTGGTTACCCCAAGGTCGCCACCGTGATCCGCAGCGACCTGCCGCGGTTGGCCGCGTCTGTGCCGGGCGACCCGCTGAGTTTCCGGGCGGTTTCGGTGGCCGAGGCCGAGGCCATAGCGGCATCCGAAGACGCCCGACTGCAGGCCGCGATTGCCAGCATCGGACCGTCCTTCGATCCCGGAATGATCGAGGACCGCCTGCGGTCGGCCAGTCTGATCAGCGGCGCCGTCGACATGTCCCGGCCAGACCATTTTCCGGGCAACCTGTATCCCGGTGGTGAGGAGGAGAGATCATGCGATTGAACGTCAATGCGGACCTTGGCGAAAGCTATGGCAGTTTCGTCATGGGCAATGACGCCGCGCTGCTTGGCATCGTAGGTACGGCAAACGTCGCCTGCGGACTGCACGCCGGAGATCCGATGGTGATGCAAGACACGATCATCCGGGCCCGCGATGCCGGGGTCAGCATTGGGGCGCATCCGGGTTATGCCGATCTGCACGGATTCGGGCGGCGCGCGATGCATCTGTCGGACCCCGAACTTGAGGCGCTGCTAATTTACCAGATCGGCGCAATCGCAGCGATGGGGCGGCTCCATGACTGGCCGATCACTCATGTCAAACCACATGGTGCCCTGAACAATCAGGCCTGTGTCGACGCGCGGATGGCCCGCGTCGTTGCGCAGACGATTGCGCGCTGTGATGCGTCGCTGATCCTTCTGGCCCCAGTCCTGTCGGAGTTGGCGGAGGCGGGACGCGAAGCGGGGCTCCGCGTCGCGCTTGAGGTATTTGCCGACCGGACCTACGAGGCGGACGGTCAACTGACCCCGCGCAGCGTCGAAGGCGCGGTCATTCACGACAGCGCGCAGGCCCTTGGCCATGTAATGCGCATGGTTGATGCAGGCGGGATCGTGACACGGCAGGGGCAGGTCTTGCCGACGGCGTTTCACAGTATTTGCGTCCACGGTGATGGTCCCACAGCCTTAATGACCGCGCGCGCTGTAACCGACGCTTTGCGCAGCCATGGACATCAGGTGGAGCCGCTGGACCGGCTTTTCGACTGACGATGGATCCCGGGTTCCGTCGCCATTGCGATCGCGGCCATCATTACGTCTGGATATATCAGATGCCCCGAGCTGAGAGTTCGTAGAATACATTACTCCAAAGTTAGCCATTGCAACATGCCGCTCGCACCTTCGTGATTTGGATTTTGGCAAGGATTGTCGTCTCAGGAAAATCTGAAGATTAGCCCAAGCGTTCGAGCAGTTTGCAATAGGCGGTCTGTCCGGTTCGAAAGTTAGTTAACCGGAAGAACTCGTTGGGGGCGTGCAGATTTTCGTCATTCATGCCGAAAGCAAAAACCGTGGCATGGACACCTAATTCTTTGAGAAGCATGGTCATTACCGGGATCGAGCCGCCTGTGCGTGTAAGGTATGGGGCCTTACCATACACTTCAGTTAGAACCTCGGCGGCGGCACTACTGGAATTGTGACCGGGCGGTACCAGAAAAGGATCGGCACTGCCCGCGAGGCGTTCGACATCTACTTTCAGACCTGGGGGGCAATGCGCCTCGACATGCGCCTTCAGCCCAGCGTAAATCATGTCGGGGCGTTGGTTGGCAACAAGGCGGCAGGTGATTTTGGCGAAGGCCTGTGCGGGCAGCACGGTTTTGATGCCATTGCCTTGCCAGCCGCCCCAGATGCCGTTCATCTCTAACGTGGGCCGTGCCCACAGCCGCTCGCGGGTGGTATAGCCCTCTTCACCGAAAATGTCGGAAACACCCAGATCCGTGATGTATTTTTCCAGGTCAAAGGGCACACGGGCGATGGCGGCACGATCTTCAACGGTCAGGTCGATCACGTCGTCATAGAAACCTGCGACCTTGATCTTTCCGTCCAGGCCTTTCATCGAGGCGATGATATGTGACAACCCTTGAATAGGGTTCGCAATACCGCCGCCCTGTTGGCCGGAATGCTGGTCGCCCCGTGCGCCTGTCACCGTAATCTGGGCGGCGACAAGGCCTTTTAACCCGGTGATAAGGTTTGGTTGATCTTCAGCCCATTGGCTGCCGTCGGCGGAAAAGATCATGTCAGCTTTCAGCAGCGCGACATTGGCTTTGATGAAGGGCTGCAAGTGCGGAGAGCCGATTTCCTCTTGTCCTTCAAAGAAAAACTTTACGTTGACCGGCAAACCTCCGGTGCTGTTGAGCATTGCTTCGACCGCAAGAATGGGAATAAGCATCCCGCCCTTGTCGTCTGATGCTCCCCTTCCCCAAACCTTGTTGTCCCGGATCTCCGGCGCAAAGGGAGGCGAATGCCACAGATCGAAAGGCTCTGCGGGCTGTACATCGAAGTGTCCATAAATCAGTATGGTCGGCTTACCCGGGGCATGAAGCCAGTCGCCATAGACCACGGGGTGCCCTTCGGTCGGCATCATGCGGACATTTTCCACACCTGCAGCAG
Source organism: Paracoccaceae bacterium (assembly GCA_043727195.1). Classification (GTDB taxonomy): domain Bacteria; phylum Pseudomonadota; class Alphaproteobacteria; order Rhodobacterales; family Rhodobacteraceae; genus JAUYQR01. The sequence continues at coordinate 11,819 of JAYSYZ010000036.1, forward strand.
CAAGCCTGTCGACGACCCAATTTCCGGCAGTGACGACATCCCCAACATGAGCTGGCAAAGCCGACACCGACGGAATGCGGAGAAACTCGATGAGTTCATCGATGAAGCGCGATTGGTTCGCGTCAAGATAGTCTGACCAGTTCATCTTCTGTCTTTTCACGCCGCAGGCATTCGTGTCTCAACCAGTTCGGCCCAGTAAGACGCGCCAAAAGGGATCGCCTCATCGTCGAAATTGTATTCGGGATGATGCACTTCGGCCGTGTTCCCGTTGCCAACCTGAATGTACGCACCGGGGCAAACTTGCAGCATATAGGCAAAATCCTCACCCCCCATGATCGCGGGGCAGTTTGTATTGACGCCGCCCGGTCCGGCAATCTTGGCGGCGACTTCAGCGGCAAAGGCGGTTTCTCGGTCGGCATTGACCATCGACGGATAGCCGGGTATCCATTCAATCCGGGCCGAACCCCCAAAGGCTTCGGCCGTGCTGTTGACGATGGCGTGGAAACGTTCTTCCGCGATCTTGCGGATACCGGCGTCAAAGCTGCGGACGGTGCCGCGCAATTCCACCCGTTCTGGAATGACGTTCCATGCCTCGCTCTCGGTCTTGAACGAGGTGACCGAGACAACGAGCGATTCCAGCGGGTCAGCACTGCGCGAGACAATGGATTGCAGGCTTGTCACCATCGTGCAGGCGATCAGCGTGGTATCAACGGCGCGGTGCGGGTAGGCTGCGTGGCCACCTTTTCCCGTGACATGAATAGTGAAATTGTCCGTTGCCGCGTAGAACGGGCCAGGCTTGATCGAGAATTGCCCGATCGGAAGACCGGGCGAGTTGTGCATACCGTAAATTTCCTTGATGCCGAAGCGTGGGATCAGGCCATCCTTGACCATGGCTTCACCCCCCGCACCACCCTCTTCGGCAGGCTGAAAGATGACAGCGACCGAGCCATCAAAATTTCGCGTCTCCGCAAGGTATTTTGCTGCCCCAAGCAGCATGGCAGTATGCCCGTCATGGCCGCAGGCGTGCATCTTGCCGGGGGTCTTCGAGGCGTATGGCAGGCTGGTTGCTTCAAAAATCGGTAAGGCGTCCATATCAGCGCGCAGGCCCACCACATGACCGCGCGTGTCGGTTTTGCCTCTGATCACGCCAACGACGCCGGTGCGACCGATACCTTCGACCACATCATCGCAGCCGAATTCACGCAGTTTGCCGGCCACGGTCGCGGCGGTCCGGTGCACCTCGTACATCAACTCGGGGTTTTCATGCAAGTCGCGCCGCCACGCGGTGATTTCAGCCTGCATTTCGGAAAGACGGTTTTTGATCGGCATGGTTTTCCTTTCAGGCCTGCAGGACGTGATGCCCCGGTGCGACCTCGGTGTATGTGGATGGCGCGGGCCGGTGGCCCAATGGAAATATCGGCGAACTGATCGGCTTGAACTTTAAATCATCGGCAAATCGGCGTTGGCGCGGGTCGGCAATCGGCACGGCGGACAACAGCGACCGGGTATAGGGATGCGTCGGGTTGTCAAATACCGCCGCTCGCGGGCCGATTTCGACGATTCGTCCCAGATACATCACGCCGACATGATGGGCTACACGTTCGACCACCGCCATGTCATGACTGATGAACAAATAAGACAAACCCAGGTCGTCTTGCAACTCCATCATCAGGTTCAAAACTTGCGCCTGAACTGAGACATCCAGCGCCGACACCGCCTCGTCTGCCACGATCAGTTTAGGGTTCACGGCCAAGGCACGAGCGATCGCCACCCGCTGTCGCTGGCCGCCAGACAATTCATGGGGGAAGCGATTCATGAATTCACGCGGCAGATGAACGCGGTCGAAAAGCTGAACGACGCGGTCCTGGAGGTCAGCACCCGAAGCAAGGCCGAAGTTTTGTATCGGTTCCGCCACCTGATCCCTGAGCCGTCGATAGGGGTTCAAACTTGCAAAAGGGTCTTGAAAGACCATTTGCATATCTTCGCGCGCCCGGCGCAGGTCGTGATGCTTCAGGGCGCGGATGTCGCGACCTCCGATCCAGACCTCTCCGGAGGTGGGCTCGATCAAACGCAGGATCGAGCGGCCACAGCTGGATTTGCCACAACCGGATTCACCAACGAGAGCCAAGGTTTCACCAACATTCAGGGTAAAGCTGACATCCTCTACCGCATGCACTTGCGCAACAGTGCGGCGCAGGACGCCACCTTTGACCGGGAAGCGGGTGGTCAAATTCCTAACCTCCAGCAGCACCTCTGGATTGCGTGGCTTGAGCGGCACCACGGCGGCCCGCGCTGCCTCATCCCCGATCAGGCGCATGCGTTCCGGCGCAAGTTTCCCCTTCATGTCACCAAGTTTTGGCACGGCAGCCAGCAGGGCCTTGGTGTAGTCTTCCTGCGGATTTTCAAAGATCTGTTCAACCGTGCCGGTTTCCACGATCCGACCCCGGTACATCACCACCACACGGTCCGCCATCTGCGCAACGACCGCCATATCATGCGTGATGAACAGCACAGCCATGCCTTTTTCACGTTTCAAACGGTTGATCAGGGCCAGAATTTCAGCCTGAATCGTGACATCGAGAGCTGTCGTCGGCTCATCCGCGATCAACAGCTTTGGTTCGCAAGCCATGGCCATCGCAATCACAACCCGTTGTCGCATCCCGCCTGAAAGTTCATGTGGGTATTGCCTCAACCGCCGTTCCGGTTCTGGGATTCGCACGCTTTTCAAAAGCTCAATAGCCCGAGCTGTGGCGGCCGCCTGACTTAGTCCCTCGTGCAGCATAAGCCCGTCGGTCAGTTGGCGTTCAATGGTGAAGACCGGGTTCAACGCCGTCATCGGCTCTTGAAAGATCATCCCGATTTCGTTGCCGCGCACAGAACCCATGACGTGCGCTGACGCAGATGCGACGTCGAGGACCGAGCCATCAGCGCGGACGAAGTTCAGCGCGCCTTTGGTAATGGTGCCGCCGCCGAATTCAACAAGACGCATGAGTGACAGCGACGTCACTGATTTGCCCGAGCCGCTTTCACCGACCACGCATAACGTCTCGCCGGGGGCAATGGTAAAGGACACATCCTCGACCCCCACCACGGTGCCGCTGTCGGTGGCGAATTCGACGCGCAGATGATCGACTGAAACGATGTCTTTCAATTTCACCCACCTTTCATTTTGATCGCGGATCAAGAATGTCGCGCAACACGTCGCCGAACATGTTAAGGCCCAGCACTGTCAGCGCCACAGCGAGGCCGGGCACCAAAGCGGTCCACGGGGCGATATCCAGCTGATCGCGTGAGG
>JAYSYZ010000037.1:0-2185 GCA_043727195.1 Paracoccaceae bacterium
CAGAAAGGTTTTCGTGGTCAACGGCGCTGCTTCCAGATCGGCCAGCACCTCCAGCCGCCAGACGCCGCGCGGGGCGCTGCCGCCCACCGGCATCGCAAAGACATGCCCGCCCGCCCCGCCATCCGCCACCAGCTGGCGCGAATATTCCACGCCGTCGGGCCGCTTCAGCACCGCCGTCAGCGGCAGGCCTTCCACTGCCCCTGCCTGCGGGTCGCGCGCCAAAGCGGTCGCATATACCGTCTCGCCCGCACGATAGGCCCCCCGATCCGTTGTCAGGAACACATCCACCGGGGGGGCAGCCTCCCGCCCCTCCACCCCACGGTCCGACAGATCGAATTCCGGGTCGGTCAGCGACAGAAAGGCGATGTCGGCCTCACCCTGCTTGACCACCACCATCGCAGGCGATGCGCCGCCCGTGCCCCGCGTCAGCCCCGCATCAAAGCGCGCATAGCCCTGATCATCGGTCGTGACCGTGCCCAGCACCGTATTGGCGCGGTTCAGCAACTCCACCGTCACGCCGGTCTTTGCCGCCGCCGTGCCAAGGCTGCGCACAAAGACATGCAGCCCATCCACCCCCGACAGGGTGGTGACCCCAAGGTCCGAGACGACGAACCACTGCCACCCGGCAGGCACGACATAAGGGTCAACTCCCGGCACCGCCGCTTTCAGCGCATAGATCCCCGCAGGCATCCCTTTCAGCGCCGCGTCAAGCGGCAGCCGCGTCGTGACGTCCTTGTTCACATCCAGCCCGACCGTGGCCGATCCTTTCCAGATTTCCTCGCCCACCGTGTCGGTGAAATAGCCTTCGGAATATTCCTGCATGGGTGAGCCGAAATAGTAGTCCTGAATGGATCGCAACAGGTTCCGGTCGGTCACCCGGAACAGCGTCAGGTTCAGCTTGTCGGTATTCACCGTTTCCACCGGCAGGGCGGCCTCTGCCGCCTTTGGCAGCACATAGCCGCGCCCCGGAAAGCGCACGCCGGGGTTCCGGTCGCGCACGTACTGGTTGATCTCCACCGACTTGGCCATTGTCTGGCCATCCGCCGCAGGCAGGCCCTCGCGGAAGGTGATGGTGTAGCGCGACCCGTGTTGCAGGCCGGTCACGCAAAGCTGGCGATATCCGCCGTTTTCGACCGCCATCCCGGCCTCGGGCAGTTGCACATAGGTGGCGTAATCGACGCCGGAGGGCACCAGATCCTCCGAAAATGTCGCGCAGAGGCGCGGCCGCGCCAGATCGCTTTCCACCGTATTCTCGACGATGCGGAAACCATATTTCCCGATCGCATCATCCAGCAAGACCGCCGTATCGGCCCGCTCCTGCAGGCTTTGCGCCAGTCGCAGCGCCTGCACGGTGTCGCGGCCACGCCCGTTACGTTCCAGCGCGTCGCCCATCGCCACAAGGATCGAATGGCGCAGCGCCGGGTTATCCGCCCGCAGATAGGCATTGATCGCAGACGGAAACGACTGGCCAAGATAAAAGCCCGCATTGCTGACCGATGATTTGCCCGCCTCAAGCTGACGTCGGGCAAACTCCGCCCACGTCGCCGCGTCATCGGTCAGGTTCAGTGCGGCCCCGGTAAAGGCCGCCGCGTTCACCCAATCCCCCCGCTGTTCGGCCTCGGCGGCGGCCTGCAGATGTTCCTGCGCCGTCCAGGGTCCGGTGGTGTGCTGGCGGCCAAGACCCACGGCCACGTCATAGGCGGCCTGAACATCCCAGTCCGGCAGGAACGCCAGTTCCGCCCGCCGGTCCGCCGCTGCCGCCCGCATGGCGGCATCGCCCTCGATCACGAAAGCCGAATAGGCCCCTTGAAAAAACGCCCCCTCGCCGGGGTTGTTCTTGACGAAACAGGATCCGTTGCGGGTGTTGAAGGTAAATGCCGTGCAGCGCGCGTTGGTCAGGCAGGCCCGTTCGCAAGCCTCCAGCGTGGTGTCGAAAACCGACGCGATGTCACCGCCTGGCAGATCCTGATCCTGCGTCACGACCACCCGCCGCTCGGGAATCAGATCTTGCGCCGATGCGAGGCCCGGAAAGCCAAGAAATACCGCCGCAACAGCGACTTTCTGAAACCAACGCATCGAAAATGCCTCCTGATTGGATTGGGCTGAATCTCGCATGGCAAGGCGCAGGCTGGCAAGGCTGCGCGATGCGGTTCTGCGTTAAGTCTTGGTTCACTTTGCTGCGGCA
>JAYSYZ010000038.1:0-5362 GCA_043727195.1 Paracoccaceae bacterium
TGGTGATCGCGCAGGTCAAGCGGATGACGGCGGCCGGGTCTTTGCGGCCGCATGACGTGCGGGTGCCGGGGCATCTGGTCGATCTGATCGTGCTCGACCCTGAGCAGAAGCAGACCACGGGAACACCCTATGACCCGGCGATTTCGGGCGAGGTGATGCGGCCCTGGGCGAGTTTCAAGCTGGCGGAACCGGGGGTGGAGAAGGTGATCGCCCGGCGGGCGGCGATGGAGTTGCGGGGGGGCATGGTGGCGAACCTTGGGTTCGGCATTTCCGCCATGGTGCCGCGCGTCTTGCTGGAGGAGGGGCATCCGCAGGCGGTGACCTGGGCCATCGAACAGGGTGCGGTCGGGGGCATGCCGCTGACCGGGTTTGCCTTTGGCTGCGCGTCGAATGCGGACGCGTTCATGCCGTCGCCGAACCAGTTCACCTATTTCCAGGGCGGCGGGTTCGACATGTCTTTCCTGAGTTTCCTTGAGGTGGACGGGGAGGGCAGCGTCAACGTCTCGAAACTGGGCAAGAAGCCATATCTGACGGCGGGCTGCGGCGGGTTTGTGGACATCACGGCACATGCGAAGAAGATCGTCTTTTCCGGTTGGTTCGAGGCGGGGGCGGATATTGCGCTGGAGGCGGAGGGGCTGCGGGTGGTGAAACCCGGACGGTTCCCGAAGTTTGTGGACGCGGTGGAGCATGTGACGTTTTCCGGCGCGCGGGCGCGGGCGACGGGGCAGGAGGTGATGTACGTCACCGAGCGTTGCGTGATCCGGCTGACCGAGGCGGGGCTGGTGGCGACCGAGGTCATGCCGGGGATTGATGCGGCGCGCGATATCGTGGCGGCGTCGGATGGCCGGGTGACGGTGGCCGATGATGCGGTGGCGATGCCGTTGGCGCTGCTTGGAGTGGGTCCGATGGGGTGGCAGCCATGAGCGCGGTGCATCTGATCTTGCGCGGTGCGGTGGCGGAGGTGCGGCTGGACAACCCGGCCAAGATGAACGCGCTGACCGGGGGGATGCTGGCGGATGTGGCGGCGCATCTGGACCTGATCGAGCGGCGGCCCGAGATCAGGTGCGTGTTGCTGACCGCGGAGGGGGACCGGGCGTTTTGCACCGGGGCGGATATTGCGGAATGGGCGGACCTGCCGCCCGCGGAGTTTGCCCGCCACTGGGTACGCGACGGGCACCGGATTTTCGACCGGCTGGCGCGGCTGGCGAAACCGACGATTGCGGTGCTGACGGGCCATGCGTTTGGTGGCGGGCTGGAGCTTGCGGCGGCTTGTGACATCCGGGTGATGGTGCCCAGGGCCAGCCTCGCCCTTCCCGAGGCGGGTGTGGGCATCGTCCCCGGATGGTCCGGGACGCAGCGGCTGATGCGGTTGTTGCCGGAGGCTGTGGTCAAGGAAATGGCGCTGTTCGGGCGGCGGTTGCCGGCGGAGCGGGCGCTGGCGTTGGGGTTCGTGGCCGAGGTGGCGGAGGATGCGCGCGGCGTGGCCGAAGTTATGGCGGCACGGGTTGGTGAGGTGTCCCCCCCTGCGGTGGAAGTGGCGAAATACATGATCCATGCCGGGGTGGGCGAAGACAGTGCGGCGATGATCGAGGCGCTGGGGGCGGGGATGATCGGGGCGAGTGCTGACCGGGCCGAGGGCGTGGCGGCGTTCCTCGCCAAGCGCAAGCCGGAGTTTCGGGGGGAATGATGCCGGACCTGAAAGTGATCGTGGCGGGTGGGATCGCGTTGCCGTTGGAGCCGTTCATCGGGCGGCATCTGATCGGGGGTGCCTGGGCGGCAAGCCAGGGAAGGGCGACATTCGAGCGGGTCTCCCCGGCGCATGGGGCTGTGGTCAGCCGGTTGGCGCGGGGCGGTGCGGCTGAGGCCGAGGTGACGATTGCGGCGGCGCGGGAAACGCTGGAACGCGGCAAGCCGATTTTGCAGGCACGGGGTGAGGTGTCGGGGGCTGCGGACCGATGGCGCCACGCGGCCAGTTTGGCGCAACCCGCAGGCGCGGATACCTTTGCCACGATGACCCTGTCGGGGCGCGATGTGGTGGCGCGGATGCGGGCGGATGCGTCGGTGGCACCGGAACACATGTTCGATTTTGCGATCGACATGGAAAAGGCGGTGGCGTGTGATCCGCTTACCGAGGCGCGGATAACGGCATGACAGTTGACGTCATCATCATCGGTTCGGGGATGGGCGGGGCCACGCTGGCGGCGGCGTTGGCCCCGTCGGGCAAGCGGATCGTAATTCTGGAGCGGGGCGAGCGGCTGGAGGATTGCCCCGAGGCGCGCGACGGCCGTGCAGTATTTACCGGCCATTTCCGCACGGATGAGACGTGGCTGGATGCCGATGGCGGTTCATTCGCACCGAACAACTACTACCACCCCGGCGGCAATTCCAAGTTTTACGGTGCGGTGCTGATGCGCTATCGGGCAGAGGATTTCCGTCCCCTGCGCCACATGGCCGGCACGACGCCGGGCTGGCCGATCAGCTATGACGATCTGGAACCGCAGTATCAGGCGGCGGAGGTGATGTATCAGGTGCGGGGAACCTTGGGCGAAGACCCGACGGAGCCGCGCCATTCCGGACGCTACGCCTATCCGCCGGTGCCGCATGAGCCGGACATGGTGGAATTGTGCCGCAGGCTGACGGCGCAGGGGCTGCATCCCGGCGCGCTGCCCTTGGGGGTGGATATCGAGCTGTGGCTGAAGGGCGGGGCGGGGACGTTTGACGGCTTTCCCAACACGCGCGGTGGCAAGATGGATGCCGAGACTGTGGGTCTGGCGGAGGCGCTGAAACACCCGAATGTGACCTTGCTGACCGGGGCGAGGGTGACGCGCCTGATTGCCGGAGGTGGGCGGATTACCGGGGTGGAATATGCGCGCGGTGGGCAGGCGGAGCGGATCGCTGCGCCACTGGTGTGCTTGTGTGCCGGGGCGGTGCAATCGGCGGCCTTGCTGCTGGCTTCGGCGGATGGTGCGCATCCAAACGGGCTTGCGAACCGGTCCGATCAGGTCGGGCGCAACTTCATGAACCACAATATCACGGCGGTTCTGGCGGTCAGCCCGTTCCGGCGCAACCGGTCGGTCTATGAAAAGACCATCCAGCTGAACGACTGGTATCTGACCGGTGGGCCGAAGGGTGAGCCTTTGGGCAACGTGCAGATGCTGGGCCGGATCACCGGAGAGATCATGGCGGCGGAGAGCGGGCTGCCGTTGCCGGTGGCGCGCTGGATCGCGGACCATTCGGTGCATCTGATGACAATGTCGGAGGATCTGCCGATGCCCGACAGCCGGGTGATGCTGAGGGATGGGCAGATCGTGCTGAAATGGGAGCGGTCGAATTTCGCGGCGCATCAGGCTTTGAATGCCCGGTTGAAAGCGGTGCTGCGCCGGGTGGGGTGGCCTTTGGTGCTGACCAAGACGTTCGAGAAGCGCACGCCCAGCCACCAGTGCGGCACGGCACGGATGGGGAGTGACCCGGCGGCCAGCGTGGTAGATGGGTTTTGCCGCAGTCATGACCTTGGCAATCTGTTCATTGTCGATGCCTCGGTGCTGCCGACCTCTGCCGCCGCCAACCCGTCGCTGACCATTGCGGCGCTGGCGTTGCGGACGGCGGCGCATATCCGGGAAAGGGAATTTGCATGAGCGGCGTGGCGCTGATCACCGGGGGGCAGCAGGGCATCGGTATGGGGATTGCCGAGGCACTGGCTGGGGCGGGGTTCCGCATCGTGATTGCGGCTGAAGTGGCAGAGGATGCTTCGGTGGTGGGTGAGGCGTTGTCGCGGGTGCGGGGGGCGGTCTATCTGCAGCACGATCTGCGGGAGGTGGCTTCGGTCGGTGCGCTGCTGGACCGGGTGGAGGCCGTGGCGGGGCCGGTGACGGCGTTTGTGTCCAACGCCGGGGTTCCGGCAAAGGCGCGGGGCGATCTGTTCGACGTAACGGCGGACAGTTTTGATCAGGTGATCGCGATCAACCTGCGTGGCGCGTTCTTTCTGGCGCAGGAGGTGGGGCGGCGGATGGTGGGGCGCACGTCGAAGCACTACCGCTCCATGACCTTCGTCACCTCGGTTTCTGCCGGAATGGTGAGCGCGGACCGGGCGGAATACTGCATCTCCAAGGCTGGGGCGTCGATGATGGCGCAGGCGTTTGCGGTGCGGATGGCGCCACTGGATGTGGGGGTGTTCGAGTTGCGCCCCGGCATCATCGATACGGCGATGACGGCGGGGGTACGGGATCGCTACACCGCTCGGATCGAGGGCGGGCTGGTGCCGATGGCGCGCTGGGGCACGCCGGCCGATATTGGCGAGGTGATGGTGCCGATTGCCACCGGACAGATGCGGTTTGCCACCGGGGCGGTGATCCCCGTCGACGGCGGGCTGTCGGTGGCTCGGTTGTGATGGGGTATGATTTCATCATCATCGGTGGCGGGTCGGCGGGCTGCGTGCTGGCGGCGCGGCTGTCGGAGAACCAGGATGTGTCCGTGCTGCTGCTGGAGGCGGGGGGGCGTGACCGGCATCCGTTCTATCACCTGCCTGCGGGTTTTGCGAAGATGACCAAGGGGATTGGCAGCTGGGGCTGGCAGACGGTGCCGCAGCGCCACATGAACGGGATGGTGATCCGGTATACTCAGGCGAAGGTGATCGGCGGCGGGTCGTCGATCAACGCGCAGATCTACACGCGCGGCAATGCGCAGGACTATGACGAATGGCGGCAGATGGGCTGCGACGGCTGGTCCTACGAGGACGTGCTGCCGTATTTTCGCAAGGCGGAGGATAACGATACGTTTGATAACCGCTGGCATGGCAAGGGCGGGCCGTTGGGGGTGTCGCAACCGCGTGCACCGTTGCCGATCTGCGAGGCGTATTTTGCCGCCGCCGCAGAACTGGGCATTCCGCGCAACAAGGACATGACGGGCGAGGTGCAGGACGGCGTGGGCTATTACCAGCTGACGCAGAAGCATGCGCGGCGGTCGTCAACCTCGGTCGCCTATCTGGGGATGGCGCGGGGCAGGGCGAACCTCACGGTGCGGACTGGGGCGCAAGTGCTGCGGATCGTGGTGGAAGCGGGCCGCGCCGTGGGCGTGGAACTGGCGGGGGGAAAGGTGATCCGGGCGGGGGCAGAGGTGCTGCTGGCATCGGGGGCTATTGGATCACCCCGGATGCTGATGCTGTCGGGGATCGGCCCGGCGGATCATCTGGGCGCGGTGGGCGTGCCGGTGGTGCTGGATCAGCCGGGGGTGGGGTCCGATTTGCAGGACCATCTGGACCTGTTCGTCATTGCCGAATGCACCGGGCCGCACACCTATGACCGCTATGCCAAGCCGCTGTGGTCGGCGGTCGCGGGGGTGCAGTACCTGCTGACCAAGCGGGGGC
>JAYSYZ010000039.1:0-2178 GCA_043727195.1 Paracoccaceae bacterium
GGATGGTGGCGAAAGAGCCCGACCTCTGCCCGCCTCGCCAGCAATAGACCAGTGGCCGCCAGCCACCCGGGCGGTCGGCAAGCGCGCCTTCCAGATGCATCGCTGCGTTGCGCGCCACCAGCGCCGCACCCATCTTGCGGGCGGTGAAAGGGCTGATCTGCTTGTAGACGGTGCCGATCCGGGCGCGCTCTGCATCGTCCAGCACGGGAAGCGAGATGGCACCGGGCAGGTGATCCTCGGCATATTCGGCGGGCGCACGCACGTCGATGATGTCATCGAAGCCAAGGGTCGCCAGATCGGCCAGAGAGGTGAGGGTGATCGCCATCACCGTTGTCTTACCGAACCCGGTGGAAAGAGGCCACCCTCGCGCCGGGGTCGGTTGTCGCCCGCTCTCCGGGTCGGCGCGATCCGCTTGCCGCTTCCCGACGCAGTCTGGCGATCTGCCGCGTGACCATGGCGTCTGCCCCGGCAGGATGATCCGCGCCTTGCGCGAAAAGGGCGGACAGCCGACACGACGGCCACTTTTCCGGCCTGCCCCGCGATCTGCGGCCCTGTCCACATCCTTGGCTACACTGGCATGGCGTCGCATCAGCAGCCCACCGCTGATCCTGCAGGGGATCGGCAAAAGCCTGTCGCTGCGCTCCGCGCCTCCGCCCGTCAAAAACCGGCTTCCAGCCGCGTCAGCAGCGCGGCCAGCATCGCCTCGCAGCGCCCCAGCTGTTCCACCGTCACGTATTCGTCGGGTTTGTGCCCCTGTGCCATCGATCCCGGCCCGCAGATCACCGTGGGAATGCCGAGGCGCTGGTGGAAAAGGCCGCCCTCGGTGCCGAACGCCACCTTGATCGTGCCATTGGCCCCGGTCAGGCCCTTGACGAAGTTCACCACGGCCGCGTCGGCCGGGGTGCCAAGCCCGGGGTAATCCCACAGCCGCTCGATCCTGATCGCGGCCTCGGGGAAATCGGCGTGTAGGGGTGCCGTGATCGCATCGGCGGCGCGCTGCAGGCGGGTGATCAGGCCCGCGACATCCTCACCGGCGAGCGAACGGATCTCGAACTCCAGGGTGGCGTGGCCGGGCACGATATTGACCTGAACGCCGCCCGCCATCTTGCCGACATGCAGCGTGGTGTAGGGCACATCGTAATCGCCGTCCGACAGGCCGGTGGCCGCCACCTCGGCCTGCAAGGCCCGCACCGCGTTCAGGAAATCGGCCGCCAGATGCAGCGCGTTCAGCGCCAGCGGCGCCAGCGCGGAATGCCCCTCGCGCCCGGTGCAGGTGGCGCGCAGGGCGACCTTGCCCTTGTGACCGGTCGCGACCTGCATTCCCGTCGGTTCGCCCACGATGCACATGGCCGGGCGCACCGGTGCCGCCTCCAGCATGTCGATCAGCGAGCGGACGCCGATACAGCCGATCTCTTCGTCATACGACAGCGCCAGATGCAGCGGCACTTTCAGGGGCCGCCGCGCCGCCGCCAGCATTGCGGCCACCGCGCAGGCCACAAATCCCTTCATGTCCGCCGTGCCGCGCCCGTAAAGCCGCCCCCCGGCCTCGGTCAGCGCGAATGGCGGATGCGTCCAGGCCTGCCCTTCGACCGGGACCACATCGGTATGGCCTGACAACATCACCCCCGCACCCGCAGGGCCCGTGGTGGCGTAAAGGTTGGCCTTGCCGCCAGTGGCGTCGGGGATCAGTCGCACCCCGATCCCCGCGCCTTCCAACAGGCCCTGCACATACCTCATCAGCGCCATGTTCGGGTTCGAACTGACCGTGTCAAAGCCGACCAGCCGGTCAAGGATCGCGCGCATCGGTAGCCCCGTCTTGCCTGCATCTGTCCTAGCGTGAAAGCGGTGGCGGCGAAAGGGATCACGCCTGTGCCGCCGGGTTCGGGGGCCGCCAGCACCAGACAGCAGCGCGCCCGATCCCCGCGCAAGGCGCATCTGCGCCATCGGCCACACCACCCCCCACGTCGCGCCGCAAACCACGGCTTCGCCCCCTTTCCATCCCCGGTGGCGGGTGCGACATTGGCAGCCTCACACCCGACCGGACCCTCCCCCCGAATGCGCCTTTTGCCGCTTTGCCTGATCGCCCTCATGGCCGCCCCCGCGCGCGCCGAACCCCCCAACCTCAGCGCGCGGCCCGGGGGCGGATCGGGCGCGGTCGCCCGGCTGGCCATGGCACAG
>JAYSYZ010000040.1:0-14727 GCA_043727195.1 Paracoccaceae bacterium
CAGCACGATCACCCCGTCCTTCTTCAGGGCCGAGATCTGGCGGCTGACCGTCTCCAGCGTCAGGCCCAGATAATCCGCCATCTCCTCGCGCGTCAGCGGCAGGTCCACCGCCAGCTGGGCATGGTGCTGCCCCGGTTGCAAAACCGCCTCCCGCCGGGCGATGATCGCGATCAGCGATGCGATCTTCTCCCGCGCCGTCTTGCGCCCCAAAAGCAGCATCCACTCGCGTGCCGCATCCAGTTCGTCCAGCGTCATCTGCAGCAACCGCTGGGCGATATGCGGGGTCGCCGCCAACATCTCTTCGAACGGCTTCTTGCGAAAACAGCACATCACCACATCGGTCGTGGCCGTCACGTCGAATGCCGCCGTCGCCCGCCCCGGCCTGCCGACAAAATCCGACGGCAGCAACAATCCCACCATCTGCCGCCGCCCATCCTGCATCGTCTGGGTCAGCGTCGCGATCCCGGTCACGACCGAGCCTACGAATTCCATCCGGTCGCCAGACCAGATGATCATCTGCCCGGCCTGATAGCTGCGGTAATACTTGATCTGCTCCAGCCGGGCCAGTTCATCCGCCTCGCACTGCGCACAGACGGCGCGGTGGCGGATCGGGCAGTCACCGCAGCGGAGGTGGGCCGAAAGGTCCTGCATCAAAAGCCTTTCATCGGGATCCGCATCGACGACCGCTGCCGCGATGCTGGCCCATGTTACCGCCATGCCCCACGACCCGCAACTCAGGCCGCCCCGGTCACGGCGATGCGCCTCGGCCGCGATCCACCGCGCCGCGGTCCAGTGCCGACAGCAAGGCAATCTGCCGGGGCAGGCAGACCGACCGCAGGTCATACCGGGCCTGCACCATCTCCCGCGCGGCGCTGCGCATCGCCAGACACGCCTCTGGCCGCGCCAGAACATCGGTCAGCACCGAAGACCACGCCGCAACATCGTGGAAATCGACCAGCCGCCCGGTGACGCCATCCTCGATCAGCTCTTCTACCGGGGCGGTGCGCGACCCCACGACCATTGCCCCCGCCGCCATCGCCTCGACCATCGACCAGCTCAGCACGAAGGGATAGGTCAGATAGGCATGTGCGCGGGCCACATGCATCAGATCGACCAGCCGGTCATAGGGCACCCGGCCGATGAAATGCACCCGCGACAGGTCGAGCCTGTCGCGCACTTCGTCGAGGAACCGCGCTTTCCAGTTGGCACCGTCCTTGGGCGGTGCACCGTAGCTGACCTCATCGCCGCCGACGATCACCACCTGCGCCAGCGGCCGCGCGGCCAGCACGGCAGGCAGCGACCGCATAAAGATGTGATAGCCGCGGTATGGCTCCAGATTGCGGTTGATGAAGGTCAGCACCTCGTCCCCCGGGGCCAGAACCCGGCCATCCGGCAGGGCAAACCGCGCCGCAGGATTGGGGGTCAGCCGGGCGCAATCGACGCCGTCAAAAACCACCTCGATCGCCTGGCGCAGCAGCGGCGGATGCGTATCGGCCTGCCACCGCGTTGGCGAAATGGCCCGGTCGGCATGCAGGATCGCCTGCCCCAGATGCGCGGCCCTGCCTTGGGCGATCATCACCTTGTCGAAATCCGGGGGGCTGAACTCGGGGTCAAAGCCCACATCCGCACCCCGCCCGCGATAGTAGAACTCGGCATAGACCAGCAGCTTCGCCTCGGGCCAGACCTCTTTCAGAAACAGCGTCTCGCCCCAGCCGGAATGACCGAAGATCACGTCCGGCACATAGCCTTTGGCGCGCATCGCCCGTGCAGCCCGCGCCACCGCGACGCCCCTGTCGCTCATCGTGGTGTAGTTGCGCCCCAGCCGCGTCGCAGCCGGATCGACCTTTTCCGGCGCAAAGCTGTAGCGGATCAGCGGCACGTCGCTGACCGCCTTGTTGTTCGGATCGGTCAGCACCCGGACATCATGGCCGCGCCGCTGCATTTCCGGCGCCAGATGCAGGAACTGGCCGGGAAAGTTCTGGTGCACGAACAGAAGCTTCACATCAGGGCCCGAATGCCGCCGCCATCAAAGCCTTGGTATAATCGGATTGCGGGTTGGTAAACACAGATGCGCAATCGCCCGCCTCCACCACATCGCCGGCCTGCATCACCATCACCTTGTGCGCCATGGCGCGGATCACCCGCAGATCGTGGCTGATAAAGATGTAGGCCAGCCCCCATTTGCGCTGCAGATCGCGCAACAGCTCCACGATCTGCACCTGCACCGTCATGTCGAGCGCCGAGGTCGGCTCGTCCAGCACCACCAGTTTCGGGCGCAGGATCATCGCCCGTGCGATGGCGATGCGCTGGCGCTGGCCGCCGGAAAATTCATGCGGATAGCGGGTCATCGCCGCAGGGTCCAACCCCACCTCGCGCATGATCTCGGCCACCATCTCGGTCCGGTTGCGGCCCGGCTCAAGCCCGTGCACGCCCAGACCTTCGGCAATGATCTGTTCCGCCGTCATCCGGGGCGACAGGCTGCCGAACGGGTCCTGAAACACCACCTGCATCTCGCGCCTGAGCGCCCGCATCGCAGCACCAGACCGTTCACGCAGATCCTGGCCCAGAAACACCACCGGCCCGGTCGACGGGATCAGCCGCAGAATGGCCAGCGCCAGCGTCGTCTTTCCCGACCCGCTTTCGCCCACGATCCCCAGCGTCTCGCCGGCCCGTACGCTCAGCGTGGCATCGTTCACCGCCTTCACATGGCCCACGGTCCGGCGCAGCAGTCCCTTCTGGATCGGGAACCAGATGCGCAGATTGTCGGTGCGTGCCACCTCTGGCGCGCCCTCGGGCACCGGGTCCGGCCCGCCCTTCTGTTCTGCCGCCAGCAGTTTGCGGGTGTAGGGATGCTGCGGATCGGCAAAAATCGCCGCCGTCGGCCCCTGCTCCACGATCTCGCCGCCCTGCATCACGCAGACCCGGTCGGCGATCCGCCGCACGATGCCAAGGTCGTGGGTGATGAACAGCAGGCTCAGCCCCTCAGACCGTTTCAGACCGGCCAGCAGATCGAGGATCTGCGCCTGAATGGTCACGTCCAGCGCTGTCGTCGGCTCATCCGCCACCAACAACTCCGGCCCGTTCGCCAGCGCCATCGCGATCATCACCCGCTGCCGCTGGCCGCCCGACAACTGGTGCGGATAGGCCCCCAGCCGGCTTTCCGCATCGCGGATGCCGACCTTGCCCATCAGTTCGATCACCCTCGCCCGCGCCGCCGCCCCGTCCAGCCCCTGATGCAGCGCCAGACTTTCCGCCATCTGCCGTTCGATCGTATGCAGCGGGTTCAGGCTGGTCATCGGCTCCTGAAAGATGAAGCTGATGTCGTTGCCGCGCACGCCACGCAAGGCCCGCTCGGTTGCGCCGATCATCTGGGTGCCGTTATAGCTGACCGATCCCGAAATCTCGGCACTGTCCGGCAACAGCCCCACCGTCGACAGCGCGGTCACCGATTTACCAGACCCGCTTTCGCCGACCAGCGCCACCGTCTCGCCCTTGCCGACGCTGAAGGATACCGCCTTGACCGCGTCGATCACCCGGCCTTCCTGCCGGAAGCGGACCGACAGGCCCTTCACCTCCAGAACGCTCATCCTGGCCGCCTCATCGGAACGTCTTTCTGGGGTCAAAGGCATCGCGCACCCCTTCAAAGACAAAGACCAGAAGGCTCAGCATGATGGCAAAGGTGAAGAATGCGGTGAACCCCAGCCATGGCGCCTGCAGGTTCTGCTGCGCCTGCCGCGACAACTGGCCCAGCGATGGCGCGCTGGCGGGCAGGCCAAAGCCAAGGTAATCCAGCGTCGCCAGCGCCCCGATCGTGCCGGTGATGATGAATGGCAGAAAGGTCAGCGTCGCCACCATCGCATTCGGCAGCACATGGCGAAAGATGATCTGCCCGTCGGTAACCCCCAAAGCGCGCGCCGCCCGCACATATTCGAAATTCCTGGCCCTCAGGAACTCGGCCCGAACCAGCCCGACCAGCCCCATCCAACCGAACAGAACCATCAGCGACATGGTCAGAAGCAGGCTTTTCGACCAGACCGCCGTCAGGATCATGATGACGTAAAGCGAGTTGATCGACGACCAGATCTCGATGAACCGCTGCAGCAAAAGGTCGGTCAGACCGCCGAAATAACCCTGCACCGCCCCCGCAGCGATCCCCATCACCGAGGTCAGCGCCGTCACGATCAGCGCAAATGTCACCGACAGGCGGAACCCGTAGATCACCCGCGCCAGCACATCGCGCGACGTGTCGTCGGTGCCCAGCCAGTTCTGTTCCGACGGACGCCCCGGGGCCACCCCGCCGGTATCCACGATGGTGTTGTAGCTGTAGGGGATCGGCGGCCACAGGATCCAGCCCGCCTTGACCGGCTGCCCGGCAACCGTACCTTTTTGCTGTGCCTCGGCCAGTATCCCCTCGGGGTCGTCCCAGCACTCCAGCGCCCCGGCGGCATAGATCAGGCATTGCACCTCGACCGCGCTGTATTTTGTTTCGGTCCGCAGATCGCCGCCAAAGGCCGTCTCGGGATAAAACCGGAACACCGGCATGTAATAGCCGCCGTCGTATTTCACCAGCACCGGCCGGTCGTTCGCCAGCAACTCCGCACACAGCGACAGCCCGTAAAGCACGGCAAAGATCCACAGCGACCAATAGGCCCGCCGGTTCGAGGTAAAGTTCTTCCAGCGCCGCTGGTTCAGCGGGGAAAGCGCCATCATCCGCGCCTTTCAAAATCGATGCGCGGGTCGACCAGCACATACATCAGGTCGGAGATGATCCCGACCACCAACCCGATCAGGCCAAAGGCGAACATGGTGCCGAACACCACCGGATAGTCCCGCTCCACCACCGCGCGGTAGCCAAGCTGGCCCAGGCCATCCAGTGAAAAGATCATTTCGATGATCAGGCTCGATCCGAACAAAAGCCCCAGAAACAGCCCCGGAAACCCCGCGATCACGATCAGCATGGCATTGCGAAAGACGTGGCCATACAGCACCCGTGCCTCGGTCAGCCCCTTGGCCCGCGCGGTCATCACGTATTGCTTCTTGATCTCGTCCAGAAAACTGTTCTTGGTCAACAGCGTCATCGTGGCAAAGGCCGAGATAAGCTGCGCCGTGACCGGCAGGATGATGTGCCACAGATAGTCGGTTACCTTGTGGAACAGGGTGAAGTTTTCCCACCCCTCGCTGGTCAGGCCGCGCAGCGGGAACCACTGGAAATACGACCCGCCGGCAAAGACCACCATCAGCAGGATCGCGAACTGAAAGCCGGGGATGGCATAGGCGGCGATGATGATGCCGCTGGTCCAGGTGTCGAACTTCGATCCGTCGCGCACCGCCTTGCGGATGCCCAGCGGGATCGACACAAGGTAGGCGATCAGCGTCGACCAGAGGCCCAGCGTGATCGACACCGGCATCTTTTCGATGATCAGATCGACCACCGGGGTCGAGCGGAAATAGCTTTCGCCGAAATCGAAGGTGACGTATTTCCCCATCATGATGAAGAACCGCTCCACTGCGGGGATCGGCTCTTTCCGGCAGTCGGGTGACTTGATCGTCGGCTCGCCTTCGTAACCTTCGGCACAGATGATGCGGGCAAAGCCGAACTGCACCTCCAGCTTGGCCAGAAATTCCGGCGGCAGGCCGCGCGCGCCGACATAGCCCCCCTCGCCGTCGCCGCCGGCATCATCCTTCACCCCGGCGTCAGAGGTGCCGCCCAGCGCCTCGATGGCATCGCCTTCGCCTTCCAGCCGGGCCTGGATCTGTTCGATCGGCCCGCCCGGCACGAACTGGGTCAGCGCAAAGTTGATCACCATCACGCCAAACAGCGTCGGGATCACCAACAGCAACCGTCTGAGGATATAGGCGCCCAAGGTTCCTGCCCGATATTGTTATTGCAAGACGCCTGCTGCCTTCAGCGCCTCGGCCTTTTCGGCGTTGTACCACCAGAAAGAGGTCTGGCCAAGCGCGTAGGGCGGCAGCGTTTCGGGGTGTTCGAACATGTCGTAATAGGCCACCCAGTTTTCCGCCTTGTACCATTGCGGGATCCAGAACCCCTCGGCCCGCAGCACCCGGTCCAGCGCCTTGGTGGCGACGGTCAGCTCGTCCTTGGTCTTGGCCGCCATCACCACGGCGATCAGCTTGTCCACCGCCGGGCTTTTCAGCCCTGCCACGTTGAACACCGACACATCCGCCGTCGCCGACCCGTAATACTGCAACAGCTCCGACCCCGAGAAATAAGTGCTGCTCGCCGCATCGGTGATGATGTCGAAATCATATTGCGGGTTGCGGGTGCGCCCTTCGTACTGCGCGGGGTCGATGTTTTCCAGTTTGGCATCCACCCCCAGCGCGATCAGGTTTTCCACGAACGGCGTGATCACCCGGTCGAACTGCGGATTGGCGTTCAGAAACTCCAGCGTCAGCACCTGGCCCTTGTCGTTGCGCCGCTTGCCGTCGTCACCCACCGTCCAGCCCGCCTCGTCCAGCAGCGCACTCGCCGCGCGCAGGTTCTTGCGGTCCAACTGCCGCTCGCCGCTGGTGGGGGCCATCACCGGCGGGTCGGTCAGCATGGCGGCCGGGATCAGCCCGGCATCAACCAAGGGCTGCAGGATCGCCACCTCTTCGGGCGACGGGGCACCCTCCGCCGCCATCCAGGTGTTTTCCCAGACCGAATTGATGCGCTTGTACAGCCCGTAGAACAGCGTCTGGTTCGACCATTCAAAGTTGAACATCAGGCTTATCGCCTGCCGCACCTTCGGGTCCTGCCAGTTCGCCCGGCGCAGGTTGAACACGAAGCCCTGCCCGCTGGCCTTGGCGCCGCTGGGCAGCACCGCCTTCTTGACCTGCCCCGCCAGCACGGTCGGAAATGTATACTGCTCCGCCCAGCTTTTCGACGAGGTCTCGATGCGAAAATTGTAGACGCCCGCCTTGAACCCCTCGAACGCGGCGTTGCCGTCCGAGAAATATTCGTAGCGCAGACTGTCGAAGTTGTTCTGCCCGATGTTCATCGGCAGGCCCTCGCCCCAATAGTCGGGGTTGCGCTTGTAGACGACCGTGCGCCCCACATCCATCCGGTCCAGCAGATACGGCCCCGACCCCAGATAGGGGATCAGCGTCGTCTCCTCCATATCCAGTTTGTTGGCGATGTAATGCGCTTTCGAAAAGATCGGCAGGCCGCCGACATCGGCCGGCAGATCGCGCTTGGGAAAATCGGCCTTGAAAGTGAATTTGATGCGCTGCGGATCAAGCACCTCGACCTTTTCGACCTGTTCGGCAAGGACAGTCCGGTAATCGGTCAGCCCCTTGGTGACGAAGGTTTCATAGGAATACAGCACATCTTCTGCCGTAAGCGGTGTCCCGTCCGAAAACCTGACCTCCGGCCGCAGGTTGAAGATGACCGACGACCGGTCTTCGGGATATTCCATCGTGCTGCACAGCAGGCAATAGCTCGCGCCGATCTCGTCCGCGGTGCCGGTCAGGATCGATTCCAGCATGATGTTCGATCCGGTCGCCGCCAGCCCCTTGGCCGAATAGGGGTTCATCGTATCGAAGGTGCCGCCGGCCCACTGGCTCAACTCGCCCCCTTTGGGTGCCGCCGGATTGACATAGGGCAGATGCGCGAAATCCGCGGGCAGTTGCAGATCGCCGAAAGTGGATATCCCGTGCGAGGTGATCACCGTCTCGGCCCGCGCCGCCATCGCAAATCCGGCCAGCATCAGCACCACAAATCCCGCACCGACGCCCCGCAGCATTCCGGCCTGCCGATCCACCGCCATCGCCCGCACCCCTGACCGCATCCGTCACCCTCCCCGCACCAGCCGTCGCCTATTCATTTATGCTAAATCACCCATTGTCGAGCAATGAAGCCGTGATTGGCCGTGCGCAATTCTGTGATCCGGACCGCGGGCATGAAAAAACCGCCCCGAAGGGCGGTCAGCGTGACCCTCGCCCCGATCTTACGGCAGTGTCGTCAGATAGGCGATCACGTTTGCCCGGTCTTCCGGCTTGGGCAGGCCCGAATAGGCCATCTTGGTGCCCGGCATGTATTTCTTCGGGTTCTCGATGAACGCGTTGATCGCCTCGGGCGTCCAGACCTCGTCGGCCAGCGCCAGGTTGGCTTCGGAATAGGCATAGCCCTCAACCGCTGCGTGATTGCGCCCGACCACGCCGTTCAGGTGCGGACCGACGCCGTTCGATCCATCGACCTTGTGGCACGATCCGCATTTCTTGAACACCGCTTCGCCCGCCCCGGCATCTGCCGATGCCAGCAGCGTCAAGAAATCCGGGCCTTCCGCGGCCCCCTCGGCCGGTGCTTCTTCGGCTCCGGTCTCGATCACATAGGCCTGTGCGATTTCTTCGCCTTCGCCGCCTTCACTGTGCCCGCCGACCGTGTAGAGCGATTCCGCCGCCCAACCCGCCAGCAGAAACACCAGGAATGATCCGCAGACCGCGCCCACCGCTTTGGTCATCGTCATCGTGTCGAACATGGTGCACCTATCCCGAGGTCTCGTCCCGCGCGGTATCTACCCGCTTCCCCCGGGTAGTTTCAAGGTGTAGACGCGCGACCAAACGCCCCTATTCACGGGTTTCGGGATACAGGAGGTGCCAGAATGACCGGTCGCATCGCTTTTCAGGGGGAACTTGGCGCCTATTCGCATCAGGCATGCCAGCAGTCCCGCCCCGAAATGCAGGCGGTCCCCAGCACGACATTCGAGGATGTCGTCGACAAGGTCGCGCGCGGCGAGGTCGATCTTGGCATGCTCGCGGTTGAAAACTCCACCTATGGCCGGGTCGCCGATGTGCATTCGCTGCTGCCGAAATCCGGGTTGCATATCGTGGACGAGGCTTTCGTCCGGGTGTATGTCAACCTTCTGGGCGTGCCCGGCGCGCGGCTTGAGGATATCAGCGAAGCGCATGGCCATGTGGTGATCCTGCCGCAATGCGCGGGCTTTCTGCGGGCGCATGGCATCCGTGGCAAGGTCAGTTCCGACAATGCCCGCGCCGCGCGCGAGGTGGCCGAGGCGGGTGACAAGACCAGGGCAGCGCTGGCCAGCGAACTTGCCGCCGCCATCTACGGCCTCGACGTGGTGGCCGCCCGGATCGAGGATCAGGCGAACAACACGACCCGCTTTCTGGTGATGGCCCGCGCGCCAGACACCGGCCGTCGCGGCGCGGGCAAGATGATCACCACCTTCACCTTCCGCGTCCGCAACATTCCGGCTGCCCTTTACAAGGCGATGGGCGGCTTTGCGACAAACGGCGTCAACATGACAAAGCTGGAAAGCTACATGGTCGGCGGTTCCTTCACCGCGACCGAATTCTACGCCGATATCGAAGGCCACCCCGAAGATGCCAACGTGGCCCGTGCGCTGGAAGAGTTGCGCTATTTCACCACCGCGGTGAACATCCTCGGCGTTTATCCGGCCGACCGGGAACGCGGCTGACCTTAACCGCGGGCGGGGTGCGCGCGGCCACGCGCGTGGCGGTCCTCGATTGTCGCCCCCATTTGCTGGACACGCAGGTCGAACTTGGCCTGAACCCGCCCCTTGGCCAGCCGCAGGGTGTTCAGAAACAGCCGCGCCGCCAGGGATTTCGGCTTGACCGTCACCGCAACGCGCAGCCTTGTCCGGCGCGGCGACAGGATCAGCACCTCGGCAACCGTATCGCCCAGCATCGAGCGGCTATCCATCGTGAAGGTCACGTCGTTGTCCTGCGTCACGGCATCCAGCCGGATCAGCACCTGACGGATCTTGCCACGGAACGGAAACCGGATGCGCCAGCCCGCGCCGGGGCCAGACAGCGGCATGTCTGCGGGTCGTTCCACATCAATGCCACGACGCGCCGCATCGCGTTCCCATGCCGCGAAATCCGTCAGGCAGGCGTAGACAACGCCCGCCGGCGCCTCGATATCGCATTTCGCGGTCAGTTTCATTTTGCCCTCATTCAGCCGCCATCGGCGGTCCGGCCCGCCTTGCCGATTTGCTGCGGCGATATAGCCAAGGTCCGGTCAATCCAGCCGGTCCGCAAGCCAGTTGACCAGAATAAAATGCGCAATGGCCCCGTCGCGCGCCGGTTTGATCGTCGGATGCAGGCCCGCCATCACTGTCACCATCTCTTCGCGGGTCACCCACAGCGCCTGTTCCAGTTCTTCGGGGTCGATCATGATCGCCTCGCTCAGCGCCTCGGCGCACGCGCCGATCATCAGCGATGCAGGAAACGGCCAGGGCTGGCTTGCCAGATAACGGACCGCGCCGCAGCGCACCCCCGCCTCCTCCAGCACCTCGCGGCGGACGGCGGCCTCCAGCGTCTCGCCCGGCTCGACAAACCCCGCCAGCAACGAATACATCCCCTCCGGCCAGCCCGGACTGCGGCCCAGCAACACCGAATTACCCCGGACCACCAGCATGATCACCACCGGATCGGTGCGCGGAAAGTGATGCGCCCCGCAGGCCGGGCAGGTGCGCTGCCAACCACCGTCAGACAGCACCGACGCCGCACCACAGGCCGCGCAGAAGCCGTGGCTGCGATGCCAGTGCAGCACCGCCTTTGCCGTCGCCACCAGTTCGGCATCGCGCGGCGACAGCCGTGTCATCACGCCGCGCAGTTCGGCAAACCCGAAACCGTCGTCCAGCGCCGGATGCCGCTGCACGGACGGATCGAAGAACCCCGCTGTCACCGCCTCTGCCCCCGCTTCGGGCGACCAGCCCGAGATATCGGTGGCAAAGCGCGGCTCCGCGTCGTCCAGCCCTAGGAACACCGGCGGCCCGCCCAGCGCCAGCGCCGGATGCCCGGCCTCCAGCCATCCCGGCGCATCCCCCTGCAACAACGGCTTGCCCCGCCAGATCGGCAGCACCCGCCCCCGCGCCAGCGCCGCAGCCAGCGCCACCGGATCGCGGCGCAGCCCCACCGCGCGGTCCAACCCCGATCCGCCAAAGGTCACCGTCTCCGCGATCCGCATATCATCCCCCCCGGCCTGGTGCCGTCTGGTTCGCACGTCGCCCCCGGATTGGCAAACCCACACCGTCGCGCGGCGGCGTCAAAGCAACCGATGCGTGAATTCTTCAAATTGCCTCAACCTCGACACAACTTTTGCGGCATCACCGGTCAAATCCCGATCCTGTGATCAGATGTCCGATCCGTGGCCGCACGCCACGATCCACCTTGATACCAGGTGTCTCGTGCGGCCGGTGATCCCGGACGACTGCTGGTCGCGTCACGAGGAAGGTCGGGTGCCGCAAGTGTCTCATGTGCCAGCGTTTTCAATGGTCCCCCGCGCTGCTGCCAGCTTTGGTGCAAACCCCGTCGTCGTCGCCTGCCCGCAGCCTGCGGTCACCGTCACCATGCGCCTCATCGCCACCAGCGACCTGCATGCCTGCCTGATGCCCTATGACTATTGCGCCGACCGCGCAGATGCCGGCAGGGGGCTGGATCAGATCGCCCGCCAGATCGCCGCCGCACGGGCCGAGGCTCCGAACAACCTCCTTTTCGACAACGGCGATTTCCTGCAAGGCAATCCGCTTGCCGATTACGTCGCCGACAGCCCGCGCCGCCGCCGGCCACACCCGGTGATCACCGCCTTCAACACCCTTGGCTATGATGCGGCCACGCTTGGCAATCACGAATTCAACTATGGCCTGCCGTTCCTGTCGGCGGCCCTTTCGGCGGCCCGCTTTCCCGTCGTCTCGGCCAACATCGCCACACGTCTCGGGAAATGCCCGGCCCGCGACACCACCTTTGTGCCGCCCTACACCATCCTGACCCGCCGGGTGATCGACAGCGCGGGCCGTCCGCACCGGCTGCGCATCGGGGTGATCGGTTTTGCCCCGCCGCAGATCGCGGTGTGGGACCGCGATCACCTCGCCGGCCGCATCCACATGCGCGACATCCTCGCCGCCGCCCGCGCCTGGCTGCCCCGGCTCAAGGCGCAGGGCGCTGACATCATCGTCGCGCTTGCCCATTCCGGCATCGGGCCCGCCGAACCGCAAGAGGGGATGGAAAACGCCGCCACCGCACTTGCCGCCCTGCCCGAAATTGACGCCGTCATCGCCGGGCATTGCCACCTGGCTTTCCCCGGCCCGGGGGTTGCCGCCGGTCCGGGCGTCGATCCCGTCCTGGGGCGCCTTGCAGGCAAGCCTGCCGTCATGCCGGGCCATTCCGGCAGCCATGTCGGCATCATCGACCTGGTGCTCGGCCGCTGCCACGCCGGGGGCACCCGCTGGGCGGTGCGGTCGCACTGCACCCGCCTTGGCGCGCCGTCCGCGGCACCGCCGCTGGCCACCCGCCTGCTGCGTCGCGCCATCGCGCCGGACCACCGCGCCGCACTGGCCTGGTCGCGCCGCGTGGTCGGCGACACGCAGGTGCCGCTGCACACCCATTTCGCCACCATCGCCCCCAGCGCCGCGATCAGCCTGATCGCCGCCGCGAAAGAAGCGCATGCACGCCGCGCGCTCCGGGACACCCCATGGGACAACCTGCCGCTTCTGGCCAGTGCCGCATCGTTCCGGTCGGGCGGGCGCGGCGGGCCGGCAAACTTTACCGTAATTCCGGCCGGTCCGCTGCGCATGCGCAACCTTTCAGACCTTTATGCCTTTCCCAACACGCTGGTCACCCTGGCGCTGACCGGTGCCGATCTTGCCGACTGGCTGGAAAAATCGGCCGCCCTGTTCCGTCAGATCGCGCCGGGCAGCGCCGATGCGGTGCTGCACGATGTGGCGGTGCCCTCCTTCACCTTCGAAGTGATCCCCAACCTTGATTACGCCATCGACCTCAGCCAGCCCGCCCGGTTCGACGCGCATGGGCGGCTGATAGACCCGGCAGCCCGCCGCATCGTCGGTCTCAGCCATGATGGCAGACCGGTCGATCCCGACGCGCGCTATCTGCTGGTCACCAACAACCACCGCGCCAGCCGGGCCGCCGCCGAGGCGCTTGCCGCGCCGCCAGAGGTCGCGCTCGCCAAAGGCACCCGCACGCAGACCGTGCTGCGCGACTATCTTCAGGGTGGGGGCAAGGTCGGGTCGGCACCGCGCCGGAACTGGCATTTCCTGCCGATGCCCGGAACCACCGTCACCGTCACCAGCGGGCCGGGCGCCACCGCGCATCTGGCCGATATCGCCTGCTACCGCCCACAGCCGACCGGGCAGACCGCCGATGGTTTCGCGCACTACCGGCTGCATCTCTGATCAGCTATAGCCCGGTAAAGCTGCGGAGGCCTGCAATGTACGACGCCCTTCTCTTCGATCTGGACGGCACCCTGATCGACACCGAAAGCATTGCGCTTGCAACCGGTCTTGCCGCGTTTGCCGCCCACGGCCATGCCATGGACCTGGCCTTCATGCATCGCCTTGTCGGCAAGGATGAACCCACAGCAGCCCGGCTGATCCGCGCTGCCCTGCCGCATGCCGACCTTGACGCCGTCAACCGGCACTGGCGTGACGGCTTTGCCGCCGGGGTGGACCGCGGCCTTGCCCTGAAATCCGGCGCGGCCGAGATTCTGGCCCTCACCGGCCTGCCCCTGGCCATCGTCACCTCCACCGGGCGACCGGGCGCTCACCGCAAGCTGGCGATAGCGGGCATCGCCGATGCTTTCACCCATGTCGTCACGCTGGATGACGTGGCCGCCCCCAAACCGGCCCCGGACCCCTATCTTCTTGCCGCCGGTCTTTTCGGCCTGCCCCCCTCCCGCTGCCTGGTGTTCGAGGATAGCGAGACGGGCGCCGAATCCGCCCACCGCGCCGGTTGCATCGTGGTCCAGATCCCCGACGTGGTGCCAAGCAAAGGCCGCTGGGCCCACCACCTCGCCCCCGACCTGATGACCGGCGCACGCATGGCCGGGCTGGTCTGACGCAAAAGGCCGCCTTCGCGGTTGGATCTGTCTGCCGCTGCAACCGGCTGCATGGCAGCCATCCGGCATACAGGTCTGCCCGCCCGTCTGTCCGTTCCCGGGCCTGATCGGCCGTCGTTTAGCCTCCGGTTGTCCAGCATTTGATCTGTTGGCAAGCGATAAGGGTTTGGTGACCTCGGTCGCAGTATCAATGACGGCACTGCCGCTGCGCAGAATCATCGGCGTGCCTGGCCTCCTTCTGCTGGCCTTCGGCATGCAGGTTGCCCTGACAACGGCATTGGCGTTTTCGAGCAGCCTTTTCGTCATCGCGCTTTTTGCTGCTGCGGATGGTACCGGACTCGCTGTCGCAACCCTTCATCCGGGCCCGTATCCAGCCGCTTTTGCAGGCCGTGCCGGGCGGCTTGTGTTTGCCGCCACGCTCAGCCTCGCTGCGGCACACAGTTCGGCCCTGACCGGGATGCCCTATGTGGCTGTTCTGGGTGCGCTGGCTGCACGGCCAGCAGCGCAGGGGTTTAGAACCCTATCGGCGTGACTGCCGCCCCCTGACAGCCGGCATGACTTGCGAGCCTGTCCGGCAATGGACGTGACAGGGGCGTCCTCCGTAACACGGTCGAAAGTATTAAAACTTCCTTAACAAAATTTGGCTTTTCATTTTATATCATAGTCTTACTCACGTTAACACGCGTGTTATCCCCCCCTCTAACACACCACCACCTGCGCCGGATCCAACAGGAACGGCGCCAGAATACCGCAGGTATCGGCCAGCGGCAGCAGACTGTCGGGCACCTCCATCCCGATCACCTCGCGCATGAACCGCGCCCGCATCTCGCAGCGCCGCGCCACGTTTGGAAACCGCGCCGCCAGATCGGCCCGCAGCGCCGCATCGGCGATCACAT
>JAYSYZ010000041.1:0-14672 GCA_043727195.1 Paracoccaceae bacterium
CGACATTGCCCGGTTCGGCTATCGCTTCGATCCCTAGACTGACCGGTCGCTGCCATATTGCCAAGGATCTCACGCGGCAGCAGGCGTGGCAATCCGCCCATAGAACGTATCCCCCTTCTCTGCCATCTCCAGCAGCAGGTGCGGCGCATGGAAACGGGGGCCGAACTGCGCCGTGAGCCCGCGGCAGATATGCACGGCGCTAGCCGCACCGATCATGTCGAGCCATGAAAACGGCCCGCCCGACCAGGGCGCAAAGCCCCAGCCGAGGATCGCGCCGACATCGCCCTCGCGGATGTCAGTCAGGACACCTTCCTCCAGTGCCCGAACCGCTTCCAGCACCTGGGCGAACAGCAGTCGGTGCTGCACGTCGGCCAACGAAGGCTGCATCTTGTCCAGCGGATATTTCGCATCCAGCCCCTCCCACAGTCCGAGGCGTTCGCCCTTGTCGGAATAGGCGTAAAAACCGCTGAGGGATTTTTTGCCCATCCGGCCCTGATCCGCCATCCAGAACAATACCTTGTCCACCGCCTCGTCCGGGTACGCGGCCCCCATCGCAAGCTTGGTCGCCTTGGCGATCTTCACCCCCAGGTCAATGGAAGTTTCATCGACCAGTTGCAGCGGGCCCAGCGGCATGCCGACCAGCTTGGCCGCGTTTTCGATCAGCGCGGGTTCCACTCCTTCGGCAACCATGCGGATGCCTTCGTTGATGTAGGGAATGATGCAGCGGTTGGCATAAAAGAACCGCGCGTCATTGACCACAATCGGCGTCTTGCGGATCTGGCGCACGAAATCCAGTGCCTTGGCCACGGCGCGGTCACCGGTTGCCTTGCCGCGGATGATTTCCACCAGATTCATCTTGTCGACCGGGCTGAAGAAATGAATGCCGATGAAATGTTCCGGTCGGGCCGAAGCCTTGGCCAGACCGGAAATCGGCAGGGTAGAGGTGTTGGTGGCGTAAATGCAGTCGGCGGTGGTTGCGGCCTCCACCTTGTGGGTGACCTCGGCCTTGACCTTGGGGTCCTCAAAGACCGCCTCCACGATCAGATCGCAGCCCGCAAGGGCGACATGATCCGTGGTGGCGATGATGCGACCAAGCACCTCGATCTTCTGTTCGGCGGTCACTTTCCGGCGTTGGATGCCCTTGTCCAGCAGTGCGGCGGAATAGGCCTTGCCGCGATCAGCCGCCTCCTGCGTGGCGTCGATCAGCACGACGGAAATCCCGGCATTGGCAGCGACATAGGCGATGCCCGCCCCCATCATGCCCGCGCCGATCACGCCCACCGTTTTGACCGACTGGTCTGGCTGGGCGGGCCGCACCGCGCCCTTGTCCAGCGCTTCCTTGTTGATGAAGAGGCTGCGGATCATCGCCGAGGATGAAGGGTTCAGCAGCACAGAGGTAAAGTGCCGTGCCTCTATGCGGAGCGCGGTATCAAAGGCCACGAGCGCGCCTTCGTAGACCGCCGACAGAAGCGCCCGGGCCGCCGGATAGACACCCATGGTCTTGCCATGCACCATGGCGCTGGCTCCGATAAACGTGGGGAAACCGGGCGCGCTGTAGGGCGTGCCGCCGGGCATCTTGTACCCCTTGGCATCCCAGGGTTTCACCAGATCAGCCTCGGTCGCGGACAGGACCCATTCCTTGGCGCGGGAGAGAAGGTCTTCGGGCGGCACGACCTCATCAATCAGCCCCGCTGCCATCGCCGATTTGGGATCCGAAAGCTTGCCCTCCAGCAGGAAAGGCGCCGCCATCATCGCGCCCAGCTTGCGCGTCAGCCGCGTGGTGCCGCCTGCGCCTGGAAAAATCCCGACCATGATTTCAGGCAGGCCGATCTTTGCCTTCGGGTTGTCAGCGGCAATGATCCGGTGGCAGGATAGTGGCAGTTCCAGACCGATACCAAGTGCTGTACCCGGCAGGGCGGCGACGATTGGCTTGCCGCCTTTCAGCGACTTCGCGTCCATCCCCGCGCGTTCGATCTTGCGCAACACCTTGTGCATCTGCATCACGCCGTCAAAGATTGCCTGCGCCCCGCCCGCACGCATCCGGGCGATGACATTCAGGTCCATCCCACCGGCGAAATCCTTCTTGCCACTGGTCAGGATGATCCCTTTCACCCCCACATCCCCCAGCGCATGATCCATCAGGTCGGACAACAGCCCGAACGCCTCGGTCGACATCACGTTCATCGACTTCTCGCGAACATCCCAGGTGATGGTCGCCACACCGTCAGAATCGGTGATCATGGTAAAATCGGTCATGGTTGCCTCCTGACGGGATATTCGGTGCCGACGCGACGCGTGTAGCGGTGGGCGGGGCCATTCTTGTGGGTGATCAGATTGTGATCGGTACAATGGACGATGTCGCGGGGGCCTTGTCTGGGATAGATGATCATCGCGGGCCCGCCCAGTCGGTGCCATCCTTGTGGGTAAAGCGGTTCATGCCGCCGCTTTGATGCACCTGCATGTCGACGTCGGAAAAGGTTGCCACCTCCGCCTTGGCCTTGCTGCCGATCACAAGGAAGCGGGCGATCTTGCCGGTCCTGTTGATGATGTGATGTCCGTCCGGGGTGCCTGCCGGAAAGGCGGCGCAGTCGCCCGTCTGCATCAGCGTTTCGCCTTCGTCCTGCACCAAAATGCATTCACCCTCGGTGACCAACACGAACTCATCCTCGTGCAGATGCCAGTGGCGCAAACTGGAAAGCGCGCCGGGTTGCAGCGTCACGAGGTTGACACCGAATTGCGTCAGCCCCCCCGCCTCGCCCAGGCGGAGGGAGGTGCGGCCCGCCATCATCTGGGCATAAGGCGCGGGGTAGATGGAGCCGGTTTTCACGGGAACGTTGGCCATATCAAGTTTCGGCATCACACACGCTCGATGATGGTGGCCGCGCCCATACCCGACGCGATGCACAGGGTTGCCAGTCCAACCTCCCGGTCCGACCGTTCCAACTCGTCCAGCAGCGTGCCGATGATGATGGCACCGGTTGCCCCCAGCGGGTGTCCCATGGCGATGGAGCCGCCATTGACGTTGACGCGGCCGGCGTCGATGTCAAAGGCCTGCATGAAACGCAGGACCACGGAGGCAAAGGCCTCGTTCACTTCGAACAGGTCGATGTCGCTGATCTTCATGCCGCTGTCGCGCAGGATCTTTTCGGTGGCAGGCACCGGGCCGGTCAGCATGATCGTTGGATCGGTCCCGATTTTGGCGGTGGCGCGGATACGGGCGCGAGGCTTCAGGCCATGCGCCCGGCCGAATTCCGCATCACCGATCAGAAGCGCCGCCGCACCGTCGACGATACCGCTGGAATTGCCGGCGTGGTGGATATGATTGATCCGCTCCAGATGCGGATACTTCATCATCGCCACCTTGTCGAAGCCGGGCATCGACTCGCCCATTTCCTTGAACGCGGGCTTCAGCGCGCCCAACGCCTGCATGTCGGTGCCAGGGCGCATGTATTCATCTGTCGACAGGATTGGCAGGCCGTTCTGATCATGGATCGTCAGGACCGATTTCGAAAATCGCCCCTCAGCCCAGGCAACGGCTGCACGGCGCTGGCTTTCCATCGCCAGTGCGTCGGCCTGATCGCGGGAAAATCCGTATTCGGTGGCGATGATATCGGCGGATATACCCTGCGGGACGAAATAGGTTTTCATCGCCAGGCCTGGATCGACGGCAATCGCTGCCCCGTCGGAACCCATGGCAACACGCCCCATCATCTCTACCCCGCCCGCGATATAGGCGTGACCCGCGCCCGCCTTCACCTGATTGGCGGCCAGGTTGACCGCCTCCATGCCGCTGGCACAAAAGCGGTTGATCGCCAGGCCCGGAATGGCTTCGTGCAGGTCCGAGGCAAGCACTGCAGACCGCGCCAGACAGCCGCCCTGTTCGCCCACTTGTGTGACATTGCCCCAGATCACATCCTCGATTACCGGGCCTAGCAGCCCGTTGCGTTCCTTCATCGCATTCAGCACCCGTGCCGAAAGCGCCACGGCGGTCAGTTCGTGCAAACTGCCGTCAGGACGGCCCTTGCCCCGCGGGGAACGGACGGCATCATAGATAAAGGCGTCAGACATGCTCTCTCCTCAAGCCCGGTCGGCAGGGCTGCCGGGCATCAACTCATAGGGGTGTTTCCAACCGGGCAGGGCTGCAATACGGTCCAGCCAGCGGTCGATGTTGCGCCAGTCGGCACGGACAAAGCCGAAAGGTTCGGTATAGTACAGATACCCGCAGCAAGACAGATCAGCGATTGTGACGGCCTCCCCCACAATCCAGTCGCGCCCTTCAAGATGCACGTCGAGCACTTTGTATGCAGCTTTCAGGCGGCCCTGCAGAAAGGGAATGACGCCTGCAGGGCGCTTGTCCTCGGCCAGAAAGTTGCCAAGGAAGCGGGTCGTGCCGATCGGGCCGGACAGTTTATGATTGTCCCAGAACATCCAGCGCAGCACGTCGCGCCGTTCGGCCGCTGACCGCCCGCCCAGCTTGCCGGTCTTGGAACTGATATAGTCAAGGATCACTCCCGATTGGGTCAGGCGCAGCGGGCCATCGACATAAACCGGCACTTCGCCCATTTCGTTGATTTCCCGAAAGGCGGAGCTTCGCGCCTCACCGTTGAAGAAATCGACGAACACCGGCTCCCACTCCATATCCGTCATGGTCAGCGCCAGCGCGCATTTGTAGGCGTTTCCGCTTTCGCCAAAGCAGTAAAGTTGTGCCGTCATCGGTTGTTCTCCCGGGGCCGTGGCCCGTCTAGCGCTTGCGCTCTTCCAGTTCAGCGTTGAACAGCCGCAGCCGGTGGGCCAAGGCATCCGCATCCGTCACGCTAGAGAAATTCTCAAAAAGAAAGGATAGCGCCTCACCCTCATCAAGGCCTGCTTCGGTGGCAAAACGCTTCAATCCGCGATAGCCATCTTCCGTCATGGCGGCAGGAAATCGGCGGGTCAGGCGAAAGCGTTTTGGCATCAGCTTTTCCTCCAGCGAAGTGCAAGCTTAGAACGCCTCGGCTGCAAGCGCCATGACCGGTTCAGACCCGCTTTCGATCCGCGCCAGATGCATTCCGCAAGCCGGAAGTTGGCGGGCCATGTAGAACCGCCCGGTGGCAATCTTCGCTTCAAGGAAATCGCGGTCTGTGGCACCGGAATCGAGCGCGGCGTAGGCCGCCCCGGCCATCCGCGTCCACATGAGGCCCATGCAGACATGCCCCATCAGGTGCATGTAATCATACGACCCCGACAGCGCGGCATTGGGGTTTTTCACCCCCGACTGCATGAAGAACATCGCCGCTTGCTGCAGTTGCTTTGACGCCGCCTTCAGTGGGTCGACAAAACCCTTCATCCGGTCGTCACCATCATGCGACTTTGCCTCAGCCTTCACCATCTCGAAAAACGCCATCACATGCTTGCCGCCGTCCTGCGCCAGCTTGCGGCCCACCAGATCCAGCGCCTGCACGCCATTGGCGCCCTCGTAGATCATGGCGATGCGGGCATCGCGGGCGAACTGCGACATGCCCCATTCCTCGATATAGCCATGCCCGCCGAACACCTGCTGGGCAGCCACCGCCATGTCAAAGCCCTTGTCGGTCAGGAACCCCTTGATCACCGGGATCATCAGGCTGACCAGCCCCTCCGCCGCATCGTCACCCATGCGGACAGACCGGTCGATCAGGCTGGCGGCCCATAACGTAAGTGCGCGTGCACCCTCCACAAAGCTTTTCTGCTCCATCAGGTTGCGGCGAATGTCGGGGTGCACGATCAGCGGATCGGCGGCGTCTGCCGGATTTTCCGCCCCGGTCACCGCGCGGCCCTGCAGACGATCCTTGGCGTAGATCAGCGCATTCTGATAGGCGGCTGAGGCTTGAGCATAGCCCTGCAGGCCCACACCCAGACGCGCCTCATTCATCATCGTGAACATAGCGCGCATGCCCTTGTGCAAATCACCCAAAAGATAGCCCGTCGCCCCGTCATAGTTCATCACGCAGGTGGCGTTGCCGTGGATGCCCATCTTCTCTTCGATCTTGCCGCAGGACAGGGCGTTGCGGGAACCAAGGCTGCCGTCATCATTCACCAGAAACTTCGGCACGATGAACAGGCTGATGCCCCTCGTCCCCTCTCCGCCGCCCGGGGCCTTGGCCAGCACCAGATGGATGATGTTTTCGGCCATGTCGTGCTCACCGGCCGAGATAAAGATTTTCTGGCCGGTGATCATGTAGCTGCCATCCGGCTGCGGCACGGCCCTGGTGCGCATCAGGCCCAGATCGGTACCGCAATGCGGTTCCGTCAGGTTCATCGTGCCGGTCCAGTCGCAGGACACCATCTTCGGCAACCAGGCGGCCTTCTGTGCGTCCGTACCATGAACAAGGATCGCCGAGACCGCGCCATGGGTCAGGCCCTGATACATCTGGAACGCCATGTTGGCCGAAACGAACGCTTCGTTGACCGCGGTGTGGATCAGATAGGGCAGCCCTTGCCCGCCGTATTCCACCGGCGCATCAAGGGCGGTCCAGCCCCCGGCACGCAGTTCGTCGAACGCGGCCTTGAAACCGGTCGGCGTGCGGACGACGCCGTTTTCCAGAACGCATCCCTCGCGGTCGCCTGCGGCATTAAGCGGGGTGAGGACACCAGAGGCCAGCTTTGCCGCCTCTTCCAGCACCGCTCCGGTGAACCCGTCATCCAGATCGGCGTAGCCGGGGATATCGGCGGTGCTGATCTGCAGAACATTGTGCAGCAGGAACTGCATGTCTTTCACGGGTGGGGCATAGCTCGGCATTCTGTCAGTCCTTCCCTATCATTCGGCAGCGTGGTCGGCGCGGACAACCCGCGCCCCGCTATTGGCCAGTTCGGCCTTCAATTCGGCAATCGCCACATCCAGTTCGGCGCGCTGTGCCTCCATTATCGCCAACCGTTCGCGGGCCAACTCGCATGCCCGCTGGCGCTGCGTCGCATCCGTGCCGTCGCGGTCGTAAAGATCCAGCGTCTGGCGGATATCCTCCAGACTGAACCCGAACCGCTTGCCCCTGAGGATCAGGGTCAGGCGGGCACGGTCGCGCCGGGTGAACAACCGCTTCGTCCCCTCCCGCACCGGGGTCAACAACTCTTTGGCCTCATAAAAACGCAGGGTCCGGGGCGTGACCTCGAAACAGTCACACATTTCCCGAATTGTCATAAGTTCGCTCGTCATCACATACTCGCATCTGCAGGCTGCATTTAAGTCGGCAAATGCTGACCTTCGCGATACAATACTAGAGAAGTTGACGTTAACGTCAGCGTAACGTCACGTCACTTCTAGCGATGACTTAAAGTCAGCCTTCGGGTAGATTTCCCAGCTCCGCCACGGCGGTTTCGCGCAAGGCGCGCAGGTCGGCGACGGATGTATCAAGCTCAGCCTGCTGGCTCGCCAGCTGCGCCAATTGCCGGTCAGCCAGTTGCAGCCAGCTTTCCAACTGCGACCGGGTGCCCTTCTGCCGGTAGATCAGCAACCACTGTCTGATTTCTTCCAGACTGAACCCGAACCGCCGCCCGCGCAGGATCAGGGTCATCCGGGCCACTTCACGCGGGCCGTAAAAACGCGCGCGGCCATCGCGTTCTGGTGACAAAAGCTCGATATACTCATAATAACGCAAGGTGCGCGGTGTCACATCAAACTTGGCGCACATTTCCTTGAAGCTCAGACGATCAGACATCAGCGCCCCTCCTCGTGCCAGCCTAGGCGCAAGCCCTGCGCCGTGCAACGGTGTGACGCCAAGGGCTTGCGCTTGGCTGCGCCGGCAGGTTTGATACCGGCGGAGGAAACGCGATGGCCGATGCCCACGACTTTGCCAGAAGGTTCATCGCGGCGCTGCCACACAGCCGTGCGCTGGGGATGGTGCTGGAGGATATTGGGGACGGCAGCGCCGTCATCGCCATGCCCTACGACACGCGGTTCGTGGGTGATCCGGTCAGCGGAGTGATTCACGGCGGCGCCGTGTCGGCCTTGATGGATACGGCCTCGGGCGCGGCAGTGATGTGCCATCCGGCCTCGCCGCTTTCCACCGCCACGCTGGATTTGCGGATCGACTACATGCGTCCTGCGACCCCCGGACAGACGATCCGCGCGCGGGCCGAATGCCATCATGTGACCCGCACGGTGGCCTTCGTCAGGGCGACAGCGACGGATGATGACGAAAGCCGCCCCGTCGCCATGGCCACCGGCGCATTCACGTTGGAGCGGGCTCTGCAATGACACGGCCTGAACCTGTTCAACTGCTCAAGCAGCGCCGCGATGCCCTGCTCCGATCCCTGGTGCAGGGCGTGCCCTACATCAGCTTTCTTGGCATCGACTTCGACCGTCGCGGGGATGAGTTGACGGCCGTCATGCCCTTTCAGGACAGC
The DNA here is from genome assembly GCA_043727195.1 of Paracoccaceae bacterium. Taxonomy (GTDB): domain Bacteria; phylum Pseudomonadota; class Alphaproteobacteria; order Rhodobacterales; family Rhodobacteraceae; genus JAUYQR01. Next base: position 8,359 of record JAYSYZ010000041.1, read on the forward strand.
CTGATCGGCAACCCCGTGCTGCCCGCCTTGCATGGCGGCGCGACGGCGGCGTTTCTGGAGGTCACCGCGATCATCGGGCTGGCCTGGGCCTCAATGTGGGACGGGATGGAGACGGGGGGCGCCGTCGTTGCGGAACCGGTCCGGCTGCCGAAGACCATCGATTTCACCGTAGATTACCTGCGCGCCGGTCTGCCCCGCGACGCCTATGCCCGGGCGCGGGTGAACCGGTCGGGGCGTCGCTATGCCAGCGTGCATGTCGAGGCCTGGCAAGACAACCGCAGCCGTTTGTTCGCGCAGGCGACGGGGCATTTCCTGATGCCGACACCGGCATGACAGGAGTGGCCGGTCGGCGGGTTCCCTGGTCGACTGCGGGCCGGCTTCGTCGTTCCGTTGGGAAGCGGCCTGGTGGAGTGCGGGCGGGGCTGGACGGGGCGCGGCGATGACGGCGGCGGGAGGCTTGCCTTCCGCCGCCCCGCCGGGCCATGATCCCGCCGCCAAGGGAGAGCAACATGCGGAAGTTTCTGGTCGTGCTGGATGACAGCCGGGAATGCCTGAATGCGATGCGGTTCGCGGCGTTGCGGGCGGCGCATACGGGGGGTGGGGTGACGATCCTGTCGGTGATCCCGCCCGAGGAATACCAGCACTGGATGGGCGTCGCGGACCTGATGCGGGCCGAGGCGCGCGAGCGGATCGAGGCGCATTTCGAAGTCTTCGCCAAGTGGATGCGTGACAAGCAGGGGGTCAACCCGGAACTGGTGATCCGCGAGGGTGACCCGGTGAACGAGATCCTTGCGCTGGTGACGGACGATGATCAGATCGGCGTTCTGGTTCTGGGGGCGGGGACCGACAAATCGGGACCGGGGCCGCTGGTCACCGCGATGAGCCGGAATTCGGGGAACCTGCCCATCCCGATCACGATCGTGCCGGGGGACATGTCGAAGGAAAGGCTGGAAAGCATCACCTGAGGGCGTGTTAACACGCGTGTTATAACTCATAATATATTGAATTATAAAGATTTCACCATTTTTTGTTAGGATTTGGTTTACCATTTATCCGCGAGCATGGACGACGCGCGTGGGGCTGGCAGTGACCATAGAACGAAATCCCCAAACGCCGGGGGGCAAGGCATCCCGGCGCGGAGATTGATCCCGGATCGCCAATCGCATAGGTCTGGGCAACCCCACAGGACTGAAAGATGCCCGTCACACAGCCCATCCCGGCGCTTGGCAATCGCCCCGCGCTTGCACCGTTCATCCTGAATGTGATTGTTGCCAGCTACCTGATGGCGCTGTGCAACGCGACATTCTGGGGCCACCTGTCCCGCATCTTTCAGGGACGGATGGCCATGGCGCTGGTTTTTGCCGGGGCGGTCTGGGCGCTGATGCTGCTGGTTGTATCGCTGCTGGCGGTGCGGCGCGCGCAAAAGCCGGTGCTGGTGACGTTGATCGCGATTGCGGCGGTCACCTCGTTCTACATGGATACGCTGGGGGTGATGATCGACCGCGAGATGATCCAGAACGCGGTCACCACGACGATGGCGGAAAGCAGGCACCTGATCACGCCGCAAATGCTGATCCACGTCGGGCTTTACGGGGTATTGCCTGCGGCGCTGGTCATCTGGGTGCGGATCCGGCGCGCAACGGTCTGGCGCGGGCTGGCGGGCTGGGCGCTGGTGACGGCGGGGTCGGCTGCGCTGGTGGTCGGCCTGCTTTTTACCAACATGAAGAGCTATTCCACGGTGCTTCGCGCCGACAAGGAGTTGATGGGATCGGTGCAACCGCTGGCCCCGTTGATGGGCGCGCTGCGCTATGCCCAGATGATGCTGAAATCGACAAATCTGGTTCTGGTGCCGACGGGAACCGATGCCAAACCCGGCACTTACCTGGCGGGCGCAGGAAAACCGGTGCTGATGGTCATTGTCGCGGGCGAGACGGGGCGGGCGGCCAACTGGGCGCTGGGTGGTTACGCCCGCGACACCAACCCCGAACTGGCGAAGCGGGACATTCTTTACTATGCAAAGGCCAGCAGCTGTGGAACGGCGACGGCGACCTCGTTGCCCTGCATGTTTTCGCCGCTGACGAAGGACGAATATTCCTATGAGGGCGGGCTGGCGAACGAGAACCTGCTGGATGTGCTGGGCCATGCCGGGTTCAAGGTGGAATGGTGGGACAACAACACCGGTGACAAGGCCATTGCGGCGCGATTTGCGCCGCGCTTCATGACAGCGCAAGACGGGGCGGAGTTCTGCACACCGGAATGCATCGACGGGGTGTTTCTGAACCGGCTGGATGATCTGGCGGCGTCGATCACCGGAAACACCGTCGTCGTTCTGCACATGATCGGCAGCCATGGGCCAAGCTACTGGCTGCGCTATCCGCCAGAGCGGGAGCGGTTCAAGCCTGCCTGTCAGACCCCGGAACTGGCCGATTGCACGACCGAAGAAATCGTCAATGCCTATGACAACACGATTGCCTATACCGATTATGTGCTCGCTCGACTCATCGACCGGCTGGATGCGCAGGATCGGGTGATTCCGGCGATGTATTATGTGTCGGATCATGGCGAATCGCTGGGCGAAAACGGGATTTACCTGCACGGTACCCCCTATTTCATGGCGCCGGAGGTGCAGACGCATGTGCCGATGGTGATCTGGATGTCGGCGCGGTTCCGTGAGACGCTGGGACTGGATCAAGGCTGCATGGCCGGGCGGATGGGTGAGACGGTGACGCATGACAACATGTTCTCGACGGTGATCGACATGCTGGATGTGGTCACGGTGGCCGAGAATGAGACGCTTGATCTGGCAGACCCCTGCCGGCAAAAGCCGAGCTGATCGTGGCGCTGCCGGAAAAACCCGCCCGCAAGAGGGGGGTGGCCCATTTGTTTGCCGCCGCAGGCTATTCGGTTGGCGGGGCCCGGCGGTTGTGGCGCGAGCAGGCATTTCGGCACGAAGTGCTGGCGCTGGTGATCCTGGCAGGGCTGTTTGCCGTGGTCGGGGCCAGCCTGCCGGAGTTTCTGGGGCTGGCGGTTCTGTCGCTGATGGTGCTGGCAGTGGAAGCGTTGAACACCGCGGTCGAGGAACTGGTCGACAACGCCTCGCCCGGATGGTCGGAATTTGGCAGAGCCGCCAAGGACATGGGATCGTTTGCGGTGATGTGCATGGTGCTGGCGACGGGGCTTTATGCGGCCTGGGTGGTGCTGCTGTAACCGTTTAGAATGGTTCCAAACCTTGACACTGGCGCCGCGCAGGCGCATATCCGACAGGAAGAGTTGGAGAGGCCACATGTTCATCCAGACCGAATCCACACCGAACCCGGCGACACTGAAATTCCTGCCCGGCCAGACCGTGCTTGAACTGGGTACCGCCGATTTTCCAAGCGAAGAGGCGGCGGCGAAATCGCCACTGGCGCGGCGTATCTTTGCGGCCGGGGGCGTGACGGGCGTATTTTTTGGCACCGATTTCGTGACGGTGACCAAGGCTGACGCGGTGGAATGGCAACATATCAAACCCGCGATCCTGGGCGCGATCATGGAGCATTACCAATCCGGTGCGGCGGTCATCGAAGGTGAACAGGCGGCGTCGGGCCATGCCGAACACACCGGCGAGGATGGCGACATCGTGCGCCAGATCAAGGAGTTGCTGGATACCCGTGTGCGGCCCGCTGTGGCGCAGGATGGTGGCGACATCACCTTTCACGGCTTTGACCGGGGGGTGGTCTATCTGCACATGCAGGGCGCCTGCGCGGGGTGTCCATCCTCGACCCTGACGCTGAAGATGGGGATCGAGAACCTGCTCAGGCATTACATCCCCGAAGTGCTGGAAGTGCGGCCTGTCGCGGCTTGACCTTGCGGCCCGGAATGCTGCCGATCCTGGCTTTCGACACATCGGCCGCGCATTGCGCGGCCGCTTTGCTGCTGGCCGACCGGATCGTGCTGCGGGATGAACCGATGCAGAAAGGCCAGGCGGAACGGCTGATGCCGATGCTGGAGGAGGTGCTGGCCGAAGGCGGGATCGGCTGGCAGGACTTGCGGGCGATTGCGGTGGGCACCGGGCCGGGAAATTTCACCGGGGTCAGGATTGCGGTCGCGGCGGCGCGGGGGCTGGCGCTCGGGCTGGGGATACCGGCGGTGGGCGTCACGCGGCTGGAGGCGCTGGCCTTCGGGTTGCCGCGCCCGGTGACGGTGGTGGAGGATGCGCGGCGGGGCGAGGTTTATGTGCAGGTCTTTACCCCCCGGGGGGCAGGTGCCGCGCATCTGGCCAACCGGGTGGTTGTCGCCGGGTCTGCCACCGGGTCGGCAGCGGGGGAGGGCGCGCTGCCGCAGGCGGTGCCGCTGGCCGAGGCGATAGCGCGCATCGGGGCGGCGCGGGCGGCCACCCCGCAGGCTCGCCCGGCACCCTTCTACTTGCGCGGCGCCGATGCGGCCCCGCCAACCGACCCGCCGCCGGTGATCCTGCCGTGACGCCGCATGAGATGGCGGCGCTGCACGCGCGCTGTTTCACCACGCCGCGACCCTGGGGCGAGGCGGAGTTTTCGGCGATCCTGGCCGATCCGCTGGCCTTTCTGCTGGTCGAGGGCGATTTCGGGTTCCTGTTGGGCCGCGCCGTGGCGGGGGAGGCGGAAGTGCTGACCATCGCCGTTCTGCCCGAGGCGCGGCGGCGGGGTCTGGGTGCAAGGCTTGTCACCCGCTTTCTGTATCAGGCAAGGCTTCGCGGCGCGGACGAAGCGTTTCTGGAGGTGGCGGCGGGCAATGCCGCCGCCTTGGCACTGTACCGGACGCAGGGGTTTGGCGATGCGGGGCTGCGGCGCGGCTATTACCGGCATCCCGGTGGCCGCGCCGAGGACGCGCTGCTCCTGCGACGCGCGCTTGCGAAACCGGCACCTGCGGCATCAACCTGACCGGACGGTCAAAATTCAGCGCCGCCCGCGGAATTTCCCTTGACCGGCCAGAGCGTATCCGCCCAAGTTTGCGCACGATCCGACGGGCCTGAGTCTTGGGCAACCGCGTCTTGCGCAGCCGTCGGCCAAGAGCAACAATAACCGACCGGGAGCATCCGATGTCCTTCATGAAAACCCTCTATGGCGCTACTGCGCTGCTGGCGCTGACCGCCGGGGCCGCGCTGGCCGAGCCTGCGATCATCTTCGATCTTGGCGGAAAGTTCGACAAATCCTTCAACGAGGCCGCGTTCAATGGGGCCACCAAATGGGCGACCGAGACCGGCGGGACGTTCAAGGAACTGGAGATGCAGTCCGAAGCCCAGCGCGAACAGGCGCTGCGCCGTCTGGCCGAATCCGGGGCAAACCCTGTGGTGATGACCGGCTTTGCGTTTGGCGATGTGCTGAACACCGTCGCGCCGGATTTCCCGGATACCAAATTTGCCATCATCGACATGGTCGTCGATCAGCCGAACGTCAAATCGGTGGTCTTTACCGAGCATGAGGGCAGCTATCTGGTCGGCATGATGGCCGGACTTGCATCGAAAACCGGCACCGTCGGATTCATCGGCGGCATGGACATTCCGCTGATCCGCCGCTTTGGCTGCGGCTATGCGCAGGGCGTGATGGCGGCAAACCCGGCGGCAAAGGTGGTGCTGAACATGACCGGCACCACACCGGCGGCCTGGAATGACCCGGTCAAGGGCGCGGAACTGGCCACGGCACAGCAAAGTCAGGGCGCGGATGTGATCTATGCGGCGGCAGGCGGTACCGGCATCGGTGTGCTGCAGACTGCTGCGGACCTGGGCATCATGTCGATCGGCGTGGACAGCAACCAGAACGGGATGCATCCGGGCAAGGTGCTGACCTCGATGCTGAAGCGGGTGGATGTGGCGGTCTACAACGCCTTCAAGGAAGGCACCGATTTGGTCCCCGGCATCAACGTGCTGGACCTGAAATCCGATGGCGTGGGCTACGCAATGGACGAAAACAATGCGGCCCTGGTGACCCCTGAGATGCAGGCAGCCGTCGATGCGGCGGCGGAAAAGATCAAGTCGGGCGAGTTGGTCGTGCACGATTACATGTCGGACAACACCTGCCCCGCTGCCTCGTTCTGATGGCCGCTGCAGATGAAATCGGGGGGCGGCAGGCAACTGCCGCCCCCTTTGCGATCGAACTGAAAGGCATTTCCAAGGCCTTTGGCCCGGTGCAGGCCAACAAGGACATCGACATTGCGGTGCCGAAGGGCACCATCCACGGCATCATCGGCGAAAACGGCGCCGGCAAATCGACGCTGATGAGCATCCTCTACGGCTTTTACAAAGCCGACGCGGGCCAGATTTTCATCAACGGCCAGCAGACCGCCATCCCCGACAGCCA
>JAYSYZ010000042.1:0-5239 GCA_043727195.1 Paracoccaceae bacterium
CCGGATTGCCAGGCGCGCACGATCTGCAATCCGCGCGTCACCGGGGCGTTGCACGCCTCCCACATCCGCACGCCATGCACGGGCATCACGGCCCGCACCGCGCCCTCGCCCGCCCCCAGCACCATCGGCTGCAGCGATCCCATGCCGATGTTCCACTGCAGCGCCCCGCAGGATATGCCCATCCCGTCGAAATCCCCTGCCACCGCGCCATAGGGATCGCCAACAGTCTCGAACCCCGGCGTGATCTCGATGGCCGCCGCCACCCATGTTGCATCCAGTGCCATGATCCGATCTCCTCAATGCAGCTTCAAAACGACGAACCAGAAGGACTTGACCGCCCCCTACGCCAATCAGGTTACCCCGCCCGGTCACAGCCGGCGGCGGCAGATAGGTGCCTATCACCGGGATGATGATGGGATGGTGGCCGCTGCCGACGGTGAACCTCAACAACGATGCCACTCCGGTATACATTGCCCGACCGGTGCAACTGGGCGACTGCCACTGCGACAAGCAGGGTCGAAAATGCGGGAGGCATCGCAAATCTCCGTGCAGAAATCGGCTTGAAAAGGCATCGGTCGCTTAATCTCTTCAGTATATCACGGCGCACCCCCGATTTCCCGCTAAATCCGCGTGAATGGGAAATCTGGCCGGTAAGGTTGATCATCAGACCCCCTATTCCGAGCAGGCGGAGCTGGAGATCGAGGTTGCCGCCGACCCGAGGCCGACCGAGACGGATGTGGATGGCCATCGGGGGATCATGGCCTGGGAATTTGGCCTGTCACCGGGCGAAAAAAAATCCGTCCGGCTGGAGCATGTGATGACCTGGCCGGAGGGAATGATGCTGCAATAATGGTGCGATAACACGCGTGTTAAAGTCGTTAAGTCTTGGATTACAAACAATTTCGCGATTTTTGTTTACTTTTGGTTAACCATTTTCGGGGGTGGCTGCACCCCTGCCGCAGTAGCGAGAGAGGGTGCGCATCCTGTGGTCGTGGGCGTGTCAAGGGACAATAATGTTGGCGTCGGATCAGACGCATTCATGCAAGCAACCGCCGTCGGCGATGGCCCCGATGGCGGTCATTCCACTTCTGCAACCCTTTGACCGGGGTCGCCGGCGCCGCCATGGACCGCAGTTCTGCAGGGTCAGGCGGGCGCTATCTGCGGGGCGGCGTGACGCGATCTGGCGACCTGACCCCGGATAAACCCCGTTTGGCGTCAGAACCGTTCTGCCCGCAACACTTCGGTGTCGGTTACCGACACCACGCCGATGTGACGTTCGACCACCGCAAAGGCGGCGTCGAGCAGGGTATCCAGCCGGTCCGGGCGAATGAGGCAGATCACCGCCACCATGCCCGCGCGACCCACCTGGCCTTCACGCGTCCAGCGGCCGGAACGCCCCGACCCACCCAGCACCGGCAAGACGGTAAAGCCGGTCACTCCGGCCTTTTCCAAAGCGGCAGTCAGGCGGGTTTCCATCGGCGCTTCGATGATGATCTCCACCCGTTTGGCGGCGTGGGTCTGCATGGGTCAGCCTCCGAAGGCTTGGGCGACGGCAAGGTAGGCCGGGATGCCGAGGGTAAGATTGAAAGGGAATGTCACGCCGAGCGAGAGGGTGAGGTAGATCGAGGGGTTCGCCTCGGGCAGGGCGACGCGCATCGCGGCGGGGACGGCGATGTAGGAGGCGGAGGCGGACAGCACCATCATCAGCGCCACGCCGCCGGTGGACAGGCCAAGCGCCAGACCCACCGCAAGGCCCAGCGCCGCGCCGATGACCGGCATCAGGATGCCGAAGGCGACGGCCCCGAGGGACAGAACGCCTTTCGCGGCCTTCAGCCCGCGCCCCGCCACCAGCCCCATGTCGAGCAGGAACAGGCAGAGGATGCCCTGAAACGGGGCGACGATGAAGGCGTCGATCCGGGCCATGCCCTTGGCCCCGGTCGCCAGCCCGATGAGAAAGGAGCCGACAAGGAGGACGATGGAGCCATTCAGCAGAATCTCGCGCCAGAGATCGGCATCCATGGGTTCGGCGCGCCCGGTGCGGGAGACGAGCCAGAGGGCGGAAATGATGGCCGGCGCCTCCATCGCGGCCGCCACGGCGACCATGTAGCCTTCCGAGGTGATGCCGGAGGATTGCAGGACAGAGATGGCGGTCACGAAGGTAACGATGGAGATCGAGCCGTAATGCGCGGCGACGGCGGCGGCATCGGTGGGCGACAGCCGTGTGAGCAGTTTCAGCAGCGCAAACGCGATGAACGGCAAGCCGAAGGACAGGGCGACCCCGCCAAGGATGGCGAAGAGCAGGCTGCCGTCCAGCCCGTGGTCATTGACCGCAACGCCGCCTTTGAAGCCGATGGCGAACAAGAGGTAGATCGACATGGTCTTGGCCGCCGCCTCGGGGATGGTCAGCTCTGACCGGGCGAGGGCGGCAGCAAGGCCCAGTGCAAAGCACAGGATCATCGGGGTCAGCAGGTTGGCCGCGGCAAGGGCGAGGATACCGTTCATGTCAGACCGCCACAAAGGCATGTCGGGTGGAATCGTATTGTTCCAGACCGCCCTCGCCCGTATCCGTCCACAGGCCATGCAGGGTCAGGCGGTCATCCTCGACGGCGGATTTGACAAAGGGGAAGGTCAGCAGGTTTTCAAGGCTGATCAGCACGGCCTGCCTTTCCAGCGCGGGCAGGATGTCCGCCGGGGGCAGGTGGGAAACCTGGGCATAGCCGGGGCGCAATATATCCATCCAGCGACCGACGAAGGAGGATTTCTCCTCCAGTTCCGGGGCATGGCCCGAACACATGTCGTGGCAGCCCTTGACGCCGCCGCAGTTGGAATGGCCAAGCACGACGATATGGGCCACGCCAAGCGAGGTGACGGCATATTCCACCGCCGCCGAGGTGCCGTGATATTCGCCGTCGGGGTTGTAGGGTGGCACCAGATTGGCGACGTTGCGGTGGATGAAGAACTCGCCTTCGTCCGCGCCGAAGATCGAGGTGACATGGACCCGGCTGTCACAGCAGGAAATCACCATGGCACGGGGATGCTGGCCCGATGCGGCAAGACGACGGTACCAGGCGCGGTTGTCGTGATAGGTGGTCGCGCGCCAGCCCTGAAAGCGCTGGACCAGGTATGCAGGCAAGGGGCGGACGGATTGCATCGGCGGGCTCTTTCAAGGGGCTCGGGGCTGTTTAGGCGGCATTTGGGGAAAATTCGAGAGGCAAATTCCGGGGACGGGTGGCGCGGGGCAACCCTTTCTTCAGCATGACCGGGCAGAATGGGCCGTGGGTAAGTGTCGGACGACGGGTGAAGAACATGGGTGAAGTAACGGCTTTGCGGCCGCGTGAAGTGGTGCGCCAGGATGTCGAGGCGATTGCGATGATCTACCGCAACCTTGGCGCGCCGACGGCGGAACAGATGGTGACGCGGGCGCTGGGGGAACTGGCGCTGGCGATGGCGGGGATTGCCGCGCAGGTGAAGGCGCATCAGCTGAGCGATCTGGCGCGGCAGTTGACGCGGCTGAGGCGGATGGCGGAAAATGTGGGGCTGGTCAGTCTGGCCACGGTGGCCGACGACGCCCGGGTCTGTCTGGAGCGCGCCGACAGCACCGCGTTTTCGGCGGTCTGGGCGCGGCTGATCCGGGTGGCGGAACGCTCGCTCAGCCCGGTTCCGGATGCGGCTGACCTGTCGGTCTAGGACGGGCTTGCAGTGCGGGGCGAAGGCGTTAGGGTCTGGCGCAATCGCCCCGCGTTCCGGAAGGTCTGCCATGCCCGCCAATCCGTTCATGTCATTTGCCGCAGATACGGCGGCGGCGCTGCCGTTGCATGTGGTGCGGTCTGACGCATTGGCGGGGTTTCTTGGCGGTGACGGTGCGGCATGGGCGGGTTGGCTGACCGCGACGGGATTCGAGGCGGGGCTGGGTGAGGTGCGGTTGCTGCCCGCGCCAGATGGCGGCGTGGCGGGGGCTGTCGCGGGGTTTGGCACCGGGGCGGCGCGGCGGCGATTGCGATTTGGGCTGATCAAGGCTGTGGCGGGCCTGCCGGCGCGCGACTGGCGGCTGGCGGGCGATCTGACGGCGGCAGAACAGGAGGAGGCGGCGCTGGGGTGGCTTTTGGCGGGCTACCGGTTCGACCGCTATCGCCCGGCGCGCGAGGCTGCTGCAGTGCCACGGCTGGTCTGCCCCGAGGCGGTCGATGCCGACCGGTTGCAGGCGATGGCGGCGGGAGAGGCGCTGACCCGCGACCTGATCAACACCCCCGCGCGGGACATGGGGCCGGAGGAGCTTGAGGTGGCGTTTCTGGCGCTGGCCCGGCGGTTCAGGGCCACGGCGAAGGTGGTGCGCGGTGACGACCTGCTGGCGCAGAACTTTCCGATGATCCATGCGGTCGGCCGCGCCTCGCCCCGCGCGCCGCGGCTCTTGGAAATGCGTTGGGGCGCGACGGGGCCGAAGGTGACGCTGGTCGGCAAGGGGGTGTGTTTCGACACCGGCGGGCTGAACATCAAGCCGTCGTCGGGGATGAGCCTGATGAAGAAGGACATGGGCGGGGCCGCGACCGTGATGGGGCTGGCAGAGATGATCATGACGCTGGGGCTGCCGGTGCGGCTGCGCGTGCTGGTCCCGGCGGTCGAGAACGCGATATCGGGCAATGCGCAGCGGCCGAAAGACATCCTGACCAGCCGCAAGGGCCTGACCGTGGAGGTGAATGACACCGATGCCGAGGGGCGGCTGGTGCTGGCCGATGCTCTGGCAAAGGCGGTTGAGGACAAAGCTGGGCTGATCGTTGATCTTGCTACTTTGACGGGCGCGGCGCGGACCGCGTTAGGGCCAGATTTGCCCGCGATGTTCAGCAATGATGACTCGCTCGCCGACGCGATGCTTGCCGCGGCCAAGGCGGCGAGCGATCCGATGTGGCGGATGCCGTTGTGGGCGGCCTACAGCGAAATGCTCGACAGCGACATTGCCGATACGGCCAACAGTGGCGGGGCTTTTGCGGGCGCGGTGACCGCAGCACTTTTTCTGCAAAAGTTTGTGCCGGACGATGTGCCGTGGGTTCATCTTGACACCTATGCGTGGCGACCAACCAGTAAGCCCGGGCGTCCAAAGGGCGGCGAGGCGTTGGGATTACGCGCGGTGTTTCGGTATCTCACCGACATCTATCCAGCCCGATAGATGGAAACCATTTACTTTATCCGTTCGCCTTTGACCAAGTTTATCCTGAGCGGCTGCAAGCCAGCCGAAGGGCTCGAC
>JAYSYZ010000043.1:0-14564 GCA_043727195.1 Paracoccaceae bacterium
TCCGAAGGCCGGGTGATCATGTATGCCGACCGGATCACCGGGTCGATGGAACGCGCGATCGGCGAAACCAACCGGCGGCGGGAAAAGCAGGTCGCCTACAACAACCTGCACGGCATCACGCCCGAAACCATCCGCAAGAACGTCGACGACGTGCTGTCCGGCCTGTGGAAAGGCGACACCGATCAGGCCCGCATCACCACCAAGGTCGACAAGCCGATGGTGGGCAAGAACCTCGCCGCACATCTCGATGCGCTGCGCCTGCAGATGCGCAAGGCGGCGGAGAACCTGGAGTTCGAAGAGGCCGCAAGGTTGCGCGACGAGGTGAAGCGGCTGGAGGCGGTGGAGCTGACCATCGCAGACGACCCCCTGGCGCGGCAGTCGGTGGTGGACGAGGCGGTGGAAGAGGCGGTGAAGATGGCCGGGCGCAGTACCGGGGGCAGGCCGGGGATGCGGGGCGGCAAGCGGTCGAACCGGGGGCGGTAGAGGTCAGGCAACGGGTTCTGCAACGACAGGCGACGCTTCGTCCAGCCACAAATCCCCACTGTTACGATAGCCGCCGCGGATCAGGAAGCCCGGCTTCTTGACTTCAGGGTGGGCGTCGGCCCAGTCGCGAAAGCGGTCGCGTGTCACCACCCGCGCGCCGAAATCGCGTGCGGCGCCTAGAAGGTAAGGGTCGGCTTGTGTGCCCTTGGGGACGACAAAAATCTGGTTCTCCGGCAGCGCCAGGAGCATCGAAAACTCCCGCTCATTCATGTAGCGACCCGAGAGTTTGTAGCCTGCATTGGCGTCAAACACTACGCCGGGCGCAAAGCCGCGTGACTTCAGCATCGCCACCACCGCCTGAACCGTCGCGATCTGCGGCGCCTCGTCCTTCCAATGCATGACGTTCGATCCGTCTACCACGACCCAGTGCTTTGACATATCGGGTTTGCGGGCTGGCGAAGGCTTCAAACTGCGCCAAAGACCGATCACGGCAACCAGCGCTGCCACCAGCAGGGCTGCCAGGATCACCGGTTGTGAAAGCATCGACTCAATCGTTCCATTGCTGCCGGGTGGCGGGGTTAGGAAGGCGATTTCCGCCAGCGGCAGGAAAAAAGGGAACAGCATCATGTGGGCAGACTAAGTGTCCGGTCAGTCTTTTGGCAAGTCATGGAGGTCGAAATTGCACCCACCTCTGCGCCGACACCTCCCCCGCCCGGAATCAAGGCGCGGCACGCGCCGCCGGGCAGCGCCCGACCGCCCCCTGTGGGCAGGCGCTTCTCCACCGTCACCAGCAGAACTCCGGTGGATGCAGCGGAACCATAAACCGCCTGGACCCACCGTCGCAGCACCCACCCGGCGGTCAGGCGCTGCCCTGTGTTGCGAACGCCGCCCCCGATTCGCCCCGCATGGTTAACGCCCCAGACGCCATCCGCGCATATGGCCGGCAGCCATACGCCTGCCATACGCTTTCCATACACCGAAAACCAAGCTAACCTCTTGAATTAACGTCGCGTTCGGCCTCCCCCTCAAAACACCCCCGTCACCTCATACATCACCGGCTCGAACCCCCGGCAGAGGTCGTTGATCTTGCGATTCCGCTCGCGCATTTCCGGCGTGCGCAGCATCGCCTGAAAATCCTCTCGCCGCTGCCATTTCGAATAGTTGCAGATCCGGGTCCGGGCGTCGTTGATATGCAGGCCCGCGCCAAGGAAACCGGGCTGATGGCGGATGCAGTGGGTATAGGCGTCCTCCAGCGCCTCCATCAGATCGAACGCGGTGGCGGGCGTCATCTCGAACGTGGTGATGATGGTTTGTCCTTGGAAATCCTTGACAATTTCTGGCATGTCGGCCTCCCTTTGGCGGGGCAAGGATGCCACAGAATCGGGGGATGGCGATGAAGTTTCTTGACCCGGACGATCCGTTCTTCGGCAAGACCTGGGTACGCGTGCTGACGGCCGCCTTGCCGCTGGCCTGGGCGGCGGTGGAATTCGCCTATCTGAAGGACCCGCTCTGGGGGATGCTCTTCCTTGCGGCCGGGGGCTATGCGACCTGGGTGTTGTTTTTCAACAACAAAACAGGAAACTAGCGATCACTCCAGCCAATCGGGCCGGGCAAGACCCAAAGCCTCCGGATCGGCCAGATAAACCGCGCCAAGCACCAGTGCGGCCACCAGCAGCACGGTGAAGCCGATCTTCCAGATCGACCACGGGCGTTCGCCCTGCACCTCGCCGGTCTGGCCGTTGACGAGAAAGCGAAAGCTTTTGCTGTTGTATTTGTAAGCGGCCATCCAGACCGGCAAGAGGATGTGCTTGAACGTCTGATCCGACCAGTCGGTGTCGATGTCGTGCACCCGCTGTTCATCGCCGCCGATGTCGCGGCGAACGTCCTGTTCGATGATTGCGGTCATGCGGGCCTTTGCCTCGGCATCGCCGTCGGCCAGTGGCACGGTATAGCCTTCGGCCTGAAATCCGGACAGGTATTCAGCGGCATAGGGTTGCAGCGCAGCCAAATCCCAGGGCGTAAGTTCATTGCCAAGCCGCGCGGGCAGGCTGGTCGAGGCCATCACCGTCACATCGTCGAAATCCCGCTCGACGCGGCCCGAGGCGGCATGCCAGCGCGTGTGGCGGACCCGTTCCTGACGCTGTTCCATCCGGCCGTTGACGCGGACGGTGACGTTGCGCGTCTGGTAATAATAATCGCCCCGCTCACCGGAATAGCGCGACCGGGTGCTGGCATCAAAGGTCCAGAACGGCACGTAGATGCCGGTCAGCCTGCGGCCCTTTCGGGCGTATTCCAGTAGGGTGCCGGGGGCGAACCACAGGCTGCCCAGCCAGCCGGTCATCGCGGTGCGGGCCTGCGTTTCGGTCAGCGCGAACGGTACCAGCGCCTGCGGTTTGATGTGGCGCTGGGTACCGGTATCGACCACCACGGGCGAGGCGCAGAACGGGCATTCGGTGGCATGGCTGGCGCCGCTGAATTCGACCTGCGCGCCGCAGTTGGGGCAGGCAGTGGCGCGGGTTTCGGCCATCGCGGCATCGGGAAGATCGTCGCGCAGGCCGCGGGCAAGATCAAGTTCGCCGAGGGCGCGTGCGCGGCGGCGGGGGTTTGTTAAGGTGATGGTCTGCACATGGCCGCAGTTTTCGCAGGTCAGTTCCGTCTGGCCCGGCGCATAGCGCAACTGCGCGCCGCATTGGGCGCAGGGCCAACGGTATTCGTCGGTGACGGCCATAGGTGGGTCAGGCTTTCGGCGGCGGCGGTGGGACAGCGTCAAGCAGGCGGACAAGATCGGTGTCGGCAGCCATTTTCCAGCCTTCCTGACCGGCGGTCCAGACCATCGAGGCGCGGGACAGCGTGCCCGCAGCCGCCATGGCGGCAAGGTCGCCTTCGCCATAGGGCCCGCTGGTCGCGCCGTTATCGGCGATGTGCCAGCGTCTGGCCGCAGGTGCAGCGGGCGGGGCAGGTGGCGGCGGCGGGGCAGCGGCGGGTGCGGCCCCCCATGGCCCCATGCCTTGCGCCATGCCCTGCCCCATGCCCATGCCCATCCCGGCACCCATGCCCGCGCCCATCGCGGCCCCCATGGCCGATCCCGGCTGGCCCAGCCCCTCGGCGGCGTTGAACTGCATGTAGCGGTTCAGATCGCCCACCACGCCGATCGAGGTGCGCTTGTCCATCGCCTTTTCCACCTCTTCGGGCAGGCTGATGTTTTCGATGTAGAATTCGGGGATGGTCAGCCCATATTCCGCCACTTGCGGCGCGATGGCATTGGCGATGATCTTGCCCAGATCGGCGGTGTTGGCGGCCATGTCCAACACCGGAATGCCGGATTTCGACAGGATCTGGGATGCCTGCTGCACGATGATGTTGCGGATCTGAAAGCTGATCTCATCCGCCGTGAACTCGCCATCGGTGCCGACGATTTCCTTGATGAAGGTGCCCGGATCGCTGACCCGCATCGAATAGGTGCCGAAAGCCCGCAGGCGAACCGGTCCGAACTCCGGGTCGCGGGCCATGATCGGGTTCTTGGTGCCCCATTTCTGGTCGTTGAAACGGGTGGTATTGACAAAATATACCTCGGACTTGAAGGGCGAGGAGAAGCCGTGATCCCAGTGCTGCAAGGTGGTCAGGATCGGCATGTTGTTGGTTTCCAGCTGGTACAAACCGGGCTGGAACACATCCGCCAACTGGCCTTCGTGGATGAAAACCGCAGCCTGGCCTTCCCGCACCGTCAGCTTGGCACCCATCTTGATTGCCTGATCGTGGCGGTCAAAGCGCCAGACCATGGTGTCGCGGGTGTCATCCAGCCAGGCGATGACGTCGATGAATTCGCCTTTGAGGAAATCGAAAACCATGGGGCCTACTCCTGTGGACGGATCAACTGTCGCCGCCGGTCAGCCGGCTGGCAAGGGTTTCGACGATGGGCCGCGCTTCTTCCAATGTCATGCCGGGGCGCAGCGCGGGGGTGTAAAGGATGCGCAGCATAAGTTCGTCCTGATCGGTCAGCAGGGCAAACTCCTCGTCGTCGTTGAAGATCGAGGGCCGGGCGCGCGGGCTGTCATTGGCAAGGCCCAGTCCCTGGGCAATTTCTTCGTGCAGGCAGGACAGGCGCAGCAGATCAGGGTGTTCGGCGCGGATCACGGCGAAGGCGCGGGTGTAGGCGCCGGACGCGCCTTCGGAAAGCGCGTAGACCAGGCAATAGGTGGACCGCGGCATGTTGGTGACGCCCGACACATCGGCGGCAGAAAGGTTCGGCAGCACGGCGCGCACCCGTGGCCCCAGCGCCTCGCGTTCATCTTCCGACAGGATGTAGATCCAGAAGTTGGGGGCGGCATCATCCAGCGTCATCGGGTGGCCGGTAAGGCCGGCAAGCCGGGCGACATAGCTGGCGATGCGGGCACGGTCGGTGGCCTGACGTTCGGCGCTGACCGAAGCGCCAAAGCGGATGCCGACGCGCACCGGCACCTCCCAGCGGCGCAGGCGGCTGGCGGTTTCCTGACGGACAAAGCCGCCGGTCTCGCGGCTGTATTCGTCGAACATCGCAATGCGCAGAAAGTTGTCGGCCAGCATCCGGTCGGTGAACGGCGCGTCCCTGCCGCCGCCATCGGTGCGCATCAACCCCTGTGACAGCAAGGTCTGCTGCACCTGCGCATAATAGACCATCGCGGCGGCGCTGTTCACCGTGGGTGCGGCGGGTGGTGCAACCGGCACCGGGGCCGGCGGGGCCACCGGTCCGGGCAGCGGTGCCACACAGCCGACAAGGCCGAGGCAGGCCGCCGCCGCAATCATCGTGGTCAGGGGGGGGCGCTGTCGCATCCTGCCGGTCGGTCCTTATGCGGGGGTCACGGGCGCATTCGTGCGCGCCCGGGCGGCGGAAAGGGTATCGCGCAGGTCCGCCTCCATCTTGACCAGTTCCGCTTCGGCGGCGGCGCGGCGGGCCTTGCCTTCGTCGGCGATGGCAAGGCTTTCGTTGATCGTGGCGATCAGCGTGGCATTGGCGTTCTTGACCGTGTCGATGTCGAAGACGCCGCGTTCCATTTCTTCGCGCACGACCTTGTTGGCGGCTTGCAGGTTTTCGGCGTTGGCCTTCAGAAGCTCATTCGTCAGGTCGGACGCATCGCGCACCGCCTCGGCCGCTTCCTTGCTGCGCTGGATCGTCACCGCCTGCGCCAGCTGGGTTTCCCACAAGGGCACAGTGTTGACGAGGGTGGAGTTGATCTTGGTGACCAGCGACTTGTCGTTCTCCTGCACCAGCCGGATCGAGGGCAGCGACTGCATCGTCACCTGACGCGTCAGTTTCAGGTCATGCACCCGGCGTTCCAGATCATCGCGCGCGGCGCGCAGGTCGCGCAGTTCCTGGGCGCAGATCACCTGATCAGCCTCTGGCGCGGCCTTGACCGACGCCTCCTTGGCGGGGATCACGGTGCCGTCCACATCCGCCAGCTTCGCCTCGCCCGCGGCGATGTAAAGGCCAAGCTCGTTGTAGAAATCGAGGGTCTTTTCATACAGCAGATCAAGGCTTTTGACGTCTTTCAGCAAGGTGTGTTCGTGGGTCAGCAGTTCCTCGGTGATCCGGTGGATCTGGGCCTGGACCTCTTCGTACTTCGCGATGAATTCCGCAAAGGGCGCGACTCGGCCCAGCAGTTTTTCCCACCAGCTGGATTCGCGCCGCAGGTCCAGCTCATCCACCGAAAAGCCGCGGATGGTGGTCACGATCTTGCGCAAGGAGTCGCCGGCGGGGCCGACGTCCTTGTTTTTCACGTCCTGCAGCATGGCCTGGCTGATCACCTGCAGTTCGGACTGTGCCGCCGATCCGAAGGCGATGATCGACTGGGTATTGGCAAGATCAACCTCGGCCATGCGCTTGCGGATCGCATCGGCCTTGGCGGCGGGGGCTGCCGCCAGCGCCACGACCTCGCCCAGGGGTTCGGGCAGGATCACGGCGGTGACCTTTTCCACCTCGCTCAGCAGGGCGGCGGCGCTGGATTGGACGGTCTCGGTCATGGCATCCCTCTTTCGGTCAGTGGTCCAGTTTCAGCCGGTCGCGCAGTACCGATATCTCGACATCAAGGTTGCTGCGGTTGTTTGACAACAGTGCGGTGGTGCGGCTGGCAAAGGTGGTTTCAAGGTCGGTCAGCAAAGCGTCGTAATCGGCGCGGGCGGCGGCGTCGCGGGTCTGGGCATAGTGGTCGGCGAATTTGACCGTCGCGTCGCGGGCGCCCATCAGGTAGACCGACAGATACTTGCGCGCGGCGGTCAGATCGCCGGGGTCACCTTCGACCGTGCGGAACAGCCCGCGCGCGGCGGTGGCGAAACGGTCGACGCGGCTTGCAAGCTGGCGGTCATTGGCACGCTCGATCGCCTGGCGCATCGCCGCAAGATGTTTTTCCCCGTCCTCCACCGCGCGCGCGACGCGGTCAGTCTGGAAGGCGTCGACGCCAGGCATCCCCTTGTCGGACATGGGGTCCAGCCCGAAGGACAGAAGGTGCAACCCGGCCCCCACCAGCGCAAAAAGGCCGGGATACCACAACCCCGGTTCCGCAATGACGCCGCCAAGGGCCAGCGCCGCGCCGGTCAGCACGGCCCCGGTGGCCTTGCGGGGGAACGCCGGGCGACGGGCCACCTTGCGGGCGTTGAAGGCGGCTTCGGCATAAAGCCCTTCCTGGGTCATCCATGCCGCCAGCACCAGAAGACCCCCGGCACCGAGGCCTATCAGCATGTCGCCGGGATCGTCACCAAAAGCGGGGAACAAAAAGGCGAAGGCAGACAGAAACAGCATGGTGGTGCGCCACCGGCCCGGCGGCTTGGGCGCCACCGTCGCTGCGCCTTCGGCCGGACGGCTGCTGCCGGGGCTGAATTTGCCACCAAAGCGCTGCGCCATCAGACGCCCCCCGACCCGGCAACATAAAGGATCAGCGCAATCAACAGGGCAAAGGACAGGGTCTTGATCCCGCTTTCCGACACGCCTGATTTCCTTTGTCTGCCCGCTTTCCCGCACTCTAACCCAAGGCCCCACGCCTTGCCAGAGACGAGCAGGGCGAATGGGCGGTATTCTTCTTCCAACGCCCGGCGCGCGGTCTGGGATACCGACTTGCCAGACGATCCGGCGAAGCGCATCCTTTGCGGATTGGACGGCTGTTAATTTTAAGCAGGTTTTTCCGGAGCAGGGATATGACATATGCAGATATCGAAGCGAAATCTTTCGGTCAAAGCGAAGAAGGCGGCGATGGCACGCCCACTGGCATGGAGCGGGCCTGGCATTCGCATCTGGGCGGGCTGAAGGCCACTTATCATCGGCTGATTGCCGGCAATCCGGCCCTGCGCGACCAGCGGATCGACATGCTGATCGACCCGATGGCCAGCGACCACAAATCCAATGCAACGAACTGGGCGATCCCGAACGAGATCGAAATTCTGCTGGTACGGCTGATGCCGGAAGCCGAGCTGAACGCCGAGGTCGAAAGCGCGCTGGCCACGGCCGAGCGGGTTGCCGTGCCCTCGCTGGCGGGTTTGCGGCGACGGCTGGAGACATCGGTACTGATCGAGGAAAGACAGGCGCTGCTGGCGACCATGTTGCGCGACACCCACAACCGCTATGCCGCGCGCCGGTCGGAACGGGTGGCCCGCAAGATGGTGGCCGACCGGATGACCCGGTTGGGTTTCGGGCTGACCTTCGCGATCATGGCGGTGTTCTTTGCGCTGGGGGCGGGTCTGTTCAACCCCGGCCTGCTGCTGTTGGTGAAGTACAACCTGCTGGTCACCACGTTCTTTGGCTTTCTCGGGGCCTATCTCTCGCGGCTGATCGCGTTTCAGACCACCGGTGCCGGTCTGAGCTTCGATGATCTGGAGAACGGCTATTCCTGGCATTTCCTGATGGTGCGGCTGTTGGTCGGCGGCCTGTCGGCGGTGATCGTGCATTTCGTGATCTCGGGCAACCTGATCGGGGGCCAGTTGTTTCCCACCCCCGGCGTGGACGGGGCAGGCGGGTTCGGCGCGCTGTGGACGACGTTTGATCCCGATGGCGCGGCCTATGCCGGGCCGTCGGCGAATTATGCCAAGCTGATCGTCTGGTGCTTTGTTTCGGGCTTTTCGGAACGGTTCCTGCCCGATCAGTTGAGCGCGCTGGATGCCAAGAGCAAGAACTGAGCCTCAGGGGTTGCGCGGCTTGGCCGGTCGCGGGCTGGGTTTGCGCGGGCCGGGTTTATGGGGGCCGGGTTTATGAGCGCCGGGTTGATGAGGGCGGGGCTTGCGGGGGGCCGTCGCATCGGGCGTGGCCGGGCGGCGGGTGGCTTTCTGCCAGCTTTCCGACAGGGTTGTCAGCGCCTCGCCCGGTTTCAGTGGCTTTTTCGGGCGCGGCGTGGCTTTGGCGGGCGCTTCGGGCCTGGCGTCAGCCTTGGGTGCGGGGCGGAGTGTGCGGCTCAGCGGCTTGCCAGCTTCTTCCGCCATTCCCAACTGGTCGCGCAAGACTTTGCCGCGGATTTCCTCCACCTCGCCCGGTTTCATCTCGTTCAGCCGGAAGGGGCCGTAGGACACCCGGATCAGCCGGTTCACGGTGACGCCGATATGGTCCATGGCGCGGCGGATTTCGCGGTTGCGGCCTTCGCGGATGCCGACGGTCAGCCAGGCGTTGGCGCCCTGGTGGCGGTCAAGCCTGACCTCCATCGGCTGAAAGCGTTCGCCATCGACGGTGATCCCCTTGCGCAGCGGCTCCAGCTCCGGTTCGGTCGGGTTGCCTTTGACCCGGACGCGATATTTGCGCAGCCAGCCGGTGGACGGCAGTTCCAGCCGCCGTTTCAGCGCGCCATCATTGGTCAACAGCAGCAGCCCTTCGGAGTTGAGGTCAAGGCGGCCCACCGACATCACGCGCGGCATGTCTTCGGGCAGGTTGTCGAACACCGTGTCGCGGCCCTTTTCGTCCGAGGCAGAGGTCACCAGCCCTTCGGGTTTGTAGTACAGCCACAGGCGGGGTACATCGGGCGCGCCCACCGGTTCACCCCGCACGGTGATCTTGTCGGCAGCGGTGACATTCAACGCGGGCGAGGTGATGACCTTGCCGTTGACCGCAACCTCGCCCAGTTCGATCAGCCGCTCCGCCTCGCGCCGCGAGGCGATGCCGGCGCGGGACAGAACCTTGGCGATGCGGTCGCCTGCGACGGCCTTGACGGCGGCTTTCGGCTTTTCTTTTGCGGCCATCGGCTTCATCCTCGGGCGCGGGGTGGCCAGCCCCGGGGGTTTTCCACCCCCGGACCCCCGAGGATATTTGAGGACAGATGAAAGAGCAACGCGAAGGGTTCCGCTCGTTCATGGACCTGGCGCTGGATGAGGCGCGGGCAGCGGGGGCGCGGGGCGAGGTGCCGGTCGGGGCGGTCGTGGTGGCCGGGGGCGCGGTCGTGGCGCGGGCCGGGAACCGGACGCGGGAACTGGCTGATCCCACGGCACATGCCGAAATGCTGGCGATCCGGGCGGCCTGTGCGGCGACAGGGTCGGAAAGGCTGGCGGGGCATGATCTGTACGTGACGCTTGAGCCTTGCCCGATGTGCGCGGCGGCGATCAGTGCCGCGCGGGTGGGGCGGCTTTACTATGCGGCGGCAGACCTGAAATCGGGTGGGGTGGCGGTGGGCGCACGGGTGTTCAGCCACCCGCAATGCCATCATGTGCCGGACGTCTATGACGGGATCGGGGCGGCCGAGGCGGAGGTCCTGCTGAAGACTTTCTTCGCCGGGCGTCGCGATTAGAACCGGATCGGAACCAAGACTTCCGGCTCAACCAGTTCGATGCCGGGCGGCAGGCCCGCACGCAGCGGGGCGGCGTCCTGCGCCAGGATGGGGAAGGTCTTGTAATGGCAGGGAATAACAGTACGAAAACTGAAATATTTGCGCGCCGCGAACGCGGCCCGTTCCATATCCATCGTATAGTGGCCGCCGCAGGACAGGATACCGATATCGGGCTGGTGATATTCGGCCATCCAGGCCATGTCCGCCATGATGTCGGTATCGCCCGAGACGTAGATCACATGGCCTTCGCCCGCGATCATGAAGCCTGCGGCAGAGCCTGCGGGTAGCAAGCCGCCGCCCTGAAAGTCGATGCTGGAGGAATGGCTGGCGGTGACCATGGTGACCTTGGCCCCGCCAAGGGTCAGGGTGCCGCCCTTGCCAAAGCCGATCGTTTCGACCCCGCCGCGCGCGTTCAGCCAATTCGAAACCTCGTGAATGCAGGCCACCGGAATGCCCGTTTCGGCACCGATCACGGCGGCGTCGCTGGCATGATCGCCGTGTGCATGGTCAATAGCAGATGCGTCGCACCGGCCAGCGCCTCATCGCGCCGGTCTGCGGGAAACATCGGATTGCCGGTAAGCCAGGGATCGATCAGCAGGACCGCCTGTTCGATCTCGATGCGAAAGCCGGAATGGCCGAGCCAGGTGATCTGCATGAAAAGCCCTTCGGATGCCGTGATGCGACGTTCGCCGTCGGGGAGGTAAGTCGGGACGCCGATGCTGCAACTGCAAAAGCCCGGCGTCGGCGAAGCCCCGCCACAGGGCAAATCCCGCGCCCGATGCTTGCAGCGGCGGGGGTGGGTCGCTAAACGGGGCGAAAGATCGGAGAAATGCCCATGGCCATTGACATCGACACGGCACGCAAGGTGGCAAAGCTGGCCCGTATCCGGGTTGAAGAGGCAGAGCTGCCGGCACTGGCGCAAAAGTTGTCGGGCATTCTGGGCTTCATGGAGCAGTTGAATGAGGTTGACGTGACGGGCGTGGAGCCGATGACATCGGTCACGCCGATGCGGTTGAAGCGGCGGGCAGATGTAGTCAGCGATGGTGACCGGCAGGCCGCGGTGCTGAAAAACGCGCCGGATGCGCGCGAGGGGTTCTTTGCGGTGCCGAAGGTGGTGGAATGAGTGCCAACAGCTGGACAATTGCCACCGCGCGCGACCGGCTGCGCAGGGGCGAGATTACGGCGGTCGATCTGACGATGTCCTGCCTGACCGCAATGGATGCAGGCGACGGGCTGAATGCGTTCGTCCACAAGACGCCGGAAATCGCCCTTGATCAGGCGCGCGCGGCTGACGACCGGATCAAGGCCGGCGATGCCCCGGCAATGTGCGGCATTCCGCTTGGGATCAAGGATCTGTTCTGCACTAGGGGCGTGCCGTCACAGGCCGGATCGAACATCCTGAAAGGCTTCAGGCCGGAATACGAATCGACGGTTACGGCGCGGCTGTTCGGCGCGGGCGCGGTGATGCTGGGCAAGTTGAACATGGACGAATTTGCCATGGGATCGTCGAACGAGACCTCGTGCTACGGCAATGCAATCAATCCGTGGAAGGTGGACGACCGGATGCTGACCCCGGGTGGTTCGTCGGGCGGGTCGGCGGCGGCGGTGGCGGCGGATCTGTGTCTGGCGGCAACGGGTACCGATACCGGCGGGTCGATCCGCCAGCCTGCGGCGTTCACCGGCATCGTCGGGATAAAGCCGACCTATGGGCGGGTCAGCCGCTGGGGGATCGTGGCCTTTGCCTCCAGTCTGGATCAGGCGGGGCCGATGACCAAGACAGTGCGCGATGCCGCGATCATGCTGGGCGCGATGGCGGGGCATGACCCCTTGGATTCGACCAGCGCCGACATCCCGGTGCCGGATTTCGAGGCGGCCTTGACCGGCGATATCCGGGGCCGCGTGATCGGTATCCCGAAAGAATACCGGATGGACGGCATGCCGGAGGAGATCGAGGCGCTGTGGGCACGCGGCATCGACATGATGCGCGATGCAGGCGCAGTGATCCGTGACATCAGCCTGCCGCATACGAAATACGCGCTGCCGGCCTATTACGTCATCGCCCCGGCCGAAGCGTCGTCAAACCTCGCGCGCTATGACGGGGTGCGCTACGGCCACCGGGCAAAGCTGGCGCAGGGCGATGGCATTACCGAGATGTATGAAAAGACCCGCGCCGAGGGCTTTGGGCCGGAAGTGCAGCGCCGGGTGATGGTGGGCACCTATGTGCTGTCGGCAGGGTTCTACGACGCTTATTACAACCGCGCGCGCAAGGTGCGGGCACTGATCAAGCGGGATTTTGAAACCGTGTTTGCCGAAGGGGTTGATGCGATCCTGACGCCCGCGACGCCGTCAGCGGCGTTCGGTCTGGGCGAGATGACGAATGCCGATCCGATCCAGATGTATCTGAACGACGTTTTCACGGTTACCGTCAATCTGGCGGGCCTGCCCGGCATCGCGGTGCCCGTGGGGCTGGACGGCGAGGGATTGCCGCTGGGCCTGCAACTGATCGGGCGGCCTTGGGACGAGGCAGGATTGCTCAATCACGCGCATGTTTTGGAACAGCGTGCGGGGTTTGTGGCCAAAGCGGAAAAATGGTGGTAAGGGGCAAAAAAAGCAGTCCCCCGAGGCAGTGATGACCCGTTTTTCCTTCGGCCCTCCGGTCAGCGTGATGCTGGCGATACTGGCGCTGGCCGCCTGCACGCCGACCGTGCCGGAAAGCGGCGGGGGTGTCGGGTTTCAGGATTACAACAACTATATCCGTGGCGCGCAACCGGTGGCGCCGCTGCCGGGCCCCGCCGTCGTGTCGCCTCCGGTGGGCAGCTTTGATCCGGCCGCCGCCGCCGCCGCCATCGACCGCGCCGACGGCACGGTGCCCGCAGCGCCGCCGCCGGTAGCGGTGCTGGACCCCGGAACCGCCAGCGCAAACCGCCCGCGCGGCGGCGCGCCCGCCGGGATCAAGGAAGAGTCGGGCGAGATGGTGCACAACAACAGCGGCATCTCGGACGAACAGGATTTTGCCGCGGTGTCGAGCCGCGAAACAATCGAGAGCGACAAGGAACGGATCGCGCGCAACCGGTCGGAATATGTGCTGGTTCAGCCCAAGGAATTGCCGCAGCGCCCCGGCGAAAGCGGGCCGAACATCGTGGAATACGCACTGGCCACGACGCATGCGCCGGGGGTGCAGTTGCACCAGCGCCGCAGCCTCGGCAAGCGCGACCCGAATGCCGCCTGCGCCAAGTTCGCCTCGGCTGATCTGGCGCAGCAGGAATTCCTGCGCGTGGGCGGGCCGGAGCGGGACAAGCTGGGCGTCGACCCCGATGGCGACGGCTTTGCCTGCGGCTGGGACCCGCGCCCCTTCCGCACCGCGCTGCAGTGAGCCTGACCCACCCCTCGCCCAACTTTGGCGAGCGGCGGGGCGGGCAGCAGCCGGAACTGGTGGTGATCCATTACACCGCGATGGCAAGCTGTGCGGCCGCGCTGGAGCGGCTGTGCGACCCCATGGCCGAAGTGTCGGCGCATTACCTGATCGACACCGACGGCACGGTGCTGCGCCTTGTAGATGAGGCGATGCGCGCCTGGCATGCCGGGGCAGGGTCATGGGGCGGACGCGGCGATGTGAACTCACGCTCCATCGGGATCGAACTGGCCAACCGGGGGGCGGAACCGTTTGCCCAAGCCCAGATGGCGGCGCTGGAGCGGCTGTTGGCGGATATTCTGGGGCGTCGGGGGCTGGGGCCGCAGGCGGTGATCGGGCACAGCGACATGGCACCGGGCCGCAAGGGCGACCCCGGCCCCCGGTTTGACTGGCGGCGGCTGGCGTTGCGGGGCCTGTCGGTCTGGCCCGACTTGTCGGCACCCGGCGATTTCCACGCCGATCTGCGGCGGTTTGGCTATCCCGATGCGGCCCATGCGGTGCTGCTGACCGCGTTCCGCGCGCGTTTTCGTCCCTGGGCGAAGGGGCCGCATGACGATGTCGACCGCAGTCTTGCCGCCGGTCTGGCGCGGCGCTTTCCAATTGACGCGGGCACGCCACCAGCATAATCCCGGCGTCGCGCGGATGGCTGGATGACCGCGGGCGGCAACGTCCGAGGAAAGTCCGGACTCCAGAAGGCAAGGGTGCCGGGTAACCCCCGGCGGGGGCAACCCCAGGGAAAGCGCCACAGAGAAGAGACTTCCCCTGTCGTTTGAGAAGGCTCGCCTTCTACAAGACAGGGGTAAAGGTGAAACGGTGGGGTAAAAGCCCACCGCGGGACGGGCAACCGGACCGGCACGGCAAGCCCCACCCGGAGCAATGCCAAATAGGGGCCTCGCGCGGGG
>JAYSYZ010000044.1:0-2114 GCA_043727195.1 Paracoccaceae bacterium
GGTGACAAGTTGAAACCCATCTCCGCCCTGCGGGTGATCTTCAGGCATCGGGGGGCTCCGTTTCGGCGAGGAGGAATGCCTTGTCGGCCAGATCCTGCAGCAGCGCGATGCTGTCCGTCAGGATAAGCGCGGGGTCGGCGTGGTAAAGACGTGCCAACTCTTCAACGATGTCGCACACGCGCCGCGTGCCATCGACGCGTTGCAGCACGGCAACCGCTGTGTCATCGGGCAGCAGCACCCGTTCGGGTACCAGAATGACCCACCGGTCGCGGGTCTTGTCGTGGCGCAGTTTTACATGCCGGGGCAGTCTGGGAACGCAGTGCGGCGTGATCTGCGGCCGTGGCTTGCGCACCGGGGGCTGGATCTGGATTTCCATCACACCGCCTCCGGCCGAAAAGCTCCGGGCGGGACCATGCCGGTCACATAGGCATGGTAAAGGGCGTCAAGCTGCACCCACAGCACATTGGTCTTGAAGATCAGGGCATCGCACACCGCCCGCCGTGCCTCGGGCGTAGTTGCATGTTCTCGCACATAGCTCAGGGCAAAGTTCGCATCGCGCGGAGCCTGCTCAAGCCGGCGCTGGAAATAGGTCATCACACCGGGATGGATGAAATCGTAGTGGCGCAGCATGCCCGAAATGCGTTCTTCGTGCAGGTTGGGCGCAAACAGTTCGGTCAAAGACGAGGCGATCGCCTCCAGCGGGGTCTTGTCGCGCACGAAATGCACATAGGCATCAACGGCAAACCGGGTGGCGGGAAGGATGCCGACCGTCGATTCCACATAGGGGCGGTCGAGCCCCAGCCCATCGGTCAGCTTGAGCCACCGCTCGATCCCGCCCTCGGTATCGAAATCACCGTCGTGATCTTCGATGCGGTGTCGCCATTCGAGCCGGATCTGCCGGTCGCGAAACCGCGATATGACAACGGCATCCTTCAGGGGAATCGAGCTTTGATAATAGAACCGGTTCAGGGCCCAAGCCTGAACCTGCCCCTTGGTGAGTGTCCCGCCATGCAGCATGTGATGGAACGGATGCAGGTTGTGGTACCGGGTCAACCCAATGTGGCGCAGCCGCCGTTCGAGCGCATCCGCGCTATCCAGGGGGCTGTCATCATGGTCCGGATCGGCCGGCGTCATGTCGTGAACTCCGTATTGGCGGCAGGCACAGACCATCCTGCGGCTTCCACCTGTTGCCGCTCTGGCGAGGCAGGATCATGGACCGGGTTCGAATTGTTGATGTGAACGAAGACCCGACGTCCGATATCCAGATGCGCCAGTCGCGCGATCACCCCGTCCGGGCCGGACATCGACATGTGGCCCATGCGCTTGCCGGTCTTCTGGCTCAGACCCGCACGGATCATCTCGTCATCGGACCACAGCGTGCCGTCAAAGAACAACATATCTGCCCCGGCGATCTGCGCTTCAAGCGCGGGCGTGATTGCGGCACAGCCTGCGATAATGCAGGCGCGGGTACCACTGCGCAGATCGGTCAGATTCAGCCCGATCGTGTCGCCCGACGGCATTGCTGCCCCAGCCGCACCTTCAAGATAGAGGGCCACCTTGCCCGGCACTTCGAAGGCGTCCAGCCGCAGCCCGGAGGGGGAACCATCCGGCAGCGCCGGGAAGAAAGCCTGATCCAGCGGCAAGGCAATCCTGGGCACGCGTGCCGGGTCGAGCACACCGAAAATGCTGTTCTGGGCGAGGGTGGACAAGACGTTCAGGTGGGCGAAGATCGAAAAAGCGGCACCTTCGCGCAGTGACAGCAAACCAGCGATGGCGTCAACCTCTGCGTTGGTCAGAATGACCCCGGCAATCGGTGTGTTCCGAAGCCTGCCGGGACGCGGGGCGAGGGCGTCGGTGGTGATGATCTGCTGGCGCAGATCCGGCGAAGCGTTGATCAGGAACCAGTTTGCCCCATCATCGGCGCTGACGGCCAACGACATCTGTCCGCTTGCCGCCAGACCCCCTGTCCGGGCTGCATGGCACTGTTCGCAGGCGCAGTTCCATTGCGGCAGGCCGCCGCCTGCTGCGGAACCAAGAACGATCACACGCAACATGAAATGCGTCCCGTTCCCCGCAGCAGGCAAGTCATCACTTCTGCTTTGCGCAGGCGTACA
>JAYSYZ010000045.1:0-5186 GCA_043727195.1 Paracoccaceae bacterium
CCTTTGGTGAACACCTCAAGATTGTCCTTGATCTGGCCGATCAGTTCGCGGGTGGGGGCCAGGATCAGGGCGCGCACGTTCTTTGGCCCCGGCGGATGGCCGAGATCGAGCAGGCGGTGCAGCAGCGGCAAGCCGAAGGCCGCTGTCTTGCCGGTGCCGGTCTGGGCAAGGCCCATCAGGTCGCGGCCCTGCATGATGTGCGGAATGGCCTGCGCCTGGATCGGCGTCGGCAGTTTGAGGTTGGTCTTTTCCAGTGCCTTCAGAAGCTTGGGGGAAAGACCGAGGTCGGCAAAAGTGGTCATGGGTTCGTCCATTCGTCAAAGGGCAAGCGACCCTCGCCCCGGACCTGTGCCCGTGACCGTGCCGCTGGCGGCGCCCCTGCGTGATGGAGGAAACCTGTGTCCGGGCCTTTCGGTGCTCACGCGGCACGGGCATCGGACTGGGGGCCAATGATCGGTATTCGGTGGGAAGTCAAGCCTTATGGCCAAGTTGCGACCATCACATCGCGGCGATGCGCAAGCTGTGGGAAGCCATACTGGACGTCTGCAATGCCGGGGCGTATGTCTTGCACGCGCCAAAATCGTCGGACAGCGGGATTTTTTGCAATTCCGACGATACGGTACCGCAGCTGTACCGCCCCCGGAATTTCAACAGGATCGTCAGCAGTGGCAGCCCGTCCCAGATTTCATCGCATTGCCGCCTTTCTGGTGCTGGCCGCAGCCACCGCCTGGGTTGCGACAGGCGAATTTTCTGCCGTCGGCAGCGCGCAGGACCATAAGGATGAAGATCGGTCAGCCGACGTCGCAACAGCCGACACCCCCGCCGCGCCATCCACGCTGCGGACCGTGGCGGTAATCACACCTGCGATCATCGACCACGCCCGAAGGATCCGTCTGTCCGGCACAACGGCGGCGGACAAGCGGGCGGTTCTGGCGGCAAGGGCCGACGGCGTGATCAATGCCATCGCGCTGGAAAAGGGCACCAGCGTTGCAGAAGGTGTGGTGGTGATGACGCTCGAAGGGCCGGAAACACTGGCACAGGCGCAGATCGCCGAAATCGCGCTGGCCCAGCGGGAGCGGGAGCTTGAGGTGGCAGAAAAGCTGTTTTCCGGCGGCAACACGCCGGAAATTCAGCTGATCAGCGCCCGGTCAGACCGGGATGCGGCGAAGGCGGAGTTGAACCGTGCCCGGGCGGCGGTGGACCGGCTGGAACTCAAGGCTCCTTTTGCAGGCATCGTCGAGGCTGTCGAGGTGGAACTGGGCGAATGGGTGCAGACCGGCGCACCGGTGGCCACGATCCTGTCGTTGAACCCCATCGTGGTGCGGGCCGAAGTCAGCGAGATTGATGTCGGCAGTGTTGCGGCAGGGTCGACCGCCGGCGTCCGTCTGGTCAACGGCAAGGTGATGGCAGGCACCGTCCGGCTTGTGGCGCGCGAGGCGTCGGCGGAAACGCGTACCTTTCCCGTGGAGATTCTGCTGCCCAACCCGGACAGTGCGATCCCCTCCGGCATGACGGCCGAACTGGAAATTCTGGCCGCCCCGGTCGCTGCCATCATGGTGCCCCGGTCGGTGATCACGCTGTCAGACGCCGGCGAGATCGGGCTGCGAGGGGTTGATGCCGGCGATGTGGCGCGGTTCGTACCGGTCACCATCCTTGATGATACCGCAGCCGGACTGGTGGTGACCGGGGTGCCGGAAGGTCTGCGGATCATCGTGGCCGGGCAGGATCTGGTGGGGGACGGCGACAAGGTCACCGTCGCCGCAGCCGGGGGAATTGACGAATGAGGATCGTCGAGACCGCGATTGCCAATGCGCGGCTGACGATTTCGGTCATGGTGTTCCTGATGCTGGCGGGAGCCTTATCTTATGTAAGCATTCCCAAGGAGGCCGAGCCGGATATCCAGATCCCGATCCTCTATGTCAGCATGGCTTACACCGGGATTTCGCCAGAGGATTCCGAGCGGCTGTTGCTGCGCCCGATGGAAACCGCGCTGAAATCGATCAGTGGGATCAAGAAGATGACCTCGACCGCCTATCAGGGCGGCGGCAATGTCTTGCTGGAGTTTCAGGCTGGAGCCGATCTGGCCAAGGCGCTTGACGATGTGCGCAACAAGGTTGCCGAGGCGCGGCCCGAACTGCCGCAGGGCGCAGATGAGCCGACGGTCAACGAGGTGAACCTGTCCGAATTTCCGGTGCTGGTGATCACCTTGTCGGGCGATGTTTCCGAACGGGTGCTTGCGACGGCCGGACGCGAATTGCGCAACCGGATCGAGGATTTGCCAGGCGTCCTGAACGCCGACCTGCAGGGCGTGCGCGACGATCTGGTCGAGGTGGTGATCAATCCGGGCAAGCTGGCCAGCTACGGGCTGCGCCCGGACATCCTGATCGAAGGCTTCGCATCGGGCAATCAGCTGGTTGCGGCCGGGGCGCTGGAAGGGGCTGAGGGGCGTTATGCGATCAAGGTGCCGTCGCTGATCGAGACGGCAGAGGATGTGGCGAACCTGCCCGTCATTTCGACCGGAACGGCGATCGTGCGGGTGCGCGACATCGCGTCAATCCTGCCCACCCACAAGGAGGCGAGCACTGTCACCCGGCTGAACGGCGAACCCGCCGTTGCAATCGAGGTGTCGAAACGCGGCGGCGCAAACCTGATTGCCACCGTGGACGAAGTGAAGGCGATCACCGAAGCGTTCAAGCCGCTGCTGCCAGGCGGCGCAGTGGTCAGCTTCAGTCAGGACAAGTCGAAGGACATCCGCCAATTGCTGACCGATCTGCAAAACTCGGTTCTGACAGCGGTTATCCTGGTGTTCATCGTCATCCTTTATGCCCTGTCGGCGCGGGCCTCGCTGCTGATCGGCATGGCCATTCCGGCGTCGTTCCTGATGGGGATGCTGGCGCTGTCGATGGCCGGGTACACGGTCAATATCGTGGTCCTGTTCTCGCTGATCCTGGCGGTGGGCATGCTGGTCGATGATGCGATCATCGTCACCGAATTTGCCGAACGCCGGATGGCGGAGGGGATGGACCAGCGTGAGGCCTTCGCCATGGCGTCGCACCGGATGGCGGGGCCGGTGACGGCGGCAACGCTGACCCGGGTTGCCGCGTTTTCGCCGCTGCTGTTCTGGCCGGGCATCGTCGGCGAGTTCATGAAATACATGCCGATCACGCTGATCGTCACGCTGTCGGCCTCGCTTGTCTACGCACTGATCTTTGTGCCGACCCTGGGGGCGCTGATCGCCAAACCTTTCAAGCACCCGCCGCAGCACAAGGACGGGGCCTACATGTGGCTGGTGGGCAAGGCGGTCCGCCATCCGTTCATCGTGCTGATGCTGGCGGTGGCGGTGCTGGTGGCGGTGCCCTTTGCGTATGTCAAGTACGGCAGCGGCGTGGAATTCTTTCCCGATGTGGAGCCGGACTTCGGCCTTCTCTACGTCAAGGCACGCGGCAACCTGTCGATCGAGGAAAAGGACGCGCTGGTGCGTCAGGCCGAGGATCGCATCCTTGGCTGGCCCGGCATCGCCACTGTCTATACCCGGTCGGGCGCTGCGGGCGGTGCAGGCAATGATGTGGCGGCCGACGTGATCGGCGTCATCCAGTACGAATTTGTCGACTGGCGGGAACGGAAAAATGCCAACGCCATCCTGGCTGACCTTCGGGTGGCGATGATCGGCATCCCCGGTGTGGATATCGAGGTGTCGGTGCCACAGGCAGGGCCGCCGACGGGCAAGGCGATCCAGATCCAGCTTTCCGCGGTGGATCCCTCAGGGCTGAACGAGGTGGCCAAGGCGGTGGCCGTCACGCTGGCGACGATCCCGGATGTGATTGACGTCAACAACGGTCTGCCGCCGCCGGGCGTCGATTGGGAACTCCAGGTCGACCGTGCCGCCGCCGCCCGTTACGGCATCGCGCCTGCCACGGTGGGGGCGATGGTGCAACTGGTGACCGGGGGGCTGAAACTGTCGGATTTCCGCCCTGCCGGTTCCGATGATGCGGTTGATATCGTGCTGCGGCTGCCGCCGGACCAGCGGACGATCTCTGCGCTGGATCAGTTGCGCATCCAGACGGCGGTGGGATCGGTGCCGATCTCGAACTTCGTCAAGCGGATCGCGGCGCCGACGACGGGCACGCTGACCCGTCTGGACGGCGAACGCACGGTAACAGTGCAAGCGGGCATCCGGGAGGCCGTGCAGGCCGATCAGGTGCGGGCGGCGGTCACGGCGGCGCTGAACGCCGCAGGTCTGGACAAGCTGGGCATCCGCTGGAAGCTGGCGGGAGAGGATGAAGAACAGGCCGAGGCGATGGTGTTCCTGTCAAAGGCGTTTGGCGCGGCGATCTTTTTGATTTTCGGCGTGCTTCTGGCGCAGTTCAACAACTTTACCTCAGTCGCGCTGGTGCTGTCAGCGGTGGTCATGTCGACTGTCGGGGTGCTTTTGGGCCTGATGATCATGGGGCAGCCGTTCGGGGTGGTCATGACCGGGATCGGGGTGATCGCGCTGGCCGGGGTGGTGGTGAACAACAACATCGTGCTGATCGACACCTTCGACACCCTGCGCCGCGACGGCAGGCCGAAGATCGAGGCGATCCTGGAAACCTGCCGCGAACGGGCGCGGCCGGTGGTTCTGACGGCGCTGACGGCAATTTTGGGCGTATTGCCCATCGCCTTCGGCCTGAACCTGGAGATTCTGAACCACGAGACGACGATCGGCGCGCCGTCGACGCAATGGTGGATTTCGCTGTCCAGCGCCATCGTCTATGGCCTGGCTTTCGCAACCATCCTGACGCTGCTGGTGATCCCGTCGCTGCTGATGCTGGTCACCCGGTCGGACAATCCGCGCCCGTGGTTCTGGCAGCGCACCAAGCGGCGGGCGTGGAAGGCGGCAAGAGCGATTCACAGGGCTGGTCAGCCGGCGGAATGACCCAAAACCGAAACGGCCCGCGCATCGTCTGCGCGGGCCGTTTCGATTCAGTTATCCGAAGATCTCTTTGGTGGAGCCAGGGAGGATCGAACTCCCGACCTCTTGAATGCCATTCAAGCGCTCTCCCATCTGAGCTATGACCCCGCCGGAGATCCCGCAGCGTTCCCGCCGCAATGCCGGGTGTTTAGGGTAGGTCGCGGGACGGCGCAAGGGGAAATTCCGCGCCCGCCGACCCGGTTTTCGGGCGTCAGACTTCTTCCTCGTCGCCAGC
>JAYSYZ010000046.1:0-14411 GCA_043727195.1 Paracoccaceae bacterium
TGCATCTGGAAGGCGCGCTTGCCGACCGCCCGGGTGGCTGGCGGCCACTGGTCTATTGCTGGCGAGGCGGGCAGAGGTCGGGCTCTTTCGCCACCATCCTTGCCCAGATCGGATGGCGGGTGGAGACGATCGCAGGGGGCTACAAATCCTGGCGCAGTTTGGTGGTGAAGGCGGTCTATGACACCGCTTTTCCAGCGCGGGTGGTGGTTCTGGACGGCAACACCGGATCGGCCAAGACCGAAGTGCTGACTCTGCTGCCCGCTCTCGGGGTTCAGGTGATCGACCTTGAAGGTCTGGCCCGGCATCGCGGCTCGCTGTTCGGGGCGCTGGGGCCGCAGCCGTCGCAGAAGGCATTCGAGGCGGGGCTGGCCATGGCCATCGCGGCGCTTGATCCCGCACGACCCGTGGTGATCGAGGCGGAAAGTTCCAAAGTCGGCAACTGCCGCCTGCCGCCAGAAATCTGGAAGGCGATGACCCGCGCGCCACGGCTGGAAATTGCGGCGCCGCTGGCGGCACGGGCGGCCTACCTGACCCGCGCCTATGCCGACATGACGGCGGATGCCGGGCGGCTTGCGGCAACCGTCAACCTGCTGCGGCCGGTGCACCCCGCCGAGGTGATCGGGGATTGGCTGGCAATGGCCGCCGCCGGGGAGTTCGCCCCGCTTGCCCAATCGCTGATGGACCGGCATTACGACCCGCGTTATGCCAAGCACCGCGCCCGGATGGCCGCGCCCGTCAGCGAAGTGGCGACAGCGGACCTGTCTGCCGAAACCCTGCCGGCTTTGGCGGCCCGTGTCGCCGAGGCGGTGCGCAGGCTTGCCTGATCAGGGGTTCGCCGCGATCACCTGATTGAGCCACGGCACGAATTTCGAGATGTTGGTATAGGCGGAAAACAGCGCCGTCTCTTCGCAACCCTCGCCACTTAACGCGGTCAGACCCCAGCTGACGATCCCGGCCTGAATGTAGCCGCCATCATCGAGCGGCACTACCAGCGGCCCGCCGCTGTCGCCGTTGCAGCTGGTCTTGCCGCCCTCGAATGTGCCCGAACAGATCATGTTCTCGCTGACCGGCACCGGGGCACGGGCCATCAGCTCGTCCCAGATGGCATAGGCGTCCTCTTCGGCCACACCGAGGGTCTGCACCGCATAGGTAAACCCGCCCGCCGCATCTTCGGCCCGCGCCTCCATCATCGCGGTGTTGCACAGATCGCGGTCGAGGATCTGGATCTGCGCCTGCCGCAGTTCCGGCGAAGGTGCCGCGCCCTCTTGCAACCCCCAGCCAGTGACGATGGTCGTCACCCCCTGCTGGTTCAGGATGTCGCCGAACCCGGCATCCGGTACCTCGATGGTCTGGTAGGGCACCGTCGGCGCTCGCGACAGCTTGATCAGCGCGATGTCAAAGTCGAACCCGCTGCCGACGTAGGACGGATGCTTGAACACCGCTTCGACCGGGATCAGATCACCCTTGCCGGGGACCAGTTCGTTGGTGCCGACCAGTACCGACACGTCCTGCGGCCCCAGGTCGGCATAACTGTCATCCTGCTGCTGCATGTGCACACAATGCGCGGCTGTCAGCACCCATTGATCCATCACCAGCGACCCACCGCAGAACTGGGCGTCCGTACCCACCGGCGCGCCGCCCACCACCAGCGCCACCTGCCAGGGCCATGCGCCATCGGCGGCCACCTCGCCGCCGATCACCTTGGCCCCCGCCACGCTGGCCTCGGCGGCCCGGGTGGCCTTGGCCCCCGATTTTGCAAACTCGAAGGGCGAGGCGGTGGCGGTTGCTGCCCCCTTGGCTGAAAAGCCGGTGGTGGCCGTCTCGGCCCGGGCAAGCGACCCGGGCACCAGAAGGCTGGCCGCAAGGGCCGCGGCGGGCAAGAGCGTGGCTTTCATCTTAGTTCTCCATCGCGATGGCGGGGTCTGCCGCCACGGGTTTCAGTCGCACCACCTGACGCAGCATCGTCAGGGGCGCAGGTTTCAGGGAAAATCCGCGTTGCGTGGCCTCGTCCGGGTCTGCCAACCGGCTTTCCAGCCAGCCTGCCATGTCGCCACCGGCCCCGACAGAGCCGCGCATCATCTGCGGGCTGGCCAATCGCGTAAGGTCCACACGCGGCGCGTCCGGGTTGACCGGCACCGCCAGCACCCAGATTTCCTCCAGCCCCGCGGCATCGCCAGCTTCGATCTGCAGTCCTACCCGCACGCTTTCACCCGCTGCCAGCCGGTTCACCAGATTCTGCGTGGGCCAGATCGGGAGCACCTCGAAATTGGCGGCGAAATACAGCACCGACACATCCTGCGGCTTGCCGCCGGAGTTGGTCAGCGTCAGCCACAGTTGATCGCACGCCTGCACCCCGTCAGCCGGATCATAATCCACCGCCGCCGAGACCGTTCGGCAGTCTGCGCCCGCGGCCTTGCGTTCCACCATCATCAACAGCGCCGCCTTGCCGGTCAGGCTGCGCCCGGCAGCACCCGCCAGCACCTCGCGCAAGCGCAGCCCATGCGCGGCCTGCATCAGCACCCGCTCCACCGCCATCGCCGGGGTCTCGCCGTCTCCCGGCACGATGCGGGGCGAAGATCCCGGCCCTGCCGGGTCTAGCACGCCATCGGCCCCCGCCAGTGCCACCAAGCCACCGGTCAGGATCGGCACAAGGTCAGCGCCCGGTGCGCCCTCTGGCAGCGCCGCAAGCCACGGCCCGTAATCGAACCCATCTGCTGCGTCCGCCCGCACGGGTACTGCCAATACCAAGGGCGCGGGCGGGGCGAGGCTGATCACTTCGGCCCACATCGCGCCTTCCGGCACCACTCCCGACAGCTTCGCCTCGCGCGCCGTCACATCGGTCAAGGTCAGCGTCGCCAGTGCCTCCCCCCCCAAGGCAGTCGCGAAAACCGCCACCTCGCTGCCCGTCGTCAGCCCCTGCAACAGGCCCGCTTTCAGCACTCCGCTCTGCACCGCCATCCGCGCCTCTGCCGCGCCGTCACCAAAAACCCGCGCCTCCAGCAGCGTCCCCTCCCCCTCCGGCATCTGCCGGGCGGGGCCCTGCACCATCGCGTCAGCTGTAGCGGCCAGCACTTGTGCCCAACTGGCCTCTGGCGCGGTGCGCAGCACGTCGGCCAGCCGCAAGGTGAATTCGCCATGCCAGGTCACGCCGTCGCCCAACGGATACTCGAACGACCGCTGATCGGATTGCGAGGAATAGAGGAACACGAAATCCCCGCCGAGGGGTTCGGCAGCGACACCCACCACCGGCTCCACATCATCAGGAATACCCAAGGCATCCGGCGACAGGACCCGCGCCACCCCCTCGCCGCCGACCGCGCGGAAACCGGTCGCCGAATGGCAGGCGTCGATCAGCCCGACCACCGCCACGCCGCGCGTCAGCATCCCCTGCGCCCAGACCAGCAACTCATCGTCCAGAATGGCGTTTTCCACCGCCCCGACAGAACCCTGCCACCCGGCGGCATCGGCAGGCAGCAGGATCTCGTCATACCCGCCACCCTCATCACCGCTCATGTCCGGCGCCTGCGACCCGTGGCCTGAAAAATAGAACACCACCGTGTCACCGGGCTGTGACGCGGCCGCGACATCGGCCATCGCCGCGATGATCCCGGCGCGGAGCGGCTGGCCGGTCACCACGCCCGCAGGCAGCCTGTCGGGGGCAGCGGCCAGAACCACCATATCCGCAGGCTGCACCCCCCGCGCCACCAGCACCTCTGCCATCAGCGCCACATCGAAGGACGGGCCTTGCAGATCGGCGTCCAGCGTCAGGTAATCGCTGACGCCGACCAGCACCGCCCGCACCCCGGCATCAGCCGGTTGCGCCATACAACACATCAGAACAAGGGCCAGCCGCTGCAGCATGATGCGGCCAAGATACCCGCGCCCGGCCATCGAACAAGGGGCCGTTTCCGCATGACCGGATTTGTCATCCTCCGCCAGAACCTGAGGCCCGCCGCAGCAGTCGATTTCCTGGCCAGAAAGCCGTTTGGAGCAAAGCCTGCAACCGGCAGTGTGAGCGGCGTCAGCAGCTTGGACAACGCATGGCGCATCAGATTCGGCAGGCTGGCGAAACCCGCCCCGCCGCCGAACAGTTTTGCATCCCCGCAGTCCCCCCCGATACCGACCGCAACCGACCGCGCAACCGTCCGGTGGGCTTGTCACCCCGCCCGCAAAGGCCGTCGCCCGCATGCGCCGCATACTGATCCCACGAGGATTGTTTCTGCGGTTGGTTCCACCGCGCGGAGGCGGCAGGGAAGAGCGGGACACATCCGAAGTCCCGTGGCTACGCGGATCACGGCAGCTTTGGCCATGCGATTTCAAGCACGAACCCCTTGTCGGTGGCGGGTAGCACCAGCCGTGCGCCGTGCCGCGCCGCAATCGCGCGCACCAGTGCCAGGCCAAGGCCATGCCCGGGGGTCCGCCGGTCGCGTTCGGCGCGCACGAACCTCTCGAACGCCTCGCCGCGTATCTCCTCCGGCAGGCCCGGTCCGGTGTCGGCCACCCGCATGAGGTATCGCCCCTCAACCTCGGCCAGCGACAGGGTCAGCGCGTCCCCCGAAGCGCAATATTTGATGGCATTGTCGATCAGGTTCGACAGCATCTGCGCAATCAGGTTGCGGTCACCCAGGACCATCAGGCCCGGCTGCACCTGCGCCCCGGCGATCATCCCCTTGTCTTCGGCCACCGGCTCGTACAACTCCCACACCTCCTGCGCCACTGCCGACAGGTCCACCGGCACCAGCCCGCCGCCGCTGCCCTGATCCGCCTCGGCCCGGCTGATATCCAGAAGCGAGTCAAACACCCGGATCGCCTGGCGCATCTCGGCCTTCAGCCCGGCGGTGATCTCTTCCTGCCCCTGCACCTGTGCCAGCTTTTGCAACATCCGGTTCAGGGGGGTGCGCAGTTCGTGCGCGATGGTGTCGGACAGCCGGTGGGTGGCTCGGTTAAGGTTCTGGATGCGGTCCAGCATTGCGTGGACATGGGTTTCCAAGAGCCCGAACTCGTCGTCCGACCGCGGCCCGGGCAGCCGCGCGTCCAGCGCGCCCTCCGCCACCCTGTCGGCCAGCGCGTTCACCCGCCCGATTCGCCGCATCACCGACCGCGCCGCCAGCCAGCCCACGCCACCACCCGCCACCACGATCGCCGCCAAAAGGCCCAACATCCCTCGCCGCAGTGCCGCCAGCGTGTCATCGACCGGTCGCAACGACCGCGCCACCAGCAAGGCAAACCCCCCCGGCAGTTCCCGCGCCGCAGCCAGCCAGCGCACCCCGGATTCGGTGAACGTCCGCGCCGGTTCCACGGTGAAACCGGCACCCTCGGCCTGCAGGCCTTCAGGCCAGCCCTGCCGCGTGCCCGCCAGCACACCCCCCTGCCGGTCCAGCAACAAGAGCATCTCTTCGCCTGTCGCCGCCGCCGCGCGGTAATCGATGGCCTGCCTGAGCGCGATGATCCGCCGCTGATCATACAGCGCGGCAAACCCCCCCAGATCGGCGGTCAGCAGGTTGCGCTGCGCCGCCATCATCCGCGCTTCGACCAGCCGGTATTGCAACCCCATCCCCGCCATCGACAACAATGTCACCGCCAGCGCCATGAGAGCTGCCAGCCGCAGCGTCGCCCGCGCCGCCAAAGGCCGGGCAGAGATCACCCGGCCGGTCCGGAAATTCCCGCCCCGGCAAGCGGCGCAAAGACATACCCCTCGCCCCGCGCGGTCTGGATCGCGGTTGACCCCGCCTCTTCCAGCTTGCGTCGCAGGCGTCCGACATGCACGTCCACCACATTGGTGCCCGGGTCGAAGTGCAGGTTCCAGACGTTTTCCAGCAGTTGCATCCGTGTCACCACCTGCCCGGAATACCGGGCGAAATAGGTGATCAGCTCAAACTCCTTGGGGCTGAGCGGCACATGCGCGCGCCTGACATGCACCGTCCGCGCCCTGAGCCGGATTTCCAGATCGCCAAAGGCCATCAGGTCATTGTCCAGCACCTGCATCGTGCCGCGCCGCAGCAGCGCCCGCACCCGCGCGCGCAACTCTTCGGGTTCAAAGGGTTTCGGCAGATAATCATCGGCGCCTTTTTCCAGCCCCTCCACCCGGTTTGCCGCCCGGCCCAGGGCCGACAGGATCAGGATCAGCGCCGTTGACCCACCAGCCCTGATCCGCGCCATTGCCTCCACCCCGTCGCCGCCGGGCAGCATCCGGTCCAGCACGATGACCTTGTAGGTGCCGGTCACCGCGGCTGCGATCCCGGCATCCAGCGTGTCGCAATGATCGGCGGAACAACCCAACCCCTCGACGACGGCGCGCACGGCAGCAGCAGTCGCGGGGTCGTCCTCGACAATCAGAATGCGCTCATCCATGCCCATACCTTCATTCAGAACACCACCACGTCCGGGTCAAGCACATTTGCGCCACCCACCGGGCGCACGCCTTCGGTGGCCCCCCATGGGTCAAGGTAGATGTGCCGCGTCGCACCGCCCGGGGCCTCGATCAGCAGCAGCACCGGTTCGGTGACCTGCAGCGCGACCAGATCAACCGCAGCACCGTTGACCGCGACGATCCGGTCGCCTTTGGCAATCCCCGCAAACACCGCCGGGGAATTGTCCGTGACATCCTCGACCAGCCCGCCTGCCCCCAGCATCAGCCCCAGCGCCGACAGACTGTAGCTTTCCACCCGCTGCGGCATACCCGACGCGACCTGCCGGGTTCTGACGCCAAAGCTTTCATCGTCTGCGGTCAGCGCCAGCGTGACCACCATCGCCTGCCTGCCGCGCAGGATGGCCACTGCAGCCTCGCCCGCGTCCACCGCCGCTTCGATGCCAAAGGCGAAATCGCCCGGCGTGGTCAGGGCCACCCCATCCACCGCCAGAATCACATCGCCCGGCATCAGACCGGAGGTCGCGGCCAGCCCTCCAGTCTCCACCCCGTCGACCAGCAACCCCGCCGCCGTCACCCCCAGCGCCTCGGCCACCTGCCGGTCCACCGGGCGTGCCACCATGTCAAGCGCCGGAAATGGGGCGAGAGTCTCGTCTACCAACCCCGCTACGATCCGTGACAATTCTTCGACCGGAATGGCATAGGCGATGCCGACGAACATCCGGCTGCCATCGGCGATCCGGCTGTTCATCCCCACCACATGCCCGGCAGCATCGACCAAAGGCCCACCCGAAGACCCCGGATTTACCGCCGCGTCGTGCTGCAGCATCCGCATCGGAACTGCGATGTCCACCTGGCGGCCGGATGCCGATATCCGGCCTTCGGTCAGGGTAAACTCGATGCCCAAAGGCGCGCCCAGCGCGAACACTTCGGCCCCGAGGCCCGGCGCATCGCCCGCCACCAGCCCGGCCGGACCGGGAACGACTGATATCACCGCCACGTCACGCACCGCGTCGCGGGCGATGACCAGCGCGGTCTCCTCATTCCCGTGCCGGTCGATCAGCCGCACTTCTGCGGCGTCGCCCACCACATGCGCATTGGTCACCGCGACCTGACCGTCGCCCCACAGAAAGGCCGACCCCAGAAACCGCTCCGCCGCATCCGCGCTCCGCAGCGTAAAAACCCTATCCATCGCATCTTCCAGCGCCGCCGCCTTTGCCGGCGTCATCAGCGCCGCGAGGATGAGCACCAGCGCCACGGCCACCACCTCGAACCCACAGCGAAGCGGTTGCATCCGCTTGCCCGACTTTCCCGACATCATTCTCAAACCCCTGATCTGCCTCATGTTCGCCACGCTATCAGTGCCCTTTGGCCATGGCACATGACAAAGCCCGTCATCGGGGAATTGCGTGTTTACAGGGGCGCGGGCTGGCCTCATCTTCACGCTCAGGAAACCATGAGTGACCGCAGATGCCCCGCGCCTTTCTTGCCGCCCTGCTTTTTTCGGCCCTGCCGCTGACCGCGGCGGCCCAGACACCTTCGCCGGTGAAGGTGGCCGAACTTTCCGCGCGTCTTTATGCCGCCGGGCTGCAGGCGCAGGATCCGCTGCTGATCATCGCCGCCGCGAAATTGCGCAAGACCATTGCACCGGTCGCCACCGACCGCGCCGCACTGGCGGGCGAAATCGCAGGCGGCGCGCCCCTTGGCTGGGAAGAGATGCTGGCCAGCGCCGAACCGCTTGCCACGGGCGACGCCGCTTTGCTGGGCCTGATCGACGATATCCGGGTGGAAACCAGCAAAGGCGTCGCCTCGGGCCCGGTCTACAACATCGGCGTGCTGCCTGATGGCGACAACGACATCTTTCCACCGATCGAATTTCGCGGCGGCGAATACGCCGAGGTTTATGTCGAGGCGAAGTCTTCGGCCAACCTGAACCTCACCATCCTTGACGACAGGGGCCGCCTTGTCTGTTCCGATACCGATGTCTCGCCTATCGCCTATTGCGGCTGGACCCCGGCCACCGGGGGCAGCTTTACGCTCAGGGTTGAAAACAAAGGCCCCTCGTCGGCGAACTATGCGCTGATGACCAATTGAGGCATGTCATGCTGCGTACAGCTTTGATCACCACGGCCCTTACCATGCTGGCGCTGCCCGCCGTGGCACGCGAGAATTACGCCATCCTGATCGGCGCGAACGAGTATCGCAATCTGGAAGAGCGCTGGTGGCTGAAAGGCCCGTCCAATGACGTGGCCCTGGTCGCCACCTACCTTACGACCGAAGCACCGGTGCCTTTCGTGCCGCAGAATGTGGCCGTTCTGACCGATGGCCGCGGCGATGCCGAACCTGCAACCCTGGCCGCGATCCGGGGCGCGTTTGCCGACCTGACCGCCAAGGTGCAGCCCGGTGATTTCGTCTATCTGCATTTTTCGGGCCATGGCACTCAGGCCCCTGCCGCCGATCCGGCATCCGAACTTGACGGGCTGGATGAGCTGTTCCTGCCGGTTGATATCGGCAAATGGTCCGACGAGGTGGGTGCGGTCGAAAACGCGCTGGTCGATGACGAGATCGGTGCCATGATCGACGCCCTGCGCGCCAGGGGGGTCGATGTCTGGGCGGTATTCGACAGTTGCCATTCCGGCACTGTCACCCGCGGCGTTGACGCGGGCAACGAAGAGG
The DNA here is from genome assembly GCA_043727195.1 of Paracoccaceae bacterium. Taxonomy (GTDB): domain Bacteria; phylum Pseudomonadota; class Alphaproteobacteria; order Rhodobacterales; family Rhodobacteraceae; genus JAUYQR01. The sequence continues at coordinate 9,044 of JAYSYZ010000046.1, forward strand.
TGCGCACCCGCCAGCTTGACCCCTCTGTCCTCGGGGTGGATCCCGAAGCGATGGAAGACGTGGTGACGCGCGGCGTTGCAGACCCCCGCGCCCCGGCAGAAGCGCCGTTTGATGCGGGCGACGGTGAGGGCAGCTTTGTCGCCTTCTTTGCCGCCCAGACCAACGAGGTCACGCCAGAGAAAAACCTGCCCAAGGGCAAGCCCGACCGCAAGCCGCAGGGGGTTTTCACCTACACGCTGATGGAAACCCTGGCCGAATATCCCGGTGCCACCTACGCCCAGATCGGGCAGGAAGTGTTGCGGAAATATGCCGTCAAGAACCTTGCCCGCGCCACGCCGCTGTTCGAAGGCGACCTCGACGCCGTGATCTTTGCGGGTGAGGGCGGTGGCCGCGTGGCGCAATGGCAGGCCACCGTGACGGACGGGGCGTTCACCATTCCCGCCGGGTCGCTGCACGGGTTGGCCGAAGGGGCGGTGATGGCGGTGATGGCCACGGCGGCGGACGCCACCGAAGATGCGCTCGGCTTCGTGCAACTGGCCTCGGTCGATACCTTTACCTCCACTGGCGCGGCGGTTGAAAAGGATGGCAAGGCGCTGGCGGCCGATCTGCCCAAGGGCGTCACCCTGCGCAAACTGGACGATACTCTCGACTTTACGCTGACCATTGCGCTGCCCGAACCCGGCAGCAGCGCCGCCGATGCCTTGCTGGCGGCGCTTGATGCGCTGACCAAAGCTGCCGGGCCGCGCCTTGTCTTCGTCGATGCGGGAGCAGAGGCCGACCTGCGTCTGGCCGTCATCCCCGGCAGCCCGCGCCCCGACGCGATCTGGGTGCTGCCCGCCACCGGCCTTGCCGAAGATCTGGCCACCACCCCCTCCATCGCCACCGCCGACAAGGACGGTGCCGCGCTGGCCGCCACCGTGGCAGATACGCTTGGAACCATGGCAAAGGCGCTGAACCTCTTGAAACTTGGCAATGCCGTCGGCGCGGGCAATCTGCAGGTGGAGGTGGCGATGCTGACCCGCACCCCCGAAGACCGCACCCTCAAACCGCTGCCCGCCGCCCCGGTGCCGATCCTGCTGCCCGATGACGAAGTCCACGTCCTTGCCCGCAACAACATGGACGTGCCGGTTGACGTGAATGTCCTGTATATCGGGGCGGATTATTCGATCAGCCACTGGTTTGCGGGCCGGTTGCAGCCCGGCGACGAATTGAAGAAGGGGTTGTTCAAGATCAGCGACACGGTTCTGGGCCAGGAACGCATGATTGTCGTCGTCACCCCCGCAACACCGCAAAGCCCGGTCGAAGACCTGAGCTATCTGGCGCAGGACGCGTTGGAGTTGTCGCGCAGCACCTTGTCCACCCCGCTGGGCGATGCGTTCCGCGAGGCGGGGTTTGGCGAGACGACGCGCGGGGCCATCGGGCTGACCGAAGAAACCGACAGTGCGGGCCCCGGCCCGGCGATCCTGCAACTGGAACTTCGCACCGTCGCAGGGAATTGACGATAGCATTGCTGCGCAGCGAAAACCGGGTGCCGCGCAGCATCATCAGCGGAAATCAGATGCAGAACGAAGCCTCCCGCGGTGGTTGCCACACCGAAACGCGCATGGTGCCTGCCATCATCGTCCGCGTGACCGGTCGGCGCGGTGCAGCGCCACGGCCCCGAGCAGCGATACCGTAACGCCCAGCGCCGCGACCAGCCCGTACCCCCCCACTGCCGTTCCTGCGGCAAAACAGGCCGCCGCGATGCCATCGCCGACCAGCCGCTGCACTGCCATCAGCGACGCCCCCGCCCCCGGACGGTCCGCCAGCAGATCCTGCAGATAGGCGATGGGCACTGTCAGCGTCACCGCCCCGCCGATGGCGGCAGGCCAGATCAGCAGCCACACCCAGGCGCTGCCGGCCAGCACCGGCAATAGCGCCACATGCACCGCATAGAGCGCCGTACCGCCAAGGATCAGCCCCGTCCGGTTCCAGCCGCGCGACAACCTGGGCAGGATCAGCATGAACGGCACCTCCAGCCCCGCGACCAGCCCCACATAGAGCGCGACATCCCCGGCACCGCGCCCGACCTCGGCCACCATCAGCAAGGAGATCAGCGCGATGTAGATGGTGCCCGCCGCCATCACCGCCCCCAAGGCCAGCACCCGCCCGGCCAACGCCGGGTGCGCCATCTCGGCAAGCGCTGCGCCAAAGCTCAGGCCGCTGGGCCGGTCGGCCCATTCCGCAGTGCCATCCTTCGGCCAGTGTCGCAGCACCACGGCCAGCATCCCCAAGGCCATCAGCAACCCGACGGGATATATCATCAGCAACGGTGCACCCTTGGCAAAAACCAGCGCCCATAGCGGCAGCACCACCACGAAGGGCGCGGCAAAAAGTGCCCGGATCACCGCCATGATCCCGTCGCGCTGATCCTGCGGGTGCCGCGTCGCCGCCAGCCGCGCCAAGGCAAAGACCTGCCCGAAAGTGACCGACGCCAGCGGAAACAACAACACCGAAGCCAACGCGAACACCCAGGGCCCCGGCACCAGAGTCATCAGTGCCATGCCAGCCACAAGGCAGACCGCCGCGACCAGCGTCACCTCGCGCCGTTTTGCCGTCTGGTCGGCGCGGATGCCCGCCCCGACCGATGCCGTCACCGAAACCACTGTCGACAGCGCCAGCAACACCGCGAACCCCGCATCGCCAAAGCCGAAAGTATTGACCGCAAGGGTCGAGAAATAGGGGCCAAAGCTGCAGACGATTGCGCCCTGCAGGGCCATCACCGCCCCCGCGGCACGCAAGGCAGGATCGGTCAGAACAAGGCGGATCGCAGACATGCCGCCATGGCTATCCCGCCGCCCGCGCAGGCACAAGTCAGGGTGGGGGCGTTTGCGGAATGACCTTTCCAGGGTTCATCCGCCCCGCCGGATCCAGCGCCGCCTTGATCAGGCGCATCACCTGCAGCGCCACCGCATCCTTGCGACGCGACATCGAATTGAGCTTGGACAGCCCCACCCCATGCTCGGCCGAAAAGCTGCCGCCGAGTTCGGCGACCACATCCTCGACCACCACCAGCACCTGGTCTTTCAGCCCCGCATCGTCGCGTGTCGGAAAGGCGGTGAAATGCAGGTTGCCATCGCCCAGATGCGCCACGGTCAGGCTGGTCAGGCCGGGGTCGAGGGCAGCCAGCCGTTTCAGAACCTCCGACAGGAACACCTCCACCTTGTCCAGCGGCACGCAGACATCCGTATCCACCGCCGGGCTTAGCCCCACCGTGATCTCGGCCGCCGCTTCGCGCCGCGCCCACATCGCGCCGCGCTGCGCCTCGCTTTGCGCCACGACGGCATCGGTGATCAATCCGGCTTCCAGCAGTTCGGCCAGCACATCCTCCAGCACCCCGACCAGCGGCACGGCACCCGCCGTATCGGGCGCAGCCTGGCGCGGGATCGTGGTCGCGGCCTCGATCAGGATCGTCACCTCGGGGATATCGGCAAACGGCAACCCCAGATCGGGCCGCGCAACCGCCAGGCGCCGCAAATAGGTGGCGGGCATGAACTCGAATGCTTCCACCCCACCGCCCGTCGCCTCCTGCATCCGGTTCAGCAGCACCAGCGCATCCGGCAGCGACCGCGCCGCGACCGTGGCCGTTGCATGGGCGCGGGGCGCCGGCACCAGCTTCATCACTGCCGCCGTGATGATCCCCAGCGTGCCTTCTGCGCCGATGAAAAGGTTTTTCAGATCATAACCCGAATTGTCCTTGTGCAATTCGGACATCAGGTTTAGCACCTGCCCGTCCGCCAGAACCACCTCCAGCCCCAGACACAAGCCACGGGTGGAGCCATAGCGCAGCACGTTCGACCCGCCCGCATTGGTCGACAACACCCCGCCCAGCATCGCCGATCCGCGCGCCCCGAACCACAGGGGGAAATATAGCCCCACCGCCGCAACCGCCTCGTGCAGGCGCGACAGGATCACCCCCGCCTCGGCCACCACGATCCGGGCATCCGGGCGCAGATCACGGATGCGGTTCATCCGCTCCATGCTGATCATCAGCCCGCCGTCGGTCATCGTGCCCCCGACCAGCCCGGTATTGCCGGACACGGGAACCACCGCGGTCCTGTGCACTGCCGCCACCCGCAGGCACGCCGCCACCTCGGCCGTCGATGCGGGCCGCACCACGGCGACGGGTGCGCCCTGATATTTGCCCATCCAGTCGCGCGAATATCGCGCCATGTCTGCCCCGGTCAGCACCTGAGCGATCCCCACCGCCCCTGCCAAATCGTCGATCAATCCCATGCAATCGCCCTTGTCCGCCATTGGCCAAGGCTAGGGCGGATCGCGCGGGGCTGCCACGCAATAGTTGCCCCGCACTTGACAGGCCAAGCTGTATCCGAATACTTAGCCAGGCCACTAAGTGAAAGCCGCCCGATGTTCCGCGCCCTGTCTCTCAGCATGTTGCTTGCCGCGACACCTACGCTTGCGCAGGAAGACCTGCCTCCGCCGGGTCCGGGCGAATACAGGATCGACCTTACGCATTCCCGGTTGCTGTTCCGGGTCAACCACTTGGGCTTTTCGAACTACACCGCGCTTTTCACCACCTACGATGCCACCCTTGAGTTTGATCCCGCCAGCCCCGCCGCGATGTCGGTCACCGCCACGATCGACATCAAATCGTTGGAAACGCACTATCCGGACCCGGCCTTCGACTTCAACGCCGTGCTGACGGGTGCCGAGTTTCTGGATGCGGCGGCTTTCCCGACCGCCACTTTCACCTCTACCACCATCGTGCAAACGGGGCCGGATAGCGCCGATGTCACCGGCGATCTGACCCTGCATGGCGTGACCGGCCCGGTGACCCTTTCCGTCATCTTCAACGGCGGTTGGGGGGCGATGCCGATGGATCCTTCAGGTGCCCGCATCGGCTTTTCCGCGACGACGCAGTTCAACCGGTCCGATTTCGGGATGGGTTTCGGCGTACCGGAGCCGGGGTCGGAAATGGGCGTCGCTGATCGCGTCGATATCATCCTGGAGGCTGAATTCACCAGCGTTTCCGCCGCAACACCGCAGCCGTGACCAGAACGGCAGTTCCAGCCTAGCCCACAACGCGCCGCACCAACTCCATCACCTTCGGCCCCAGCCCCTCGACAATCCGGGTCACGCCGTCCGGGTTCGGATGGATGCCATCCGCCTGCATGAACGGCGCATAGCTAGCCGGGTCGTTTGCAACGGCACCCGCCGCCACCAGCCCGTCAAAGAAACTGCCCGCAAGCAGCGCGCCGTACTGGCTGGCTAGTTCGGGATACATCGCATCGAACGCCGTCTTGTAGGCCGGCCCGAAGTTGCCGGGCGCCTGCATCCCCACCAAAAGCACCGGCAGCCCCCGCTTTGC
>JAYSYZ010000047.1:0-5158 GCA_043727195.1 Paracoccaceae bacterium
ATGTTCGAACTGCCGGGGATGGATACGGTCGAAGAGGTCGTGGTCAAGGAAGAGGCGGTGCATTCCGGTGCCAAGCCGATCCTCGTCTATACCGATGCCAAAAAGAAAGAGATTGCAAAGGCGTGACGCCCCCGGGGCGACGCTGGGCAAAGGCGGGTTTCGGCCCGCCTTTTTGCGTGGCGGGGCAGGCGGCGGCTTGGCCCTAGACCTTGCAGCCGCTTTGCGCCATATCGGGGATGCGAACGGAGGGTGCCGCATGTATTTTCTGAAACGTCTGCTCACATGGTGGAACAGCCAGACACTTGGCACCCAGATTTTCACGGCCCGGCGCGGTGTGAAGGTTGGCGAAGATGACAAGGGCAACCTGTTTTACGAGACTCGCGACCGCAAGCGTCGCTGGGTGATCTTTAACGGCGACATGGAGGCGAGCCGGGTGTCGCCTGACTGGCATGGCTGGCTGCATCACACCTGGGATCAGCCGCCTTCGGCACAACCCTTGACGCATAAGATGTGGGAAAAACCGCATCAGGAAAACCTGACCGGTAGTGAAGCAGCCTATGCGCCGCCCGGGTCGATCCGCAAGGCAGAACCGGTCGTACGGCGGGATTACGAGGCATGGCAGCCGGAGTGATGGGAGAAAATCGTGCAGAGGTGCTGACGGGCGCTGCGGTTCTGGCGGTGGCTGCAGGGTTTGTGTTCTATGCAGCGCAAGGTGCCGGACTGACGCGCGAGGCGGACAGCTATCCCTTGGTCGCCAGCTTTCGGTCGGTCGAGGGGATCACCGTGGGGTCGGATGTGCGATTGGCGGGGGTCAAGGTCGGCACGATCACCGATCTGAAGCTGAACCCGACCACCTTTTTTGCCGATGCCGCGTTGGCGGTGGACAAGGACATCCTGCTGCCATCAGATTCGGCGATTCTGATTTCTTCCGAAGGGCTTCTGGGCGGTAACTTTGTCGAGATCGTGCCCGGCGGCGCGCTGGAAAACCTGACGCCCGGGGCCGAGATCGAGGATACGCAAGGTGCCGTCAGTCTGATTTCGCTGCTGTTGAAATTCGTCGGCGGGGATGCCGCTGATGAGGTACCGGCGCCATGAGGGCGCTGGCGCTTTTGGTGTTACTGACCGGCCCGGCTGCGGCGCAGGACTATACCGAGGCCGAGGGTGGTATTCTGCGCTGGCTGGACAAGTTGACCAGCGAGAGCGGCGACATGGAGCTGGTGCGCGGCCAATCGGCCAGTTTCGGGCGGCTGGTGGTGCAACTGGACAGTTGTCGTTACCCCACCGACAACCCGGTGTCGGATGCCAACGCGCATCTGACCATCGTCGATCCTTCGGTCGAGGCGCCGGTGTTTTCCGGCTGGATGCTGGCCTCAAGCCCCGCGCTGTCGGCGATGGATCATCCGCGTTATGACGTCTGGGTGCTGCGCTGCATGGTGCCAGAGGCGGCCCAGCCGCCCGACACATCCGAGGGTGAGGGCGAATAGCCCGGCGGATCGAAGCAGGCCTGTAGCGGCAGGGCGGATTGCAACAGCCGGTGATAGGCCGCACGGGGAATTTCGACGCCGCCAAGGCTGGCCAGATGCGGCGTCAGGAACTGCGTGTCAAAAAGGGTGAATCCGCCCGCGCGCAACCGGTGCACAGTGTAGGCCAACGCCAGTTTCGAGGCGTTGTCGCGGTGCGAGAACATGCTTTCGCCAAAGAAGGCCGCGCCCAACGTCACGCCATAAACGCCGCCGGTCAGGATGCCATCCTGCCAAACCTCGATGCTGTGGGCGAACCCTGCGGCGTGCAGCGCGCGGTACAGGGTCTGGATGGAGTGGCTGATCCAGGTCTCTCGCCGTTCGGCGCATGCGGTGACAACTGCGTCAAAGGCTGTGTCGATGCGCACCGCGGCATCAGTGCGGCGGATATGGCGGGCGAGCGACCGTGAGATGTGCAGACCGTCGAGTGGCAGGATACCGCGCTGGCGCGGATCGACCCAGTGGATCGTGCCGTCATCGCGCGATTCCGCCATGGGGAAGATGCCCATGGCATAGCCGCGCAGCAGGGTTTCGGGCGACAGATCGGGGTGCGGGCCGGTCTGCATCAGAGGCGGGACAGGGCGATGGCCGCCCCGTCGGTCAGGTGCCGAACTGCGTTGCCAGCCATTTTTCAAGCCAGTGAATGGTGTAATCGCCGGATTGGATATCGGGTTCGGCAAGCAATGCGTGAAAAAGCGGGGTCGTTGTATCGATCCCGTCCACAATCAACTCTCCCAACGCGCGTTTCAGCCTAGCCAAAGCCTCGGGCCGGTCGCGGCCGTGCACGATCAGCTTGCCGATCAGGCTGTCGTAATAGGGCGGGATCGAATAGCCGGAATACAGGGCTGAATCCATCCGCACCCCATAGCCACCGGGGGCGTGAAACATTTTCACCTTGCCGGGGCAGGGCGCGAAGTTGGGCAGTTTTTCGGCGTTGATGCGAACCTCGATGGCATGTCCGTTGATTTCGAGGTCATCCTGGCCGAACGACATCTCCATCCCGGCGGCGACGCGGATCTGTTCGCGCACCAGATCGACGCCGAAGATGTATTCGGTGACCGGATGTTCGACCTGCAGGCGGGTGTTCATCTCGATGAAGTAGAACTTGCCGTCTTCGTAGAGAAATTCGATGGTGCCCGCGCCGATGTAGTTGATCTTCGACACGGCGTCGGCGCAGACCTTGCCAATTTCGGCGCGCATTTTGGGGGTGATGGCGGGGCCCGGTGCCTCTTCAAAAACCTTCTGGTGGCGGCGCTGCAGCGAGCAGTCGCGTTCGCCGAGGTGGACCGCCTTGCCCTTGCCGTCGCCGAACACCTGAATTTCGATGTGGCGCGGTTTCTGCAGGTATTTCTCGATATAGACTTCGTCATTGCCGAAGGCGTTTTTCGCTTCGGACCGGGCGGTGCGGAACGCGACCTCCAGTTCTTCGGCGTTGCGTGCGACCTTCATGCCGCGCCCGCCACCGCCAGCAGTGGCCTTGATGATCACCGGAAACCCGATGCCGGCGGCGACGCCAATGGCGGATTCGAAATCCGCGACACCACCGGCCGAGCCGGGGACCACCGGAATGCCAAGTGCCTTGGCGGTTTCCTTGGCGGTGATCTTGTCGCCCATGATGCGGATGTGTTCGGCAGAGGGGCCGATGAAGGTAAGGCCGTGGTCTTCCAGCGCCTGAGCGAAGGCGGCGTTTTCGGACAGAAACCCGTAACCCGGATGCACGGCCTGAGCGCCGGTGATTTCGCAGGCCGAGATGATGGCGGCTTTGGAAAGGTAGCTTTCGGACGACGGCGCCGGGCCGATACAGACGGATTCGTCTGCCATGCGGACATGCATCGCGTCACTGTCGGCAGTGGAATGGACGGCGACGGATTTGATGCCCATTTCGCGGGCGGCGCGGATCACGCGGAGGGCAATCTCACCCCGGTTGGCGATCAGGATTTTCTCGAACATGCGGTTACTCGATGATCATCAGGGGCGCGCCGTATTCGACGGGCGAGCCGTCCTCGACGACGATGCGCTTGACGATGCCGGCGCGCGGGGCGGGGATGTGGTTCATCGTCTTCATCGCCTCGATGATGAGGACGGTCTGGCCTTCGGTGACGGCGGCGCCGATTGTGACGAAGGGGGCGGCTCCGGGTTCGGCGGAAAGGTAAATGGTGCCCACCATCGGTGAGGTGACAGCACCGGGGTGCTGGGCGGGGTCTTCGGGGGCTTGCGCGGCTGCAGTGGCCACGGCGGCAGGACTGTAAGCCTGCATCGGGGCAGGCGCCGCCGAGGTCATCGTCACGATGTTGGACTGCTTGACCACGCGCACCTCGAGACTGTCATCCTCGCCATATTCGCGCTTTACTGACAGTTCAGTCAGATCATTCTTGTTCAGAAGTTCTGCCAGTGCGGAGATGAAGGCAACGTCTGCGTCGGGGTTCTGTTTGCTCATGCCGTCCTCTGCTGGCTTTGCTGCGTCTTGGGCGCTGATCCTGGTCGCGTCCCGCAGTCTAATATCCCGTGGTTATACGCGAGGCTGCCGGGGGTGAAAAGCGGGGATCGACGTACCCGATTATCTGGCAGGGGGAACTGGAAGGTGGAAACTGCCCTGTCCACAAAATTTACCGTTTGATAAAAATTAACACCTGTGCAAGTTTTTGCAGATGACGCCAGGGAGGATGAGACCCCGATGACGAACAGCCCGCTGACATCCGGTATTGTTCCGGGTCGCCTGCCAGCCGCAGCCTATCAGGCGAATTTTTCCGACCACACCCCGGCGCTGGACGGGCATGAGGCGCTGGTGGCGGCGGATCGTTGCTATTTCTGTCATGATGCGCCCTGCATCGCAGCCTGCCCCACATCCATCGATATCCCGCTGTTCATTCGGCAGATCGCCACCGGAACGCCCGAGGCTGCGGCCTCCACCATCTGGCGCCAGAACATCCTTGGCGGCATGTGTGCCCGGGTCTGTCCGACGGAAACCTTGTGCGAAGAGGCCTGCGTGCGCGAAGCAGCCGAGGGCAAGCCGGTGGAGATCGGCCGGTTGCAGCGGTTCGCGACGGATTTGGCGATGGCCAAGCGCTTGCATCCGTTTGAACGCGCCGCCCCGACCGGCAAGCGGGTTGCGGTGGTGGGGGCGGGGCCTGCGGGGCTGGCCTGCGCGCACCGGCTGGCAATGCACGGCCATGACGTGGTCGTGCTGGAACGGCTGCCAAAGGCGGGGGGGCTGAACGAATACGGCATCGCATCCTACAAGGCGACGGACGGGTTCGCGCAAGAAGAAGTGAACTGGCTGCTGCAGATCGGCGGGATCGAGATCCGCGTCGGCGTGGAACTGGGCCGCGACGTGACGCTCGACCAGCTGGAGGCCGAGTTCGACGCGGTCTTCCTTGGCATCGGGCTGCAGGGCGTGAATGCGTTGCGCGCGGCGGGCGAGGACCTGCCAGGCGTTAACGACGCGGTGGATTTCATCGCAGCGCTGCGCCAGACGGCGGACCTTGGCACGCTGCCGATCGGGCGGGATGTGGTGGTGATCGGCGGCGGGATGACGGCGGTCGACGCCGCGGTGCAGTCAAAGCTGTTGGGCGCGGAAAACGTGACGATCGTCTACCGTCGCGGCCGCGAGAAGATGAGTGCAAGCGGCTATGAGCAGG
>JAYSYZ010000048.1:0-2100 GCA_043727195.1 Paracoccaceae bacterium
CACCCATCCAGGTGTGGAAATCGAAAGCTGCGCCTCAGGCGGAGGGCGGATTGACGCAGGCATCCTTGCGCGCACCCATCGCGTCTGGCTGAGCGATTCAAACGACGCTCTGCAACGGCTGCGCATCCAGCATGACGCCGCCCTGTTCCTGCCGGCAGCCGTGACCGGCAGTCATGTCGGCCCGCGCCGGTGCCACACGTCGGGCCGCATCCTGCCGATGGCCTTTCGGGCCTGGGTCGCCGCCCAGCGCCACATGGGGTTCGAAATGGACCTGCGCGAACTGACAGTGGACGAATCTGCCACGTTGCAAAAGATCACCGCCTGGTGGAAGGCCAACCGCGACTGGACAATGACGGGTACCCTGCACCGGCTTGACGCTGCCGATCCCGCGGTGACCGCAGAGATGCAGATCGCCCGCGACGGCAGCCGGTTCGTCCTTTTCGCCGGGCAGGCCGAAAGCAGCACGCAGGTTCTGCCGCGTCCCCTGCGCCTGACGGGCCTTGACCCCAACGCCCGATACTGCGTCACCCTCATCAATCCCGAAGACGCCCCCCGCCAGTCGCGCGGCCCGAATGCGCTGAAATCGGGGCCGCTCACGCTCAGCGGACAGGCGCTCATGACGCGCGGCCTCTTGCTCCCCCTGGCCTGGCCCGCCACCATGTGGGTCGTCGAAGGAAGGAAATCGCCGCATGTCTGACACTCCTGTGTTTCCTGACCTGAGCGGGCAGTCCGTGTTCATCACCGGTGGCGGCTCGGGTATCGGCGCTGCACTGACCGAGGGCTTTCTGCGCCAGGGGGCCAAGGTCGCCTTCTGCCAACGTTCTGACGCCACGTCGTTCTGTGATGAAATGGAAAAGGCGACGGGGAACCGCCCGCTGTTCCTGCCCTGCGACCTCACCCTGGTCGATCAGGTACAATTGACCCTCTCCACCGCCGCGCGGGTTCATGGCCCGATAACCGTGCTGGTCAACAATGCCGCCGATGACAAGCGGATCGAGACGGCCAGGATCGACGAAGCGTTCTGGGACTGGTCGATGGCCATCAACCTGCGGTCATATTTCTTTGCCGCCCAGGCCGTGATCCCCGGAATGAAGGCGGCGGGGGGCGGCTCGATTATCAACTTTTCTTCGATCAGCTACATGATGGCCGACACCGGCTACGTGCCCTACATCACCGCCAACGCTGGTATCACCGGCCTGACCCGCACCCTTGCGCGCGAATTTGGCCCCGACCGCATCCGCGTCAACGCGCTGGCCCCCGGCTGGGTCCTGACGCAAAAGCAAAAAGACCTCTGGGTCACGCCCGAAGCCCTTGCCGCGCATGTCGCCAGGCAATGCCTGAAGGACACGATCGAGCCGGAAGACATCGTCGGCGGCGTGCTGTTCCTTGCCTCAAAGGCTTCGCGGATGATGAGTGGACAAGCCATGGTCATCGACGGTGGCGTGGTGGTAACCGGATGACTCCAGCCTGGATCGCCGTCGATTGGGGCACCTCGAACCTCCGCGCCTGGGCGATGGGCCAGGGCGGCGCGGTGATGGCCGAAGCAACCTCCGACGACGGCATGGGCAAGCTCACCCGCGACGGTTTTGAAGCTGCCCTGTTGCGCCTGATCGCCCCATGGCTGGGCCCAGGCGTGACCACCGTGATCGCCTGCGGCATGGTCGGCTCGCGCCAGGGCTGGCACGAGGCGCCCTACCGCACCGTGCCCTGCCCGCCCCTTGACGCCGCTGCTCTTGTCACCGCCCCCACCACTGACCCGCGCCTGCACGTCCGCCTTGCCCCCGGCCTGCGGCAGCTTTCCCCCGCCGACGTAATGCGCGGCGAGGAAACGCAGATCGCCGGGGCGCTGTCCGGCAGCCCCGGTTTCGACGGCGTGCTCTGCCTGCCCGGCACCCATTCGAAATGGGTGCAGATCAGCGCGGGCGAGGTGGTCAGTTTCCAGACCTTCATGACGGGGGAGTTGTTCGCCCTCATCTCTGATCATTCCGTCCTGCGCCATGGGCTGCAAGGCACCGGCTGGGACGCGACCGCGTTTGACGAGGCGTTGTCCGATGCCCTGTCGCGGCCCGAGAAATTCGCCGCCCGGCTGTTCTCGCTTCG
>JAYSYZ010000049.1:0-5130 GCA_043727195.1 Paracoccaceae bacterium
GCATCTCGCTGACGACCCGCAGGCAGGAATGGGCTTCTGCGGGCCTCTTCGCCTTCTTCGGCCTCTACGGCTGTGCCGCCGCGCTGGCGACCACGCTGATGCTGGCCAACCTCGTCAGCTGCGTCGGCATCAGCACCGAGGCGCAGTTCCCACACCCGCTGGCAGCTGGTCGCGAACGATGCCACGCGTGCACCGACGCTGACAGACATGGGAGCGAGTTTCGGCATCGCGACCGGCGGCGTTCTGACCTTGTTCATCGCAGCACAGCCCAACGGCGGGTCGGTCCGGGTGCGGGTAGTGAACGAAGTAACAGGCGCGGTGTTTGAGCAGGAGATCACAGTGGACCTGACAGGCCGACACGCAGTTCCTATCGCCGCGGCTGTTCATGAACAACGGGTCAACGGCAGCAGCGGTCGCTTACGTTTGCTCGGGGGTATATGTCGAGACTAACTACTAATGCCTCCCTCGGCGAAATCTTCCAGCCGGCGTGAGTTGAACAATGTTGGATCAGATCTGCCTTCAAGGAATTTACGGGGTCGCAGGCTGGGTCAATTTATGCACAGGGGCTGGACAATACCAGCTCGTGGCCTACTGTCGAGTTGCCGCTCAAATCAGAGAGTATCATTCATGCAACTGCTTTCCCGCCTTGCGCTTGCTGTATCACTGACCCTGCCAATTGCCGCCCATGCGCAAGAGTTTGCCACCGGCGCCGAAATTACAGCCGCGGTTGCCGGAAACACCGTTCAGGGCAGCATGACGGCATCTGGTGCCTATACCGAGTTCTATGCGGCCGACGGCGCGATCAAGGGCAAAGATTATACCGGCACCTGGACGGTCGAGGGTGACACGATGTGCTTCAGCTATGGTGACGCTCCCGATTGCTGGAACGTCCGATTGAAGGGTGAGGCGGTGACCTGGGTCCAGAACGGTGTAGACGGCGGCTCGGGCACCATCTTTGCGGGAAACCCTAACGACTTCTGATCAGTGCAGGCCGCCTTTGACCAGCGCTTGCGCAAGGGGGCCGGACAGCCGGCCACGGCGCGGCAGGGCGTAAGCGGGCCGGGGCTGCAAGCGCAGCGTAGGAACTGATCGCCGATCATCTGGTGGTGACGGCAGGATGCACCCCCAAATACTGAAGGGATGGGGCTAGCCGAAATGGGGGGCAAGATCGACAACCGCGGCGCATCATCGTCGGCGATGATATGGAGACGAACCACCCAGGCGTTTTTGGCACCGGTGACGTGACCAACCGCGATCAGTTCGTCGACATGGCGGCTTACGGCGCGAAACTCGCTGCCCGCAATGCGGTGCTGCCCGCCGTGCCCGCGCCGATGATGGCGACGTCAACCACGCGCATGGTTCTGTTCATCCGCAAGCCGTGGCTGGCCAACTTGCTTTGGCAGGTCAGCGCGTTTGCGGTAATTGAGGACTCCGCGCGGCCAGACGCCGACGCGGGGAGGGAGGAGCGGAGTCTTGCGCATCGTGACAGCACCTCTGCCCTTGCCCTTGTATGGCTCATGCCTGAGTTTATGTTGCAGTGCAGCAATGTACAAACGGCGACCTCCCGTCGGATGATGCTTATCCTGCTTTAGCTGCCAGCGTCCTTCGTTCTGCACCTCGGTGCTGGCACCTTGGTGACTTGGCTTCCATTGTTGAGCAGGCCACAAAGGATACCCTATGACCCTCCGCCAGACGATCCAGGCAGCTCCCGAAAAGACCGCCGAGCTGATCACAAAGCTTTTAGCGACATCGAACCAAGCGCTAAAGACCCGAGAAAGCCTGTTCATGCAGCTTATCGATGAACTCACCCGCTATGTTGAAATCGAGGAGGAGCATCTTCTGCCCTTGCTCCGCAAGCATCCGGAAACCAAAGGTTTCGCTGCCGATGCTTTGCAGGGGAACAAGGATTTGCGAGGGTCATTGGAAAAACTTTCGGCGATGCCGAAGGATAATGATGAGTTCCTCGCAGAGCTCGACGTGCTGAACAAAAGCTTTCAACAGCACGTTCGGAACGAGCGAAAGGAGCTTCTCCCGGCAGTCCTCAAGGCCATCACCGATGAAGAAGCCGGTGCCTTGGCCGTTAGTATTGAAGGCGCCATAGAGGACGCTGAAAAGGCGAAGCGTGACGAGAAGCGTGAAGAAACTTCACAAGCCAAGCGGCAGGCCGAGGAAGCTGAACTTGCCTCAACTGCCGAGCGCGCAGAAGCCCGTGCTCAGAAGGCAGTGGAGCGCAATGTTCGCGGGGCGACTGCAAAAGCAGCCGACACCGTGGCGCGTAGCGCCGTTTCGGTGCAAGACAGTGCTGGCCAAGTGACTGCGAACATCAAAGAGCAGATTCAGAAGGCTGCTTCGGACACGCGTGAGGCGATGACCGTATACAGCCGCTCGTCTGAGGAGATCGTAGAAGACTTGAAGGCAGTCAAAGCTTCGTCAACCGTAGCGGCGGGAGCCGTTTCGGAGATGTTTTCGGTCTGGACGGCGTGGTTCGGCAGTGCCGCCCGCATCAATGCCGACGCCTCGCATCAGCTGATGCAATGCCGGACAGTGCAGCAGGTTGCGGAGTTGCAAAGGGAGTTCGCGACCAGCGCGCTACATAATTGGATGGAGGGGAACGCGAAGGTCCTCGAAATCGCGCAACGCTCGTCAAGGCAGGCGTTGGGTCCGCTCAGTGGTCGCCTGAGTGAAGCGGCGTGACAGGGCACCCTTTCCTCCCTGACTGAGAGAGTGCGGTGCCGACAACGACAGCGGCGTAGGTCTCGCAAAAGAACAGCTCTTGGAGAGCGCGGCAGCAATGCATGCTGCCGCGCTCATCATTTCAACGACACCCGGTTCTTTGTTGCCGGTTCATGGTCAGCTTCATCCGTTCAGCAACTTGTGTCTTGAAGCAACCTCGGAAAAATGAAAAGCGTGTGTGATGGTAGTTATGCGAACCTTGGGGCTCTTACTGCTGCTGGTGGCGATGTTGTTCGTCCCTGCACACAATGGCATGGCTTCGGACAATTCGTCGATGACGATGGAAACGGCCGACGGCTCACCGTGCCCGCCCCAAGATTGTAGCTCGATGCCAGACTGCACGATGGCACTGCCCGGCGGCGTTGGGTCACTTGCATGCCTGATGCCTGACGGCTCGAGTTTGCATCGTTTCGATGTATCGTCAGTCGCTTTTGATTTTTCTCACGTGACGTCAGTCGCCCTGTTCGCTGGCGACGGCCTGCGACGACCTCCCAAAATCTGACTGCCCGGGGCGCATCGCGCCCCCCCCAACCGCGTGGCCGAAGCCGCACGGTAGAGTGAGCGTGGCCGTTGCTGCGCTTCGGGACGCTCAAGCGTTTTTCAAACAGTCGGACTCCATCATGAAACTTTCCCGTTTGCTGTGCAGCCTTGCGCTGGCACAAAGCCTGCTTTTCGGCGCCGCTCATTTCGCCATGGCGGCTCCCGACGACTATGAATTCAAGGTCATTGAAACCGCTCTGCCGCAGGGCGATGGAGCGATCCTGGCGGTTGCCGTCACCGATCTGCGCACACAGGCACCGGTCACGGACGCCGTCATCTTCGCCACGCGGCTCGACATGGCGCCTGACGGGATGGCGACGATGACAACGCCCGTTGCGGCGCTGGCATCCGACATACCGGGCAAGTACCGCTTTCAGGCAGATCTCGGAATGGACGGAGCATGGCGCTTCTCGATTGCAGTCCATCTCGATGCCGAAACCGAGGTCATTCGTCGCGAGATAATTCTGCGAGTGACGCCATGACCGGGGTCGGCAGGCGTTGCGCTCGCCCCGCCTACTCAGGGGGTCGATCTGATCGCGTGCACGGCAAACGGTCATTGCCCGATGCATTTGGAACGCTGGTCAGCAACATTGAACGTGTCCAGTAACATGGCGGTCCATCCTTCGCTCAATGCACAGACGGCCCCGACGCGGCCCCCTGGCCGGTCGTGGATATCTGCCATTCGCCGCTACATTGTGTTCATGGCAGGCGCAAACCTAGTCTGGGAGTTCGCGCAACTGCCGCTTTACACAATCTGGCTGACCGGTACGCCCGAAGAACTGGCGTTTGCCGCTCTGCATTGCACTGGCGGCGACATTCTGATCGCGCTGAGCACGCTGATGGGAGCGCTGGCCATATGGGCCCCGTCAGACTGGCCCGCGAGGGGGCGGATTGCAGTCTTGATGGCAACTGTCGTTTTGGGTCTGGGATATACGATCTTCAGCGAATGGTTGAACATCGAGGTTCGGCAGGCTTGGGCCTACCGCGCGTGGATGCCAGTAATCCCGATCATCAACACCGGCCTTAGCCCCGTACTTCAATGGCTCATCATCCCGGTTGCCGCCAGTGTCTGGGCGTGGCGGCGTCCTGCGGATGCACAGAGGGCACAGGGTTCTGCTGATGCATGAAGCGGGCTTCACACAAAGGCCAAACGCCGGATCCGTCACCCTGCATTGGGTCGGAGCTGCCTTGGTCTTTCTGGCGCTGCTGGCCGGACTGTTTGCCGTCTATTACGCCAGCGGCTGCTGTGGCGCGGATCGACGGCTTGCCTATCTGATGCACGCCTATGCAGGGCTGGCGGTGCTGGGGATTGTCGTACTGCGCTTGATGTTCAGGGCAAGGTATTCCTGGCCGCACGCCGCACATTCCGGCAGAGCGCGGCTTGGCGACATGGTCGCGAAGGTCATTCACTGGACCCTCTACGGGACGATGATCCTCATTCCCCTCACGGGATGGATCATGGCTTCCGGGATGGGGTGCTGCTGGTTTGTGCCCGGTTTGCCGGACGTCAACGCGTTGTCCCTTGGGACTGGCACGACAACGCCGGCAGATGTCGGGGCGGCCTACCGGGTTCATGTGGCCTTGGTATGGATCATCATCGGTCTGATTGTGCTGCATGTCGCTGCAAGCCTGTTTCATCATCTATTTCTGAAGAGCGAAATTCTGCACCGGATGCTTCCGGGACGCCTGCCGCGAAGGGCAACCATGAACGACGAGCATGACATGGCGAGCCCCGCGCACATGACCAAGGGAGACACATGATGGGCTGCGGTTTCGGTAATGGGCACGGCTCTGGCAGTCTGGGCCATGTTCTGGGCGAAGTGGTGGTCTTCTTCGGCCATCTCGCATCCCAGGTCC
>JAYSYZ010000050.1:0-42418 GCA_043727195.1 Paracoccaceae bacterium
CCCGGCGATCATCCGCATGGTCGAGGATTTCCCGCAACCTGATGGCCCCAGAATGCTGACAAAGCTGCCATCTTCGCATTCAAGGTTCAACTCGCGCACCGCAGGACTGGTCCCGTAATACTTCCACACTTTGTTGATCGAAATCCGTGCCATCAGGCCCCCCGGTATATTCTTAAAATTGCCCAAGCCAACGAAGGATCAGGCGCTATTCCTTGACGGCACCCATCGTCATGCCGGTCACCAGATATTTTCGGATCACCAACCCCAGCATCATCATCGGCAGTGTCGTCACAACGCCGGCCGCCATGATTGCCCCCCACTGGATATTCTGCGGTTGCACCAATTCGCGCGTGGCCACCGGCAGGGTCTTGGCCCCGCCCGACCCGATGATGGCGGCAAACAGAAAGTCGTTCCAGGCAAACAGGATGCACAGCACGATAAACGCAGCAATCCCCGGTGCCACCAACGGCAGAATCGACATGAACGCCTGAAAGCGGGTCGCGCCATCTACCATCTGCGCCTCTTCAATCGAATAGGGCACATTGTCAAAGAACCCTTTCAGGATCCAGATCGCGAAGGGCAGATTGAAGGTCGTGTAGGCAAGGATCAGGCCCGGCAGCGTGCCAATCAGGTCAAATGACCGGAAGATCGCGTAAAGCGGCACCATCACGGCGACCACAGGGGCCATCCGGGTCGAGATGATCCAGAAGAACAGATCACCCTTGCCGCGAAATTCAACCCGGCTCAGACTGTAGGCCGCCATCGAGCCGAAGGTAACCGCGATCACCGCCGACCCGCCCGCCGCGACCAGGCTGTTGGCCATGTATTCGCCGAAGTTGTTGTCATAAAACAGGCTTTGGTAGTGCTTCAGCGTCGGGCTGAAATCGAAAAACACCATCACCCCGGCCCAATCGCCAACCTCGGGGATGTTGAACGCTTCCAGCAGGTCCTTGAAGGACGAGACGAACATCACAAAGATCGGCAGCAACGTCCAGATCAGGTAGACGGCCAGAAAGATGACCGAAAACACGTTGAAGGCCACGGCCAACGGCGATTTGTATTGGACCACATCCCGCGATGCCATGATCTACACCCTTTCCGATTTCGGTTTTTCAAAGATGCGCACAAGGATCTTGCCAAGGATGATCGTGACGATCAGCAGCGTCAGGGCGATTGCGGCCCCACGCCCCAGCTTGAAGAACTTGAACGCGACCTCGAACAGATAGATCGGCAGGATCTTGGTCGAATCCGCGGGGCCGCCGCCCGTCAAAACCAATGCCGCGTCGATAAACCGGAAATTATCCATAAATCGCAACATGATGGCGATCAGCAACACCGGATAGAGGTTCGGCAGGGTGATGGCGAAAAAGTTGCGCAGGGGCGAGGCACCGTCGACCATGTTCGCCTCCAGCTGGTCCTGCGGCACCCGCTTCAGCCCGGCCAAGGCAATCAGTGTGATCAGCGGCGTCCACTGCCAGACATCGACCAGCACAATCGCCAACATGGCCGTATCTGTGTTGGACAGGATCGACCCGCCCCCCAGCAACCCAAGGCTTTGAAACAGCCAGTGATACCAGCCAAAGGTGCCGTTGTACAAAAACAGCCAGACCAGACCGGCAACAGCCGGGGCCATCATCATTGGCATCAGAAGCGCAGTCACCAGAAACTTTTCCCAGCGCGCGCCGTTCACGATCACCGCCAGCAGCAACCCGATGCTCAGTTGCAGCGTCAGGCACATCGCGCTGTATTGCGCCAGCAAGACCCAACCTTCAAGGAACCGCACATCGCTGAACAGCCTGGCATAATTTTTCAGGCCGACCCATTCGCCGTCGCCGACCCCGACGTCCTGCAAGGACATCACGATCAGCCAGACGAACGGATAAAGCGATATGAACGCAAGAACCGCAATCGCGGGGGCCATCAGATACAGGTAATACCGGCGCGGGGCAGCCGGGTTAAGCCGCGCCGGCACCGGCAGAGCGGCGCTCTGCGGCCGTGCTTCGATATCAGACGAGGTCCCGCGGGCGCGGAACAACGAAGCTCCCGGCGGCAACGGTGAACTGCCAACGTTTGGCGCTCCACTGGTCATCAGACGCGGCCTCCTGTCGTGGGGTGATTGTGTCTTAGGTTGGCAGTGGCGCGGCACATCGGGGCAAACCCGGTGCACCGCGCGTCTTTGCAGGATCAGGCGTCGTTCAGACTGTCGAGCAGGCCTTGCACGCTGCTGGCCGTCTCTGCCGGGGTCTGCGCATTCGACAGCATCTTTTGCGTTTCCGATGCGATGATCGAATGATACTCGTTCGCCTCGGGGATCTTCGGGCCAAGCACAAAGTTCGGGTCCTTGATCCCGAAGTCATACACGGCGTCAAAGGTCAGCGCGTTCGGCATGGTGGTGGGCCGCACACGGGCCGCCACGACGTCGGGCAGTGCCAGAACGGATTTGCGCGTCGGCGTCCCGCCAAGACCGGACAGAACCTCGTACTGGTTCTGCTGCGAGGTGGACCAGATCGCGAACAGATAGGCCGCGCGCTTGATTTCCTCCGATGCATTGCCGCTGATGCCGATGCCGCCGATGCCGCAGTTGGTGCCGTTGACCGCTTCGCCACCGTTCAGGATCCACTCGGGTGCACCCTTGGGGCAGGGGGCATAGGCTGTGCGACCACCGCCTGCGACCGAAGTTTTCTCATCCTCGATGGACGCTGCAAATTCGTGATACTGAATCTGCATGGCAATATTGCCGGACTGATAGACCGTGTTCAGTTCCAGCGTGCCGTTGGCCAGGTTGTCGGGGTGCGAGACATCGGCCAGGGCCTTGAATTTCTCAAGCATCAGGACGGACTGTTCATCACCCCACTTGGTCTTGCCGGGCGTCTTGCTGCCGATCTTGTCGTCGATGTCGAAATCGGTCCAACGGCCATGGGCAAACATCATTCGCTGGATATCGAGCTGCGTGGTCCAGGCAAAGGTGCCCTGGTGCTGGGCGTATCCGTAGGGCACGTCTTCGCCTGCGCCCTTCCGCGCCTTGAAATATGTCGCGAAATCAAGAACATTCTTCCATGTCGTGTCGTTGGTGTATTCCATCGGGTAGCCATACTCGGCCTCAAACGCCGCAGAATTGGCCTCGTAGATGTCCTTGCGGTAGAATGTGCAGGCCACCGCAGCATCGTACGGCAACGCAATGACCTTGGAACCGTCGTAATAGCGGCCACAGGCCGTCAGGAAGTTGTCGAACCAGACATCGTCGCCATAGCCCTCCGGGTCTTGCGGCAGCGTGTCATCGCCAAACATCGGCGAAAGGTCGGCATAGAAATCGGCGAATGGCGAACCGATCGGCTTGTCCTGAATGTACTGCAGCGGATAATCCGCGTTGCCGCTGCGCAGGTCGATCCCGGCCTTTTGCTGCACGACCGGCAAGTCATCGGTCAGAATTTCTACTTCGATCCCCGTCAGGTCGAAGAAAGACTTGATCTTTTCGCGGATCGCAAACGAGGGCGGGGTGTTTTCGGACAGGAACACCAGTTTCGAGCCTGCAAACTGCTTCCATTTTGCATCGTCAGACGACTGCGCCTGGACCCGTGTGCTCATCATCGTGGAGTTCAACCCGATGCTCAGCGCGCCAGTACCCAGCATGGTGGCTGCGCCGCCGCCAAGTTCCAAGAACTTGCGTCTGCTGACGCTTTTATAGATCGCGTTCTTCGGCCGGTAAAACATGGTGATCCTCCCAATGGTGTTGCCCGGCCGTTGCGTCGGTCCGGTCGTTCTGGTGTCTCTTATGTGCCGTCATGTCCGGTCATCCCCTCCCAGAGATGCCGCACGGCCGCGCCCTCATCAAAGTCACGGCGCGATTACGAGCGTCCGTGAGTCCCCTTCCTACGCTAGCCGTATTTTTGAGGTTGTGTAAATTATTTTCTCACATGACGGCTGGAAATTCGTGTTTTACCCACTCCACGGACCAAAATCGCTAAGTTTTGCCCAGGTCTTTGGCTAGGGGCCCGGGTGCTCGCGCTGAAATGCAGCCATTCAGGGAAATAATTTTCACAGTCCGACGTCAATTGCCGATGATACTCTTATCATCCCGGCTTGCTGAAGCTCTGCCACCCACCCGCTCGCAAGGTCTTGGCATCAAGTCGCTTGGCATGGTGACCGCGCCGATCTCAGATCCGGGGCAGGTGCTTGTAGACCGTCGTTCGTGACATCGCCAAATCGCGGGACGCTTTGGCGATGTTGCCGCCGTGGCGATACACCGACTGTTGAATCTCGCGGCACTGAATTTCTTTCCACGCCGTGCCGAGGCAGTTTTGACAAGGCTGTGTGGCGGCCGGCTCACCTTGCGCGGGCAGCAGGTCGGCGAGATCTGTGGCCGTCACCGGGCCATGGGTGCGGCGCCGTGCGGCCTGGGTCATCACCGCCCGCAGTTCGTGCAGATTGCCCGGCCAATCATGGGCCGCGAGCCGCTCACTCAGGCCCGGAGCGAGGTCCGCATCATCACGGGCCGCTTTTGCAAAGCGCCGAGCCAGAACCGCGAGATCGCATCGGTGTCGCAATGGCGGCAGCACTATGCAACATTCAACAAGCTGATAGCGCAGTTGCGGCAGAAGATTTGCGGCCTCGAGCGGTACCGACGAGCCGCACATGAAAAGGATGTCGTGCTTTGTCAAGACGCCGGTCACCGGATGCCGGTACTCGCCCGTATCGAGCAGGCGTGCCAACGCCGCTTGTGCCGCCACGGGCAGCGCTGCCAGTTCGGCGACGAAAAGGCTGCCGCCGGAAGCTTCGGCCAGAAGGCCATCGTGTTCATTGGCGCCAAAGAAGCTGGCGGCGGCATCCCCGGCGGCCAAGGTTGCAGCATCCACCACCACAAATGACCTGCCGTTTCGGGCGGCGACATGGGCAAGTCGGGCAAAAACTTCCTTTCCAGTGCCGGATTCACCGACAAAGCAGATCGGCCGACCCTGTCGCGCCGCCTCGGGCAACCTGAAAAGCGCGTGCCGCAGTCCCGGGTCTTCCATCACCACGTTGCAGAACGGGTTAGCCGCCACTGCGCTCTTCGTCATCGCGGCGGCGGGTAGATGTCGGCCAGCCAGCGCGAAACTGGCCCGGTTGGCGACGCAACGCATCGACACCGCCGAACCGAACCGATCCCGCAGGCGCAATGTTTCGCCTTGCACCAGACGGGGGGCGATCGTTTCGAACCTGGCTTCGAAAATCTGGTCGAAAGGCACGCCCAGGATTGCGTTGATGCCTGTCAGGAATACCGTTCCCTTGCGGTTGACGGCGTGGATCGTGGAATCCTCATCCATCACCAGCATTCCCACGGAAAGGGTGCTGAGATACTCTGGCCGAGGATGAAACTGCAGGATGATCCGCCGCTCGTGCCCCGCGCGGATCAGGCAGTTTTCGATGTTGCTTGACGACATCTGCACCAGTGCGGCGGTATGCTGCTGGCGCACGGCTGACCCCGACGACGCATCAAGCACACCTGCAAGCCCCCCCCGACCGTCAAAGATCGGCGAAGAGATGCAAGACACATCGCCATGCGACCGCAAGAAATGCTCCCCGCCATAAACTTGTGCGGGGCGCAACGTGGTAAGGCACAATCCAAGTGCATTGGTGCCGCGCAGTTCTTCGGTCCAGACCGAGCCGGAAATGACGCTGCGGCCAGCCTCGGTATCGCTGAATTGTGTGTCAGTCAGCGTTTCCAGCACCACACCATCGGGCGAACCGAGCGCGATCATGAAATTGGAACCGGCGATCTGGTCGTAAAGCAGTTCAAGTTCGGGGCGGGCAAAGCGGATCAGATCGGCATGGCGGCTGCGAACCACTGCAAGCTCACCTTCCGTGTGGACTGCCTTGGTCCCGGACGACAGCGGGTCAAGCCCGTGCGCCAGACTGCGCAGCCAACTGTCAGAAATGTCGCCAGGCAACGCCCCCCCGGGAAAACGGCCCTGCGTTTCCAATAGCCGTCTTGCCCGCGCCAAAGGCGTTGTCTGTGGTTCCATCGCCCCCCAGCCTCCCCCGCTTGGCATGGTTAGCGTAAGGGTGCGCAAACGGCTGTCAACGCCTCAGTTTGATTCGACCGGCATGTGTTCAAATATTGAACACATCGCGAGCCGGGAACATTGGGCCTGGGTGGAGGACGCGCATGGCCCTGCCGAAAATCTGCAAAGCGGGCATCCCAGTTGCACAAAATGTTCAGATTCTGAACGGTTTGAGGTGAATTTCAGCCAAGCTTGCCGAAGGCCGTGCCGCCTGACTAACTGCGCGTCATTGCCGCCAATGTTGGCGGTTCCAGCGATGGCGGGTGACGATGAAAGCGCAGGTTCTTCACAGCTACGATCCGGCCCTTGTGGCCCAGACTTGGGTTACGATGGCCGATGTCGAAGATCCCAAGATAAGAAAATCCTCCGATGTGATCGTCCGCGTCGGTGGGGCAGGCGTTTGTCGCACCGATCTGCATATCATCGAAGGGATCTGGCGCCCGCATACCGACCCGACGGGGACAGGACTTCTGCCGCTGATCATGGGGCATGAAAACGCGGGCTGGATCGAAGAGATCGGGCCCGAAGTCGAAGGCTTCAAAAAGGGTGATCCGGTAATCATTCACCCAAAGGTAACGGGTGGCACCTGTATCGCCTGTCGGCGTGGCCATGACATGCACGGCGACGGCAACTTTCCGGGGCTGGACAGCAACGGCGGCTATGCCGAGGCGCTGCTGACCTCTTCGCGCAATCTGGTTGCCCTGCCCAAGACGCTGGCCCCCAAGGATGTGGCGCCTTACGCAGATGCCGGACTGACGGCTTATCGCGCGGCGAAGAAGGCCGCGCAGACCCTTTTGCCCGACCAGACCGTTGTGGTGATCGGGGCAGGCGGCCTGGGCCATATCGGCGTGCAGGTCCTGCGCGCGATGTGCGCGGCACGCATCATCGTGGTTGATCTGTCGGACGTATCGCTGGCATTGGCGGGCGAGGGCGGTGCCGATCATCTGGTCAAGGCCGATGGCGGCGAAGTTGACGCCGTGCTGTCGCTGACCGGGGGCAAAGGTGCCGAGGCGGTCATTGATTTCGTGGGCGAAAAAGGCACCACGAAAAAGGGTCTGGCGATGACCCGCGCGATGGGCAGCTATTACGTCGTGGGTTACGGCGAGGATATTCAGGTGCCCACCGTCGATCTGGTCATCACTGAACGCAACATCATCGGCAACCTGGTCGGAACATGGGCAGAGTTGAACGAGTTGATGGCGCTGGCGGACCGGGGGTTGGTCAATCTGCACACCAAGCACTACAAGTTGTCAGAGGCCAATCAGGCCCTGAAAGACCTGCACCACGGCAAGATCAAGGGACGCGCCGTTCTGATCCCGTGATCGGCGGCGCTTATATACACTTAGGGAGGGTAAAATGACGAAACGCATGTTGCATGTGGGCCTGTGGGCCACGACGGCACTGACGCTGACGGCCGGGGCCGCCCTGGCGCAGGATTACAGCAAATACGGCATCAAGGCCGACGTAGAAGGGCAGTGCTCTTTCGCGTCAATCGATGCCAAGGACTATACCGGTCGCACGCTGAACATCATCACCCACGCGATCCCGGTGATCGGCGAGCCGACCGCCCTTCACGCGACCCAGTTTCAGGAACTGACCGGGGCCACGGTGAATGTGGTGCATGTGCCGTTTGGCGATCTGTTTCAACGGATCATGATCCCGTTCCAGACCCAACAGGCCGCTTATGACGTGCTGTTCTTTGCTTCGCTGTGGCTGGGGGACTTCAACCCCTACCTTGCCGAAGTTCCCGCCGCCTACCAGGACGCCGCCGGAATGCAGTCGGTCACCCCGACCTATCGGGGCGTCGCCTCGTGGGACGGCAAGATGCTGAACTACACGATGGATGGCGACCGCCATTACCTGAAATACCGCAGCGACGTGTTCGCCAACCCCGAAATGCAGGCGAAGTTCAAAGAGGCGACGGGCCGTGATCTTACGGTTCCCGCAACATGGGAAGAATATAACGAGGTTGCCGCTGTCTTTAACAACACGGACTGGGACGGTGACGGTGCCCCGAATTTCGGCACCGCCGAAGTGACCAAACGCGACGATCTGATGTTTTCGGCCTTCATCAGCCGGGTAGCGCCCTATGCCAAGCATCCCGATGTGCCCGGCGGCTTCTTCTTTGATCTTGAAACCATGACACCTCTGGTCAACTCGCCCGGCTGGGTGCGGGGGCTGGAGCTGTTCGTGGCGGCACAGGCGTCGATGCCGCCCGGTGGCACCTCGTTCGGTCTTGGGGATGAGATATTCTCGTTCGGCGGCGGTCAGGCGCTGATGTCCTATTCGTGGGATGATGCATTCATTCAGGCCATGCAGGCCGACAGCCCGATCCGCAACAAGGTGGCGGCTGCCCTGTTGCCGGGTGCGAAAGAGGTGTGGAATCGCAAGACCAACGCCTGGGACACGTTCGAGGAACCGAACCGCGCGCCCTATGTCACCTGGGGCTGGTCGTCCGGTGTGGCTGCCTCCAGCCAGAACCAGGATATGGCGATGGACTATCTGTGCTTCTTCAGCAACGAGGCGAACACGTTGGCTGACCTGCAGATCGGCCGGTTCGGCGTGAACCCGTACCGCGAAGCACATTTCGACCCGGCCTTCTATCAAACCGAAATGGGTTGGGATGCCAATGTGGCGACGACCTACACCGATACGCTGAAGGCCATCGACACCAACACCAACCAGGTGTTCGACCTGCGGGTGCCTGGGGTGGGCGAGTTCATGTCCTCGATGGCGGCGGGTGTGGCGCGCGCGCAATCGGGCGAGGCGACCGCGCAAGAGGCGCTGGACGGCGTCGCTGCCGAATGGACGGCCATCGCCGAACGCATCGGTGTGGATAGGGTCCGGGCGGCCTATGCCAACGTCGTGGCGCTGGAAGACCGCTAAGGCAATCGGGCGGGGGCGAAAGTCCCCGCCCCATTCGGAACGGGGACACCGATGTACCGCCAGAAATACCTGTTCTTGCTGCCCGGCCTTCTGGTTCTGGTGGCCATTATCCTGTTCCCGTTGATCTTTACGATCCGAGTGAGCTTTTCCTCATGGGACGTGTACAACCCCGGCCTGAACTGGGTGGGCGGGGAAAATTATGGGCGGTTGTTCGAGGATGCCCGCTATTGGCAGGCGCTAGGGCGACTGACCACGCTGACGGTTGGCACCGTGCTGATCCAGTATGTCCTTGGCTTCGGCCTGGCTTTGCTGGTTTGGCGCGACATCCGGGCGCAGCGGTTTTTTCGGGTGCTGTTTCTGGTGCCGATGATGACCACCCCGGTGGTCATGTCGGTGATCTGGCGGACGATCTTTCACGAAAGCCTCGGGCCGCTCAACCCGATTCTGGATGCGATCGGCATCGGTGCCCAGCCCTGGCTGTCGGATGCAGGCCGGGCCTTTGCTGCCGTGATGATCGTGGAGGTCTGGCAGTGGACTCCCTTCATGTTCCTGCTGTTGTTGGCAGGTTTGCTATCGCTGCCGTCTGAGCCGTATCTGGCTGCGCGCATTGACGGTGCGGGGCCGATCCGCACATTCCTGTCGGTGACATTCCCGATGATGGGCGCGATCTCGGTGGGTGCGATCCTGATCCGGCTGATCGAGGCGTCGAAGATCATGGAAACGGTTTACGTGCTGACCAGCGGAGGGCCGGGGACGGCAACGGAAACTTCCAGCTACTACATCTATATCCGGGGGATGCGCGACTTTCAGATCGGCTACTCGGCGGCGCTGTCACTGACCTATCTGATCGTGATGACGATCGCGCTGACCGTGATTGCCAAGGTGCTTGTCCGCTTGATGGTGAAGGACAGAGCATGAAAACAGTTTATTTGCTGTTGAAATATCTGGCGGTTCTGCTGTGGTCGGTGTTTGTGGTGTTCCCATTCCTTTGGGCGGTGACCACCAGCTTCAAGGACGCCAACGGGGTGACCGGCGGGGCCACATGGATACCCTTTGTCCAGTACGAACCGTCAGTCGCCGGGTGGCGGGCGTTGTTTGGCGGGGCAGGTGGCGTGAACGTGGTGATCCCGTTTGCCAATTCGCTGATCGTGACGTTGTCGGCCAGCGCCATAAGTCTGGTTCTGGGCACGATGGCAGCATACGGGCTGTCGCGGTTCACCTTTCGCGCTGGCCCGATCCGCAACGGCGACATCACATTCTTCTTCATCAGCCAGCGGATCATGCCGCCGATCGTGCTGGCGATCCCGTTCTTTCTGATGCTGGGCACCTTGGGTTTGCTTGATTCATTGCCGGGTCTGATTCTGGTCTATGTGGCGCTGCTGATGCCCATTGCCGTCTGGGTGATGGTCGACTTCTTCAACTCGATCCCGCGCGGTCTGGACGAAATGGCCTGGATGGATGGCTGCCCGCCGATGACCACATTTCTCAGGGTGATTTTGCCGAATGCGGTGCCCGGGCTGGTCGTGGCGGGGATGTTTTGCGTGATCTTCGGCTGGAACGATTTCTTCTTTGCCTTCACGCTGACATTTACCCAGACCCAGCTTTTGCCGGTCTCGATTGTGTCGCTCAATTCATCGGTCACGCCGTGGTGGGCATTGTCGGCAGCGGCGCTGGTATCGGTCGCACCGCTTATCGTGTTGGCTTTCGTGGTGGAACGCTACCTGTCGCGCGGCGGGCTTGCAGGGGCGGTGCGCTGATGCTGCAGGTCACAGGCTTGGCACTGACCGAAGGCCGCGTCGCGCATCTGGCGGACGTGGACGCAGCGTTTGCGCGCGGGCAGCTGTCCACGCTGCTGGGGCGGACCGGGGCAGGCAAGACCACGCTGATGCGGGTGATCGCGGGGTTGCAGACCCCCGCAGCCGGCTCAGTCACGCTGGATGGGCAGGACTGGTGTCGTTTGCCGCCGTGGAAGCGGCCCGTCGCGATGGTCACACAGCAATTCATCAACTATCCGCATCTGTCGGTGCTGGATAACGTCGCCTTCCCCTTGGTTCGTGCAGGTCAGCCGAAGGATATCGCACAGACGGCCGCGCGCGACATGCTGAGCCGCGTCGGGCTTGGCGCGATGGTGGACCGCCGCCCGGGTGCGCTGTCGGGGGGCCAGCAACAGCGCGTGGCGATTGCCCGCGCGCTGGTCAAGAAAGCGCCGGTTTTGCTGCTGGACGAACCCTTTGTGAACCTTGACTACAAGCTGCGCGAAGGCCTGCGCGAAGAACTGGTTGATTTGCTGCGCGCAGAAACCCAGACGATCGTGATCTATGCCTCGACCGACCCTCGTGAAGCGCTGCAGATGGGTGACCGCGTGCTGCTGATGGCCGAGGGTCGCGTGGTTCAGGCCGGCCCCCCGCGCCAGGTGTATGCGGCGCCCCAAACCCTGACGGCAGCGCAAGTGGTGAATGACCCGCCGCTGAATGCACTGCCGCTGGTGGTGGATGCCACAGGTGCGACCCTTGCGGGCCTTGGGCGGCAGGATTTGCGCCAGAACCTTCCCCACGGCACATATACCCTGGGCCTGCGTGCGCAAGACATCGTGCAAGGCGGCGCTTTGCAAGCACAGGTGGAATTGTCCGAGGTTTCCGGATCGGAAACGGTGACGCATCTGCATGTCGCAGGGCAATCCTTGATCATGCAGGAAAAGACGGTGGTCGATCACGCTCTGGGGTCAACCCTCGGGCTGACACTCAACCTGGAACAAGCGCTGGTATTCGATGCGCAGGGGCGGCTTCTGGAGGCGCAACATGGCTGAAATCCGGCTGGAAAACCTGGGCCATGCCTATGGTGCGGGAGGGGCCTATGCGCTGAAGCCTTTGACGATGACCTGGGCCGACGGGCAGACTTATGCGCTGCTGGGGCCGTCGGGCTGCGGCAAATCCACCATGCTCAACATAATTTCGGGTCTGTTGCACCCGTCCGAAGGCCGCGTGCTGTTTGACGGTCAGGACATGACCGCCCGCGATACCGGGCAACGCAACATCGCGCAGGTTTTTCAGGTGCCGGTGATTTACCGGTCGATGACCGTGGCCGATAACCTTGCATTCCCGCTGGTGTGCCGGAAGGTTCCGCAGGCGCAGATCGCCAAACGGGTGGAACGGATCGCCGAGCGCCTGGGATTGGCACCCATGCTGCGCAAGGCGGCCAACAGCCTTACGGCAGACCAGAAACAACTGGTATCTCTCGGTCGGGGTCTGGTGCGCGATGATGTGTCGGCGATTTTGCTCGACGAACCGTTGACCGTCATCGATCCGCAGATGAAGTTTGAACTGCGCAAGATACTCAAGCAGATCAACGAGGAATATCGGATGACGATGGTGCTGGTTACCCATGACCAGAACGAGGCGATGACATTCGCAAAAACCGTGATCGTGATGAACCACGGCGAAGTCATTCAGGCAGGCAGTCCGCAGGACCTGTTCGAACAGCCGGCCACCGAATATGTCGGCTATTTCATCGGGTCGCCGCCGATGAATTATCTGCCTGCAGTCGTCGATGGCGGTCACGCCCGCGTGGAAGGCACTTCGCTGTCCGTCAAGGTTCCCCCGGGGTGCGCGTATCAGGGGCTGAAGGTCGGCTTTCGGCCCGAACACCTGCAACTCCAGCAAGACGGCGTGCCATTGTCGGGTACGGTCGACCGCGTCTGGTACGAAGGCACTGACGAGGTGCTTGCGTTGACGAACGGGCCGCACCGTTTTCGCGCACGTGTGAAGGCTGCAGCCACAGTGACGGGTCAGAATTTGATGCTGAACATACCGCAAGACCGTTTGCGCCTGTACAGCGATGGTCGGATGGTCGCCTGATAGTTCGCTCTGATCTAAGGCCAACAACAGAAACGAACATGACTCCCCACCTCCGGCAATCAACCCGCAGGTCTGCCTGACCTTGTCACTTATAGACCAGACGCCGGTCGGAAAACTGCCTTACCCGCCTTCGCCAGGCGCGGTAGCTGCCACGGGTCAGTTGGCTCTGCATCAGTGCTTTGACCTGATCCGGCGACAAACCATGCAAAGCGCGGATCTGGGCAAAGCTGGTGTGGTCACTCAGCGCCATCTCGATGATTTCGCTGATGGTTGCAACATCCGGGATTACGCCGTTTTCCATTTTCCACCCGGTTTGCGCGCGATCCCCATATACAGCACCGCCGTCAGCGGCAGCGGGCCGAACGTCAGGTCCAGGCTTTTGTTCACGCCGCGCGGTCCAAGTCCGGTCACAGGGCCCGGCACCAGACCCGCCCCTTGCATCGCGCGATTCAATTCGGCCGGTTTGATGAACATCGCGGGGTCGTGCGTGCCGCGTGGAAGCAGACGCAACAGATTTTCGGCTATGGTGATCGTGGCAAGGCGGGCAAGCGGATTACGGTTTATCGTGTCGAACAGGAACAGCCCGCCCGGGCGCAACACGCGTGCCACCTCGGCCAGAACCTTGTTCAGGTCGGTGACATGCTCCAGAACATCCACACACACCACCGCGTCAAAGGCGGCGTCGCCGTAAGGCAGTGCTTCCCCGACACCCACATCATAGGCGATGCGCAGACCGGCATCGCCGGCGTGCTGGCGGGCAGCAATGACGGCCCCGGCGGCCGGATCGATTCCGGTGACGTTTGCGCCCCGCGCTGCCATCGCCTCGGCCATGAAACCGCCAGCGCAGCCCAGATCCAGCACATCGCGGCCCTGCCAGTCAATGTGCCTGTCGAACCAGCGCAAACGGCCGGGAACCAGGTTCTTCAACGTGCGGACCCATCGTACGTCATCCGACCACCACTGATCCGCCACGCTGTCATAGATCGTCAGGTCATTGCGCATGAGGGGTGTCCTGTCCGCTTTTCAGGCGCGGCACGGCATAGGGTACGTTTTCCCGGTAGTGGTCGAAGGCGGTGCCATAGCGCGCTGCAAAACGGCGCTCTTTCAGGCGTGGCGCCAGCAGGCAATACAGTGTGTAGCTGACAGCCAAGAACAGTTGGTCCGGCGTCCACACCGGCACTGTCCACAGGGTCAGCGCAAAAGCGACGTAGATCGGCTGGCGTATCAGGCGAAACAGCCCCAGCGTCGGCATGTCAGGAAACACCGGGCGGATGCGCGCCATCAGCGACATCCAGCCAAGCGCGCCGGATTGCACCTCGGCCCCGGCATCAAAACTGGCCTTGATCAGCAAAAGCCAGCTTGCCGTGTATGCCGCGGTCGTGGCCCAGAACGCCCATCCATCAGCCTGCCACCAGATCACGCCCGATGGCGTCCACAGGGTGAACAGCGCCAGAAGCTGGGCCGAGGCGATGATGGCATAGGTGGTGGTGGCAAGGGTCGCGCCATGCGGGCCGGGGATCAGCCGCGCCAGCCAGCGCCCGCCGCCACCTGTCAGCAGCAGCGAATGGCCAAGTGGAAATTGCGCGATCAGCGCTGCGTTGGCCAGTGCCGCCCAAGGCCACGGCACCGTGCCAAAGCCTGCGCTAAGGCCATGGAACATGGCGACGATCATTGCCAGCACCGCCAGGCCAAACAACGCATGGCACAGCAGTCCCAACCCAAGCGCCAGCATGATCCGTCCCCTGCCAATTGGCGGGGCCAGTGCCGCGCCGATCAGCGTGATCAGCCGGGCAATGCGGGGGTCGGTGTTCATCGCCACTGTGCCAACAAGTCATCGGCCACAGCCATGCCACTTGCCCAGGCCGCCTCGATGCGCGCGCCGATGCACCAGTCGCCGCCGAGGTACAGCGTGGCATCGGGGCTGCGCAGGAACGGCTGGCCCAACGGGGCCGCGACGCGGGCATAACGCCAGCGGTGTGCCGCGGCATGGCTGACCGAACCCATATCTGCACCAAGCCGGTCGCACAGCAATGGCACCATCAGGTCTGCAATTTCCGTCGCGGTTTTTTCCAGATTCGCCGTGCTGAATGTGAGGCCAGCTTGTGCCACCCAGGCCAAAGTATCGCCTGCAGCACGGCCCGGTTTGCTACTGTCGTGCGCGATCCATGCGAGGTCATCACCAGGGTCGGTGCGGGTGATAAAGGGCGCCGGGCCGCGCACCACCGCCATCAGGGTCAGGCAGGGGTCGATGCGCACGGGGGCCAGCGCGCCCACCAGCGGGTGATCCGCGCCCAGCAGCCCTGCGACCTGCGGCGCAGGCACGGTAATGACCACCCGCGCGGCACGAAAGTCTTCATTTCCGACGCGCAGCAGCCAGCCGCCGTCGGCCGCTACGACGCTTGTCACCTGCGCATTCTGCCGAACATCCAGATCCGCCCCCATGGCCTTGGCAAGGGCTGACATGCCGGGCGTGCCGACAACCTTGTTTCTGCCGGTGCCATCGTCCCAGTCCGCAACGCCTCCGGTGGCCGCAAGGCCGCGCAACATCACCGCAAACTCGGCACTTCTGGCCGTGACATATTGCGCGCCATGATCGAACTGAAGCCCGCCCTCCCGCCGGGTTGCGACGCGCCCGCCAATCCCGCGGCCTTTGTCAAACAGCACCGGATCTACCCCTGCCTGCACCAGCCTTCTTGCGCAGCCCAACCCGGAAATTCCGGCACCTATGATTGCGACGGGGATCATTGCGGTATCATCTGTTCCACGATGCGCGGGATCTGCTGTTTCACCTTGAAGAATCCAGCGGTGGCGTGGGGCCAGATCACGCTGTCCCAATTGCGCCGCCATTCGCACAGGGCAATGCCGCGCGCGGCAAGCAGGGGCACGGCCTCGCCCAGCCAATCCTGCAGCGGTCCGCGGGTGATGTAGGGTGTCACGATCTGGGTCACCCCCGCCTGAGCCGCCCATTTTGCCAGCACATCCGGATGATCAGCCCGCAACGGCACGGCCATCTGCCCGATCCGTGCTGCGGCATCCGCCAAGGCGCCGGCTTCGAACCTTACCACGGCCTCTGCCACCGCCAAAGGCGACCGCAATTGGCTGGCGGCAAGGGTTGCGGTGGTGCGAAGGTCGAATGCGCCCAGATCGAAGTCTTCCAGCCGGCAATCTTCGTCTGTGATCAGCAGGGCCGTGGGTTGCCCCGGCTGGGGCGGGTTTATCCGGCGCAGAGGCAGGACAGGGGGCAGACCGTCAGGCTCGGTCGCCTCCAGCCCCTGCACGACTTCGGCCAGATCGCTGTGCCGCGGGGTGAACCGCCCGCCGGTAAAGGTCGCGATGTTATCGGCCCGTGCTGGATAGGGCTTGCCGCGCGTGTGCAAGCCCGCAGCCCATCGCCAGCCGAGCGTGTTTGACGCCGCATCGCCGTCCAGCAAATGCCGGTAAAAGAAATCCGCCCCCAGCCGCCAAGGCAAACCAAGCGTGAATATCCAGATCGAGGCAAACCACATCCGCGCGTGGTTGTGCAGATAACCGGTGTCCAGCAGTTCGGTCGCCCACGCATCGAAACAAGCCAGCCCGCTCTGCCCGTCCATCGCGCGTTCCACATCGCGGCGCAATTTGCGGTCACGGTCCAGCG
The DNA here is from genome assembly GCA_043727195.1 of Paracoccaceae bacterium. Lineage (GTDB taxonomy): Bacteria > Pseudomonadota > Alphaproteobacteria > Rhodobacterales > Rhodobacteraceae > JAUYQR01. The sequence continues at coordinate 16,413 of JAYSYZ010000050.1, forward strand.
CCGCAAGATCGGCCTCCAAGCCTTGCACATAACTGGCCCAGACTTGCGGCCGCCGTTCCAGCCAACCCTTGAAATAGCCCCGCCAGATCACCTCTTCGACGAACTTTTCCGCCTGTTCCGGTCCGTGCGCTTGCAATGCTGCCGCAACCAGTTCTTGCTCCGTTACCAACCTGCGCCTGATGTAGGGTGACAGCACCGAAACCGCCTTGTGCGCGCCCGGCCCATGGTCGTAGTTGCGGCCATTGGCATAGCGCCGCCCCATCAGCGGCAAAAAAGACTGCATAGCGGCCAAGCCCTGGGCGCGGGTGGCGGTAAAGTTTTGGGTCAAGTTGGTGTTTCCTGCTGTGCATCGCGATAGATGTTGCATGGGCCGTCAAAATCAACGGGCTGCGGCACGGTGTCAGCGGTAGCGCTCGACAAGGCGGCGCAGATCAACCCGCGCCTGCAGCTTGGTTGCCAGCAAGTACATGCCACCGATCTTGCGGTGCAGGAACAATGTCTCGGCGGGGGGCACATGCATCAGGTCGCGGTCATTGCCGATTGCCAGCCCCATGTCGCGAAGCCGTTCCAGAAGGTCTGAGTGGCCGAAGTCGAAAGGCCCGTCCTGCCGCAGCGGGGCAATTGCCGCCTCGAACATATGCTGGATCAAAGCTTGATGGTGCGGGGCGGTGGTGGGACTGAAATACCCAATCTGCAGCATGGCGCTGCGGATCAGATCCTGCTCGCCGTTCAGACCCGAGTTCAGCAAGGCCCGGAAGGTCGCACTCAGCCCCGCATCAATGTCTCGCACCGCGCCGAAATCCAGCAGGACAAGGCGGCCGGTCGCTGGTTCGACCCGGTAATTTGCCAGATTGGGGTCGGTCTGCATGGCGTGAAAGGTGAACAGTTCCTGCAAGACCAGGTCGATCAGCGCCGCCGCCGCGCGGTCGCGCACGTCCTGGGGCGCGTCGGTCAGCACTTCCACTGGCTGGCTTGGCACATAGGTCATTGCCAGAACCTGCCCCGTGCTCAGGTCCGGATGCAGGGCAGGCACCACAAACCCGGGGGCATCGGCCAGCAATGCCCCGAACCGGCGCAGATTCGCGGCCTCGGCGGCATAGTCCGCCTCCTCATGCAGTTGCAGCTTGGCCGCGCGCAACAAGGGCGCAATGTCCATTCCGCGCGGCAACAGACCGGGCAGCCGCATCAGCGTTGCGATGTTGTCCACATCGCTGTCGATGCTTGCCCGGACACCGGGGTATTGCACCTTGATGGCCAGACTGCGCCCGTCCAGCGTTTCGGCGCGATGAACCTGCCCGATGGATGCCGCAGCAAAGGGACGGACGTCAAACTGCGCGAACCGCTTGCGCCAGCCGATCCCCCATTCGGCATTCAGCACAGCCTGCAGCTGCTTCGGTGGCATGTGCGTGGCACCATCGCGCAAAGTGGCAAGTATGCCGGTCCATTGTGGCGAAAGGACAATCCCTGTGTCCATCGACAACATCTGCCCCAATTTCAGTGCAGCTCCCCGCATGTGCGACAACCCGGCGGTCAGTCGCAGGGCGTTGGACGGGGTCAGCAACAGATTTGGCAGGTCGGGGCGCCGGCCACTTGCCAGTTGCCGCAAACCGCCTGCAACGACCCCGCCCGCGATACTGCTGGCAATGCTGCCCATCTGAAACAGGCGGGCGGTTCGCCCCGTTGGCACCGGAGCGGGGCTTTGCTTTGATGGCTGATCTGGCACAGTTGGTCTTTCTGACATCGCTGTCGGGAAACTGGCGCGCGGTTACGGATTGTAAAGCGGCTGTCAGGCGGATCCGCTAAGATGAGGTTCCCGGGCGTCGTGTCATTGCAAACGCAACGCCCAGATCCAGTGCCAAATCCTGCCGTGCCCGGTCTTGCCGGTCCGGATCAGACAGGCGCAGGATGTAGGAAGGGTGCCAGGACACCAAAACCGGCCCGTCGTGCAGACCCGCCTCGACCTTGCCGCGCCGCGCCGTCAGTGGTGCCGCATTGCCGGTCAGCGCAAACGCCGCCGACGCGCCAAGCGCCAGCGTCACACGCGGGCGGATAAACCCAAGCTCCAGCCCCAACCACCAGCGGCAATGGTCGATCTCTTGCCGGTCGGGGGATTGATGCAGGCGGTGCTTGCCACGCAAACTGAACTTGAAATGCTTGACGGCATTGGTCAGCCAGACGTCTTTCGCGTCGATGCCTGCCACGGCCATGGCCTGATGCAGCAGCTGCCCGGCGGGGCCGATAAAAGGGCGGCCTGCCAAATCCTCGCGGTCACCCGGCTGTTCACCCACGATCATCAGTGCAGCATCGGGTGCGCCTTCGCCCCACACGGTCTGCGTAGCCGCCTCGCACAAGGCGCAGCGACGGCACCCGGCAGCGGCCAGCCGCGCGTCGTTCAGCGTTGCCGGCAGTTCCGGGGGCTGCGCCATTGCCGTGCGATAGCGGGTTGAAATGGCCGCAGCCCCGGGCCGCGCCACTGAGGCACCCGCAGCATGCATGCGCTCCACCCGCGCCTCGGCATCTTTCAGCATTGCGGGAATCAGCCGGGTTTCGGGCAGGTTTTTCCAATATTTCTTGGGCATTTCCGACCGCATCGCATCCAGTTTGATGCGCGCCGGGTTAAAGATATTGGCGAAGTACGTGGCCCAAAGCGCCTCGGACGCGTCCTCGGGCAAGTCGGGCCGCGCACCCGGTGGACCGAATGTCAAAACGCCATCGCGGAAATGGGCGGTCAGACGGGGAGTGGCGATCATCCAGTCCATGTCGTCAAACCGCTTGGCAAAAAACGCAGCCCCCGGTTCCAGCGTATTGTGCTCAGGCTCGAACCAGGCGGCAAAGTTACGGCGCGGACCGTCGCCGGGGCATTCGCGAAAACGCACAAATGCGTGCATCTTGTGGATATCGCGGCCGACGTTTTTGGCCATCAGATGCAGCCTGCGCCCCAACGGATCGGCTTGCGACAGCGGTGAGCCGTCTTTTTCATAAATCCGCCACAGCGCAAGGTACAACAGCGACAGCCGTTCAGCAGCCGTGTGCCAGATCACCGACCCGGCCAGCTTGAGGAACTCCGGGGTCACCCGTGCCTGGTGCGCACCCAGAGTGTCGGGCAAGGCTGCCGCCGCAAAGAGCCCACCGCCGCCGTTCCAGTCGATGCTGCCGGGCGGGATCTGGTGCGAAATCGCCATCCTCGCCGCCGCGCGCCACGCATCAAATGTCCCGCGTTCCGGCAGGGTGACGGAATAGCTCAAATCAGGCGCAGCTGTTCGGGCGGTCGGGCGAACCGCGCCCGCAGGTTGGCGCTGTCGGTCGACGCTCCCGGCGTCCAGCCGGGCATGCTGACAAAGGCACGGGCTTTTTTCATCAACGCGCCGATGCGCGTCAGATCCTCGTACCGCAAGCTGTGGCTCCGGCGCGTGGCGATGATGCGGTCCACGGTTCGGGTGCCAAAGCCCGGCACGCGCAACAGCAGTTCGCGGGACGCGAGGTTCACATCCAGCGGAAACAACCCCCGGTGTTGCAGGGCCCATGCCAGTTTCGGATCAAGGTCCAGATCAAGATGCCCTGCGGTGGTGCCTGTCGCAATCTCTTCGGCGCTGAAGCCATAGAACCGCAGCAGCCAGTCTGCCTGATACAAACGGTGCTCGCGCAACAGGGGTGGCTGGATCAGCGGCAGCATGGCCGACGCATCGGGGATGGGTGAAAACGCCGAATAATAGACCCGGCGCAGCTTGTACCCGCTGTAAAGCCGGGTGGCGCTGGTCAGGATGGTCACATCATCGGTACCATCCGCACCGATGATCATCTGGGTGCTTTGACCGGCGGGGGCAAAACGTGGCGGCTTCTTGCCGGTGTGGGATGTTTCTTTCGCGGCCTCCCCCTCAAGACGCACCTGCGCCATCGTGGCGCGAATTGTTTCGGGGCGCTTTTCGGGGGCGAATTTTCGCAGACTGTCATCCTGCGGCAATTCGACATTGATCGACAGGCGGTCGGCATAAAGTCCGGCTTGCCGGATCAGATCTGGCGCGGCGTCGGGAATGGTTTTGAGGTGGATATAGCCCCGGAAATTGTGATCCTCGCGCAGGGTCTTGGCGATGCGAACCATATCGGCCATCGTCTGGTCGGGAGATCGGATAACGCCGGATGACAGAAATAGCCCCTCGATCAAATTGCGCCTGTAGAATTCCAGCGTCAGCGTCACCACCTCCTCCACCGAGAAACGCGCGCGTTCCACATTGGAGGACACCCGGTTGATGCAGTAGGCACAGTCGAAGACGCAGAAATTGGTCATCAGGATCTTGAGCAGCGAGATGCAGCGCCCATCTGGCGTGTATGCGTGGCAAATGCCGCTTCCGCCGGATGACCCAAGCCCGCCCTTGCGAGAGTCACGTCTTTCTCCGCCCGACGAGGCGCAGGATGCATCGTATTTCGCGGCATCCGACAGGATTGCAAGTTTGTCTTGTAAGGTCATTGCAGACATGTGTCGTGATATAATGTTCTTGTTACGTTCGTCAATGTCGCGTTAACCAGGATGCAGCCCCGCCAGACGCCTTTACACTCTAAAGTGATACTGGCGGCGTCCGCGCGTCACCGACGATGGGCGGCAACAGCACGGGCAACCGTATTTCCAGGGGGAGGCGTCCGGATCGGTGAAGCGGTCCTGTGCAATGTCCTCAGTTCTGGCTGACGCCGGCCTACTTGGAGACATCGCCCTGCAGCGGTCGTTCCGGCCCATTCCCCAGATCGACCAGAATTGGGCAGTCTGGCCGATGATCGCCGCTGCAGGCGTCGACCAGATGGCGCAGGGTGTCGATCATGGCCTGCATCTCGGTCACCTTGCGGGTAAGCCCGTCGATCTGTTCTGTTGCGAGGCGCTTGACATCGGCGCTGTGGCGGGTCCGGTCGCGCCAGAGCGCCAGAAGCTCTTCGATCTTTTCGACCGGAAATCCGAGGTCGCGGGACCGGCGGATGAAACGCAGCATTTGCACTTCGGTACCGGCGTAGACCCGGTAGCCCGATCCGGTTCGCCCGGCAGTCGGGATCAGGCCGATGGATTCGTAATAGCGGATCATCTTTGCCGACACGCCCGACGCCTTTGCCGCTTCGCCGATATTCATCCTGCGGCCTCCTGCGCCGGGGCAAAGCGCCGAAGACGCAGCGCATTGCCAAGCACAAAGACCGACGAGAGCGCCATGGCAGCAGCGGCAAAGATCGGCGACAGCAGGATCCCGAAGTTCGGCCACAGAATGCCCGCCGCAACCGGGATCAGGGCTGCGTTGTAGGCAAAAGCCCAGAACAGGTTCTGCCGGATGTTGTTCATAGTGGCCTTGGACAGCGCGATCGCGTCAGACACCGCGGTCAGCCGGCCGGTCATCAGCACCACGTCCGCTGCCTCGATGGCGATATCGGTGCCGGTGCCGACAGCGATGCCGACATCCGCCTCCGCCAGCGCCGGTGCGTCGTTGATGCCGTCACCGACGAAAGCCAGCGCGCCTATCGCCTTCAGCCGCTTGACCGCAGCCACTTTGCCGTCGGGCAACACCTCGGCCACCACCTCGTCAATGCCAAGCTGCCGGGCGATGGCGTTTGCGGTGCGGGCGTTGTCGCCGGTAATCATCGCAACCCTAAGGCCCAAGGCATGCAGCGCGCGGATCGCGTCCGGCGTCGTCTCTTTGATCGGGTCGGCAACTGCAAGGATCGCTGCCAGCCGGCCGTCGATGGCGGCATACAGCGGCGATTTGCCGTCATCGCCCAGCCGTGCCGCCTCGGCGGCGAAAGGCGCGACATCAAGGCCAAGCTTTATCATGTAGCGGTCGGCTCCGACTTCGATCCTTTGCCCGCCCGCCCGCGCCGCGACACCAAAGCCGGTGACGGACTCAAAAGTCGTAACCTCAGGCAGCACCAGACCTTCTTCGGTAGCCGCCGCAACAATGGCGCGGGCAATGGGATGTTCCGACTTTGCCTCGACTGCCGCAACGGTCGCCAGTACAGAGGCACGGTCAAAACCCGGTGCCAATATCAGATCGGTCAGCCGGGGCTTGCCCTCGGTCAGCGTGCCGGTCTTGTCGAAGGCCACCACCTTGACACCATGCAGGCTTTGCAGCGCTTCGCCCTTGCGGAACAGGATGCCAAGCTCCGCCCCCCGCCCGGTGCCCACCATGATCGAGGTCGGGGTGGCCAGGCCCATTGCGCAAGGGCAGGCGATGATCAGGACTGCGACCGCATTGACAAGGCCGAACGTCAGCGCCGGTTCCGGCCCCAACACCAGCCAGACGCCGAAAGTCAGTGCGGCAAGTGCCATGACAACGGGCACGAACCACATGGTCACCTTGTCGACCAAGGCCTGAATTGGCAGCTTGCCACCCTGTGCCGCCTCGACCATGCGAATGATCTGCGCCAGCATTGTCGCCTCACCCACCGCCGTCGCGCGAAAGCTGAAGGCTCCGGTCTGGTTGACGGTGCCACCGGTCACTTGGCTGCCTTGGGTTTTTTCCACCGGCAGCGGCTCGCCCGAGATCATGCTTTCGTCAATCCAGCTTGCGCCAGTCGTCACCTCGCCGTCGACCGGAACCCGCTCGCCCGGACGCACCTCGACCAGGTCGCCCGGGCGCACGTCGGTGACCGGTATTTCGGTAATCGTTTCATCCCGGGTCACGCGTGCCGTCTTGGCCTGAAGCCCGACCAGCCGCCTGATCGCCTGCGATGTTCGGCCTTTGGCGCGCGCTTCAAGGTAGCGGCCAAGCAGGATCAGGGTGACAATGACCGCCGCCGCCTCAAAATACACATTGACCGTGCCAGCGGGCAGCAGACCCGGGGCAAAGGTTGCAACCAGCGAATAGCCGTAGGCCGCCAGCGTGCCAACAGCCACCAGGCTGTTCATGTCGGGCGCAAGGCGAGCCAGCGCCGGAAGGCCTTTGCGATAAAACTGCAGGCCGGGGCCAAGAAGAACCGTCGTGGTCAGCGCAAACTGCAGATACCAACTGTTCTGCATGCCGATGGTTGTCATCACTGCCATGTGGACCCAGGTGAACAGGTGTGACCCCATCTCGAGCACAAAGACCGGCAGCGACAGTGCAGCGGCAATCAGCACATCCCGCCTCAGAGCAGCTTCTTCTTCCGCTTTTTTAACAGCGGTTGCCTCAGTGACATCAAGGGCTGGCGCGGCCGCGTGCGCGTCGTAGCCTGCAGCCTCAACCGCACGGACAAGTGCCGCGATATCGGCGGCCCCGGTCACGGTCGCCCGCTCGGTCGCAAGGTTCACAACCGCGCGCGTGACGCCGGGTACCGCGGACAACGCCCTTTCCACCCGCGCCACACAAGAGGCGCAGGTCATCCCTTCAATCACCAGATCGACAGGGCGGGATGCAACATCATACCCCGCATCCTCGATCGCCTTGACCAGCAGCGTCCGATCAAGCGCCGGCCCGGTGACTTCGGCCCGCTCGGTTGCAAGGTTGACCGATGCAGTTTCCACTCCGGGCACAGTCTGCAAGGCGCGTTCGACGCGGCCCACGCAAGAAGCGCAGGTCATGCCCTCAACCGCGATGACCATCTTTCGGGTCTCGGTCTGTGGCAGCAGCTGCGGATGCATGTTCATCGCGGAATTCCTTCGTTCAGTCTTGCTCTGCATTCATGTAAGGCTTCCCATGATGGTAAGGTCAAGCGATGATTTTCATCTCAGGCATCACGGCTTTGTGCCCTTGACCTTACAACGATGGGAATCCCCATATTGTGCCGATAGACCAAAATCTGAAGGAGGCATTCATGCAGTTCCACATCGAGAACATGACCTGCGGTGGCTGCGTGCGCAGCGTGACCAAGGCAATCCAGTCGGTTGATCCGGCAGCCGAGGTCAGCGCCGATCCCGGCTCGCGCAAGGTCGAGGTAACGTCGGCGGCCTCGCGCGACCGGCTGGTCGCTGTCTTGACCGAAGTCGGTTACGCGCCTGCGTGACCGACTGACATTTTTCCATCGAAAAAAAGGAAACGAAAATGAAGAAAATTGCAGTCACTGCCGTTCTTGCCGCGATGGCGATGACGGGAGGCTTCGTCTATGCGGAATCCGATAACATGGCGGGCATGGACCACTCGGGCATGAAGATGGGCAGCGACGGCATGGCGATGATGAGCCAGGTTGCCACGATTCCGCCGGAACTGGCCGGCAACGCAGCCGTCAAAGGCTACGCCGCCGCGATGGACGCCATGATGACAAATATTGCCCCCTATACCGGCGATGCCGACGTCGATTTCGTCAAAGGCATGATCCCCCACCATCAGGCCGCCATCGACATGGCGAAAGTGCAACTTGAATTCGGCAAAGACCCCGAGATGCGCAAACTGGCTGAAGAGGTAATCGCTGCTCAGGAAGCCGAGATTGCCGACATGAACGCCTGGCTCGCCGCGCGCGGCTTGTAAACCACTTGTGGTGGCGGGGGGACCGCGCTGTCGGTTCTACCGCCATCCGTCAAGCCAAAGCTCAGGGGATCGCGGCGAACCGATCATGGTCCAGTCTGCATCCGCGTTCCTGACGGAAGATTCGGACTCCGCTGCGCCGCTGAACCTTGCCCCGTTTCCCCTTCCGGCGCTGTCACGTGCGACATCCTCGCCCCCACCTTACTGCGGGAAATTTACGACCACGTCGGTACTGTTTCCGTCATGTGCTCAGGTGGGCGGCCAAAGGAGGTGCGCCGAACCGGCTCGTGCAGTCCGGTGACGTATTTCACACACACTTGACTGGACATCGCAGTCGAAATCCATGCGGTGTGACAAAAGTTCTGCCGACGGTCGCAGGGCGGGTGTCGCGCTCATTTCAAAGAAGGTAATGCTGATGTTAACTCGACGCCGTTTCATTGGAACGACAGCTGCGCTGTTTTCCGGGCAGATCGCCTCGCCGGTTCTTGCGGCATCGCACTTTCAGGATCAGTGGGCCGCCTGGGATGCCCAGGTGACCCCGATCGGCTATGATGCGGCGACGACAAATCCATGGAATTTGCATCCGCGCCTGCTTCCGACCCGGGTCGAATCGCGTGCCGGGCTTGTGCCGGGCGATATCCACGTCGACGCGATAGCCCGGTACCTCTACCATATTCAGGGGGATGGCACCGCAATGCGCTACGGTGTCGCCATCGGCCGGGATGGTCTTTACGAACCCGGGACCTACACGATCGGGCGCAAGGCAAAGTGGCCAAGTTGGATGCCGACGCCAGCCATGATCGAGCGCGAGCCCGAAATCTACGCGAAATACGCCGATGGCATGGCCCCGGGCCCGGAAAATGCCTTGGGATCGCGGGCGCTGTATCTTTTCGTCGGCAATCGCGACACCTACTTGCGGATCCATGGCACGCCCCTTCCGGGTTCGATCGGCAGCCGCGCAAGCTCCGGCTGCGTGCGGATGGTGATGCCGCATGTCAACGATCTGTTCGACCAGGTCGAGACCGGCGTGACTGCGCATCTCTACCCCGCCGAAGAGGGCGATGTCGCGATGACCCGCTGACGGACACACCAGATTTAGCGCTGTCAGTGGCGGGCCATTAAGGCTCCGTCCAAGCCCGCCGGTCTGCGCATGCCTCGTCACGGTCAACCGGTGCAGATTGGCCGACCCCGCACAGACCGCAGCGGCAACATGGTCGTCTCGACCGGCCCGACGTGGCGGTACCAGTAACAACCATCCTCCGGCTCGAGAACGACTTCTTGCAGGTTCTGGTAGGGTGCCGCGATGGCAGCCACCTGTTCCGGCAGTTCTGTGAGGAATCCCGTCGATGTGTCAGTGGTCTGATTGATCGGGGTTACGCATGCCCCCAGCGACAGAAGTGCGATCACAGGTAACACGGGCCGCAACCGTGCGGCGATGCCGGGTGGGATGAGGCGCGTCCGGGCGGACGCTGCAGACGGGAGTGGTGATATGTGATCGTTCAGTAGCATTGGAAATCCTCGCTTCATTTTGGTGTCGCGTTCGCCGACATTTGGCCCGACCATACCTTGATCACCGCGGCGGTGGCACGCATCATCGCGAGCGCGGCAAGAAATTTGTCAATTATGCGTAAGACCGCGACACCTATTGCCGCGTCGCGGCCAGTGATCACCTCAAGTTTCGCGTTCCGGGTTGTACCGCAACAGGCGCAGCGCGTTCAGGGTGACCAGCACGGTCGCCCCTGTATCGGCCATGATTGCGATCCAGAGGCCGGTCAGCCCCAGAACCGAGGTCACCAGAAACACTGCCTTCAGCCCAAGCGCGATGGTCACGTTCTGGCGGATGTTGACCATCGCGGCGCGCGACAGGCGGATGGTGGCGGGAATGTCCGTCACCCGGTCGCGCAGGATCGCGGCATCGGCGGTTTCCAGCGCCACATCGGTTCCCGACCCCATTGCGACTCCAACACTCGCCTGCTTCAGTGCGGGCGCGTCGTTGATCCCATCGCCGATCATCATGATGCCGCCCTGCGCGCTCATTGCCTTGATGGCCTTGAGCTTGTCTTCGGGCATCATGTCGGCCTGAAACTCCATGCCGAGCCCGCCAGCGATGGCCGCTGCCGTACGGGGGTTGTCGCCGGTCAGGATCACCGAGGCCACCCCCATCGCCGTCAGCTGGCGCACTGCCTCCCTCGCATCGGCGCGCGGCTCGTCCCGCATCGCGATCAGGCCGAGCGGAGTCTTCTCGCGAAACACCGCGACGGCAGTCTTGCCGTCCTCCTCGAAAATCGTCGCCTGCCGCAGGTCGAGGCCATCAAGCCCGCCATTCTCCACCGCATACCGGGGCGAGGCGACCCATGCCGATGCGTCGCCGACAGTTGCAACCACGCCCTTGCCCAGCAGCGCCTTGGCATCGCGCGACGGCAGCGCCACAACACCCGCCTCCTTGGCCTTGTTCAGGATGGCAATTGCCAGAGGGTGGCTCGATCCGGTCTCGACCCCCGCCGCAACGGCCAGCAGTTCGGCTTCGGTGGTGGTGCCGAAGGTGACCAGATCGGTGACCTTCGGCCGCCCGTGTGTCAGCGTCCCGGTCTTGTCGAAGGCGATCCGTTTGACCTTGGATGCAGCCTCGATCACAGCGCCGCCCTTCATCAGCAATCCACGCCGTGCACCGGTGGACAGCGCTGAAGCGATGGAAGCCGGGACCGAGATCACGAGGGCGCAGGGGCAGCCGATCAGCAAGAGCGCCAGGCCACGATACACCCACGTGTCCCAGGGCTGACCAAAAGCCAGCGGCGGCACCAGCACAACCAGCGCCGCGACCGCGACGATGGCGGGCATATACCAACGGCTGAACCGGTCGATGAAGCGCTCGGTCGGCGCGCGGGCCTCTTCGGCCTCTTCGACCAGCCGGATGATGCGGGCGATGGTGTTGTCTTCGGGCCCTTTGGTCACTTTGACCCGCAGGGCGGCTTCTGTATTGATCGAGCCTGCAAACACCGAGTCCCCCGGCCCGCGTGTTTTCGGCACGCTTTCGCCGGTGACCGGGCTTTCATCCACCCCGGACGTGCCCTCTGAAATCTCGCCATCCGCTGGGATTCGGTCCCCGGGGCGAACGAGTATCATCTGACCTACCGAAAGGCTCGTCGCGGGCACCTCGTTCGTGGTGCCATCCACTTCCAGTATGGCCGTTTTCGGCACCAGATTGGCCAGCGCGCGAATTCCGGCGCGCGCCTTGCCCGCGGCGACGCCTTCCAGCACTTCGCCCACCGCAAACAGAAAGACCACCAGCGCCGCCTCTTCGGCCGCATTGATGAACAGCGCGCCGATGGCCGCAATCGTCATCAGACTTTCGATGGTGAAGGGCTGGCCAAGGCGCAGGGCCGCAAAGGCACGTCGGGCCACCGGGGCAACTCCGATCAGACAGGCCGCGACAAAGGCCCACTTGCCAATTTCGGGCGCCAGAAACTCGATGATCCAGGCGGCCCCGAGCAGAAGGGCGGTAACGATCACCAGCTTTCCTTTGCCGGTCTGATACCAACGCCTGCCGCGATCCGCAGGATCGTCATGGACGTGGCCCGGGCTGCCGTGACCGGAGTCGTCGCGCGTTGCTGATGCCTCGGCCTGCGTGACGCGGTCATGGCCCGCATGATCGGGCCCATCATGTTCGCTATGTTCCTTCGCGGCACCTTCGCCGGGCAGCACGAACTCCTTCTTTGCCGATGCCGCACGGGGCGCGATCTCATAGCCGAGGGCCCGCACAGCGGTCTCGATCTTGTCCCGCCCGGTCTGAGCTTCGTCCAGCGTCAGCCGCAGACGCTCCGTCATGATGCCGACCTCGACGCCACTCACCCCCGGCAAACGCGCCACCGCATCCTTGATCTTGGTCGCACAAGATCCGCAATCCATGCCGGACACGGTCCAGTCGCACGCTGTTCCCCTCGTCGAAACCGTCATATACTTCTCCTCCGCCCGAAAACGAGCAGTTATCCTCAGCCTCAAGCGAACAGCGCGCCGCAGGATACGCCGCCGATCCCGTCCTGATCCGGGATCAGGTGGCCGATGGCCAGCGGCGGTGCAGCGCGTCGATCTGGTAGGGGTGGCGATGATCTGCTGCAGCATGATCCGCCAAATGGGGATGACCCGGCGGAAGGTCGGGATGAGAATGTGCAACGTCGTCCGGATCATATGCCGGCCACAACGTGATGACCGCACCAAGAGCCGCCGCACCGATCACGGCAAGAAGCACCGCGGCGGCAGGCAGACCCAACACCGAACCAGCCCACCCGGCCAGCGGATAGGTAACAAGCCACGCCGCATGTGACAGCGCGAATTGGGCGGCAAAAACGGCAGGTCGGTCTTCGGGCCGGGCGGAGCGGTTCAGAATTCGGCCGATCGGCGTCTGCGTAAGCGAAAAGCCAAAGCCAACGATGGCCCAAAGGATCAGGAGCGGGGCCAAATTGCCGCCAAAGGCGGTGGCCGCCACCCCCATCACCATCAGTGCCGCCCCTGAAAGCATCACAGGCCGGTCCGGAAAGCGATCCAGTATCTTCGGCAGCAGGACCGCCGCCAGCATCGAGCCTGCCCCGAAAGCGGCAAAGGCCAGCGCCACCTGCGGCGCACCGAGACCCAGCTTTGCCTGCACCAATACAACCGTGTTGACATAGACCATGGCCCCCGCCGCCGCGACGGACATTTCCATCACCATCAGCCCGCGCAATCTTGGAGTTGCCAGATAGATCCGCACCCCTTTGGTCATCGACGCCCAGAATGCTTGTGGATCGCCAACGGCACGCGCAGGCAGAGCGACAGTAGCGACAAGAAGAGCCGAGGCGACAAAACCAAGAACCGTTCCGCCGAAGAGGACCGGAAAGCTGACCAAGGTCAACAAGGCTGCGGCCAACATCGGGCTGACAAGCTGCTCCAGATCTTCTGTCAGCCGCATGAGCGAGAGGGCGTTGGTATAATCGCGCTCGCCCGGCAGCACATCCGGGATCGTCGCCTGAAACGCAGGGGTAAAGCCCGCAGAGGCCGCCTGCAGGAAAAAGATCAGCACATAGATCTGCCAGACCTCGGTCACGAAGGGCAGGAACAGCACGACGCCCGCGCGCACCAGATCAAGCGCCACCAGAAAGGCCCGGCGCGGCAGACGCTCCGCCACGGCAGCGGCCACAGGCGCAAGTGTAACGTAGGCAATCATCTTGATGGCCAGCGCAGTGCCCAGCACCAGACCGGCGTCTTCGCCGGCAAGCTGCCAGGCCAAAAGGCCAAGCGCGACTGTCGCCAGACCGGTGCCGATCAGGGCGATCAGTTGAGCCGCGAAAAGGTGGCGGAAGGTGCGGTTTCCAAGGACGTTCAGCATCTAGTCGGCTTTCAAAGAAGTTTCGTCAAGGCCTTGATCTCGGCCAGACCGGAAGCCGATGAGCCAAGGCAATGGTCGATGTGATCATGAATCAAAGTACGTTTTGCTTCGCCGATGGCACGCTCCACCGCAAGAAGTTGGGTGGCGATGTTGGGGCAGGGCGCGCCCGCTTCGAGCATCCCGATCACATGCCGCAGATGACCCTCGGCGCGCTTGAGGCGCGTGAGGATAGCCGGATGGGTTGCATGCAGATGGTCTTCGGCCATTTGCCAATTATAACCCCCTAGGGGGGATATGACAATGATCATTGAAACAAAATGCGCAGAGACACATCGGCACAGTACAGCGCGAACCCTTGCGTCAAAATATAACTGTGGAAGTCATTCTGTTGTGTGTCGTGGTCAAGGCGCTGGTCGGGATCGGGTCTTTGCAACGTCCCCATCGGTCTGATTGCCGCCGGATGGTCGGATGCGACGTTGGGGTCGTTGCCACTTTGCCGCGAGGGGAAAATGGGCACCCAAGGTCGTTCCTGACCCCGATGGTTGCAGGGTTTGTCGAAAAAGCTCCAGGTGAACCTTCCAGACGCTTGGCCTGCCGGATCCTGCTGGTAGCGCGTCGGATCCGTGGCGTGAGCAAGTCTCAGGCCCGCGCGCCGGGGAGGGTTTTCTACCGATGCAGCGGCACCGCGTTGTCTTGGTGCCGGTCACTCCTCGCCGGGCTGGATGAGCGTGATCTCACCCGAAGCCTCCAGGGTACGGATGGCGCTGATGATCGCATTCATTGCATCTTCCGCATCCTTTTCCTTGATCTTGCCGCGGGTGGCCATTTCTTCGCGCAGGCCCTGGCTAAGGCGCTGCGAGATATTGGCCAGCAGAAACTCGGCGGCTTGTTCCAGACCGGGCTTGCCTTGCGCGGCGGCAAGGGCGGTGACAAGTTGTGGCTGGTCCACAAGTCGGGTGATCTTGGGCGCGTCCCGGGGGGCAAGACGGGCAGGGATGTGGACAAAGGTAAAAATGGCGCGGCGGACCTGTTCGGCGAAGCCGGCATCGGCGGCGTCGAGCCCGTTCAGCACGTCTTCGCGGGTGCCGGCGGGCGAGATGTTGAGGATCGCCCCGATCCGCTCCACCGGTCCGGCGTCGAAGGCCTTGATCGGTTGATTGTCAAGATCGGCCAGCAGCGCGTTTCCGATCCGGCGGACGGTTTCCGGATCGACATTGCCGGTCATCGACACGGCATAGGCGACGCGCCGGGCCTTTTCGCCGGGTAATTTGCCCAGCACCTCTGCCGCTTTTGCGACGGGAAGTTTTGACAGCATGACAGCCGCCACTTCGACAGCTTCTTCGATGACTGCGGGCAGAAGCCGGTCCACCGGCAGCGCCACGATCCGTTCCCAGGGGTCGATTTTCGACGATGCCCCGGCGAGACGGCGCAGCCGAGTGGCCGCCGATTGCGAGATATGCCCATCCATCATCGTCAACGCTCCCTCGATGCCACCGGGGAACGCGAGGCCGACGGCCTGCAGCTCGTCAATGAATTGCCCGACAACGGCGTTCAGGGTGGCCAGATCAACGGTCCGCATCCGGCCCATCTGTTCGGCCAGCGCCGATTGCATGTGGTCTGGCAGTTTGACGAGTGGCAGCGGGCTGTTGTGTTCAATCAGCAGCCGGACGATGATCGCAGCTTTCTGCTGTGACGTCAGTTCAGGCCGCGTTGGCGGACCTGCACGCACAACTGCGCGCCGATCCGGGATGATCCGTGCCAGTGCCTGCCCGCGTTCAGCCATCCCCATCCTCCGATTCCATCATCGAAGGACAGGATGGCAGGCAAGGGTTAACGCGGGTTTAGTTCAGCTGGTCGGATTCGCGACGCAGGCGCCCTTCACCTCGTCCCAACTGGACCCGGCGATGCAGGACGAGGCGGATTCTACATTGATCTCATCTTTGTTGCAGCCTTGCGCGATGGCAAGTCCGGGGGTCAGCGAGAGGGCAATCGCGGCAAGAGCGGCTTTGAACTTCATGGGTCGTCCTCCATTTGGTTGCGGGATCAGTAAGTGTAGGTCACGCCGGTGGTTATTGCGGTCGAAAGTGACGTCTCGGCCCATGTGCCGGTGCCGCCGACGCTGCGGATTCTGGCAAGCTGGGTACGGGCGAGGTCAAGTTCGTTCATTTCGACCAGAAGCTGCCCATAGTAGCTGCGCGCCAGAATGTTGGCGGGGTCGATGGCGATTGCCTGTTCATAGGCGGCAATGCCTTGTTCGACACGGCCGGACTTGCGCAATGCAAAGCCGCGATACGTCATCACCCGGGCACTGTCGCCTTCGGTCATTGTGCCGAGCATGGCAAGCACTTCATCGTAGCGTCCGGCATAGGCAAGCTCACGCGCCGCACCGAAGCGCTGGTCGTCGATCAGACTGCTGTCGTCAGCCTTGATGCAGGTCTTGGTCTTTTCATCCCAAACCTCGCCCGTGAGGCATTCCGTCGTGGTCTCGGTCGGGGTGGGCGGTTCGGTGTCATCGCCGCCCGCCGCAAGGGCGGCAAATGGCAAAAAAGCAAGGCTGGCGGCGAGGACGAGACGCATTACGGGGGCCCTTTTTTAACGTCGTTGCAAAAAAAGTAGCATGCTGCGTGGCGTTTCAAGCAATAAAATTGCGCGGCGGGTTGTCGCGGTGGTCACGCCTGCGTTACGCGCCGAAAACCCGGGCAAATATCGTGTCGACATGCTTGGTGTGATAGCCAAGATCAAATTTCTCGTCGATTTCTGCCGGTGTCAGGGCCTTGGTAACCTCGGGGTCGGCCAGAAGTTCGGTCTTGAAATCGGCCCCTTTTTCCCAGACCTTCATCGCGTTTCTTTGTACCAGGCGATAGGCGTCCTCGCGGCTGACCCCCGCTTGCGTAAGGGCGAGGAGGACGCGCTGGCTCATCACCAGACCACGGAATTTGTTCATGTTTTGCAGCATGTTATCCGGGTAGATCACCAGTTTTTCTATAAGGCCGGCCAGCCGGTGCAGCGCGAAATCAAGCGTGATCGTGGTGTCTGGGCCGATGGCGCGTTCAACGCTGGAATGGCTGATATCGCGCTCGTGCCAAAGGGTCACGTTCTCCATTGCCGGAACAACCGCCATGCGCACAAGGCGGGCGAGGCCGGTCAGGTTTTCGGTCAGCACCGGGTTGCGCTTGTGCGGCATGGCGCTGCTGCCCTTCTGGCCGGGTGAAAAGAACTCCTCGGCCTCAAGAACCTCAGTGCGCTGCATGTGACGGATTTCGGTGGCAACGTTTTCGATGCCAGAGGCGATCACGCCAAGGGTGGCAAAGAACATGGCGTGGCGGTCGCGGGGAATTACCTGGGTGGAGATCGGTTCCGGGGCGAGGCCGAGTTTCGCACAGACATGTTCTTCGACGCGGGGATCGATGTTGGCAAAGGTCCCAACCGCGCCGGAAATCGCACCGGTGGCGATCTCGGCGCGGGCGTTGATCAACCGGGCGCGGTTGCGGGCCATTTCTGCATAGAAGCGGGCGAAGGTCAGGCCCATCGTCGTCGGTTCCGCGTGGATGCCGTGGCTGCGGCCGATGCGGACGGTGTCCTTGTGCTCGAAAGCGCGGGCTTTCAGGGCTGTCAGCACCCGGTCCAGACCAGCAAGCAAAAGGTCGGTGGCGCGGACAAGCTGGACGTTCAGCGTGGTGTCCAGCACGTCCGACGATGTCATCCCCTGATGCACGAAGCGGGCGTCGTCAGCACCAATATGTTCGGCAAGATGGGTCAGAAAGGCGATGACATCGTGCTTGGTGACGGCCTCGATCTCGTCGATGCGGGCGACGTCGAAGGTCACGTCGCGGGCCTTCCAGATGGCTTTTGCATTCGCCTCGGGGATCACACCCAGCGCTGCCAGCGCATCGCAGGCATGGGCCTCGATCTCGAACCAGATGCGGTACTTGGTTTCCGGCGACCACAGGGCGACCATCTCGGGGCGGGAATAGCGGGGGATCATCAGAACCTCTGGGTGGCGGCGCACATGTCGCCCCCTTAGACTGCGATGCCGCGTGGCACAAGCCAACGGCGGGAAAGGCATGACAGGTAGCCCCCGGAATGCCAGATAATGTGACGGCAGCAAATGCCGCCCAATGCGGCAGGACAGTTGGCGTTCCGCCGCGTGTGGCAGGGGCCAAAGCAGAGGCGCGTGGCGGACGGGTAGGGTCTGCCGCCCTTGCGACTGGTTGGTACCGGCGTCACTGTCATGTGAAATTGCGGCGGGGGTTTGATGCGGTTTCTTAGGTGGGGATCGGCGGCAAGCGTGACTGTGCTGATACTGGTGTTGGGGCTGGGCTATCTTGGGTGGTTGCATCCGGCGGGGGATAGTTTTGCGGTATTCCGGGTGCAGGCGGCGACGGCGCTGGCAACGCTGGCGACAGTGTGTCTGGTCTTGCGAAATCGGCTGCTGGGGGAGGTCGGGCTGGTTGTGGCCACCCTGGCGGGCGCACCGCTGCTGCTGGATCACCAGCAGGCGGGCGTAGCAGGCGACTGGCGGCTGTATCAAAAGAACATGCTGTTCCGGAACGATGATCTGCCGGGCCTGGAGGCGGATATCCGGGCGATGGACCCCGACGTGCTGACCTTGCAAGAGGTGTCGTCGCAGAACCAGCCGCTGCTCGCGGCGCTGGCGGATGTGCTGCCAGGGCAGGTCTATTGCCCGTTCCTGCAGGTTGGCGGCACTGCGGTGGCAACGCGCTGGCCGGTCGTGGCCGGAAGCGAGACCTGTACTATGGGCTTGGCCGCCCTGCAGGCAGAGATGCCTGCGGGGCGGGTCTGGCTGGTGTCGATCCACATGCACTGGCCATGGCCTTACCGGCAGGCATCACATCTGCAATCGCTGCTGCCGGTTCTGCAACAACTGGAAGGGCCGGTCGTGGTGGCCGGGGATTTCAACATGGTCCCGTGGTCGGCAGCACTGGCCGCGATCAGAGCCGCAGCGCGGGTCAAACCGGCGGCGCCGGTACGCGGCACTTTTCCGGAATTCGGGCCGCTTTTGGTGCTGCCGATTGATCAAGTGATGGCCCCCGGCGGCGCAAGCCTGGAGTTGCGCCCCCTGTTGGGGTCTGATCACCGGGGGCTCCTGGCGCGCTTTCATTTTTGATCAGTCGGCGAATGTGTCGGTGGGTCCGAACGTCTGCCGGTATGGCGGCCCCGTTCAGTGCGACCGCTGGGCGCAAAGCAGGGGTCTTTCCAAGCCCCACCTTGGCGCTTATAGCGGGACACCCAAGGGCGGGATGACCCCGCGATGTCGAAAGGACGGCCATGCGCACCATCACCACCACCAAAGACCTCGCCGATTATTGCGAGACTGCCAAGGCCGCGCCTTATGTGACCATCGACACCGAGTTTCTGCGCGAGCGGACCTACTGGTCAAAGCTGTGCCTGATCCAGATGGCGCTGCCGGGCGAGGGCGAGGCGGTACTGGTCGACCCGATCGAAGGCCACGCGATGTCGATGGATCCGCTTTACGATTTGTTCCGGCACGAGGCGACGGTGAAGGTGTTCCACGCCGCGCGGCAGGATCTGGAGATCTTTTTCGTCGAGGGCCGGGTATTTCCCAAACCGCTGTTTGACACCCAGATCGCCGCCATGGTCTGCGGGTTCGGCGAGCAGGTCGGTTACGAGACGCTGGTCAAGAAGATCGCCAAGGAAAACCTCGACAAGACCTCGCGCTTTACCGACTGGTCGCGCCGGCCCTTGTCGGACGCGCAGAAGGATTATGCGCTGGCGGATGTCACGCATCTGCGGGTGATTTACGAGTTTTTGGCCACCCAGCTTAAAAAGAACGGCAGGGCGGGCTGGGTCGAGGAGGAACTGGCCGTCCTGACCGATCCGGCGACCTATACGGTGGAGCCCGACGAGGCCTGGCTCAGGATCAAGACGCGGACCACCTCTGGCCGGTTTCTGGCGGTGGTCAAGGCACTGGCGCGGTTCCGCGAGGTTTATGCGCAGACCCAGAATGTGCCGCGGTCGCGGGTGATGAAAGATGATGCGCTGCTGGAACTGGCATCGACCCGGCCCGGAAATGCCGAAGAACTGGGCCGGTCGCGCCTCCTGATGCGCGAGGGCCGCAAATCCGAGATTGCAGACGGTATTCTGGCGGCAGTGAAAGCAGGGCTGGAGATGCGGCCCGAGGATATGCCAAAGGTCGATGCCAGCCGCGATCAGATGCAGGTCAACCCAGCGCTGGCAGACCTGCTGCGCGTGCTGCTGAAGGCAAAGTCCGAAAGTCTGGGCGTGGCACCGCGCCTGATCGCGTCAAGCGCCGATCTTGATGCGATTGCCGCCGGGGACCGGGAGCTGGAGGCGCTGACCGGCTGGCGCCGCGAAGCGTTCGGCGACGATGCGATCAGGCTGTGCAGGGGCGAGATCGCGCTGTCGGCCAGGGGCAACGAAGTGCGGGTGGTAGTGCTTTAGTAGCCGGTCCCGGTCACCGGCGAAGAAAACTTCCCCGCGATACTTTGACGCGCCCTCAGCGCCGCGCCGCGCGGGCGTTGGTGGCGCCTTGCACGACGATCTCGCGCAGGCCTTCGAGTTTGTAGTCCGAGATGTAGATGCCCACCGTCACCTGCCGCGACTGCGGGGTGTTCACATCGGTGCGGGTTATCGGCGGCAACAGCCGGAATTCGTAGACGAGCGTACCGTTCTCATCGACGGGCAGGGCGATCAGTTCAGCCTTCCACCAGCCTTGCGTCGGCGTCTGGCCCGTGGCGCGCACAATCGCCCCGCCGGGGATCGGTTCCACCGTCATGCCCAGCACGGCATCGACCAAGGGGCGCGGATCGCCGGGCTTTTCCTGCAAGACGATGGTCTCGCGCGGCTGCGATTTGCCGAACCAGTTTAACGGGTTGAGGCGGCTTTCCCGCAGGCCGCCGCAGCCCGCGAGAACGAGGCAAAGTGTCAAAAGCGCAAGGGGACGGGCGGACATGGTTAAGGTTCCTCGGACTGTCCCCCTTGGGTAGCCGATGATGCCGCGTTTGAAAAGCGCTGTTGCGGGCTGGACGTTTGACGGTGGCGAGCTTACCTCAATGCCAGCGTGCGGAGGAATGCATGGCCACCAAAGCCTTTGAAGAAATCGCCGAAACCTTCGAATTCCTTGACGATTGGGAGGACCGGTATCGGCATGTGATCGATTTGGGCAAAGCCATGTCGCCCCTGGACAACAGCTTCAAGGTTCCAGCGCTGAAGGTGCACGGCTGCGCAAGTCAGGTTTGGCTGCGGCCGGTAATTGCCGAAGGCCGGTTCGATTTCGAGGGCGAAAGCGATGCGATGATCGTGCGCGGGCTGATCGCCGTCCTGCACGCGCTCTACGCCGGGCTGCCCCTGCCAGAGGTTGCCCGCGTCGATGCGGTGGCGGAACTGGGGCGGCTGGGGCTTAACGGGCATCTCAGCGCCCAGCGGTCGAATGGCCTGCGCGCGATGGTGGAACGGATCCGGTCGGTGGCTAGCGCCGCGTGACGCTGACCTTGTCGGTGTAAAAGGCAAGATGACCCGCGATGGCCTGCATGTCAGGAAGCGGCGCCTCATACGACCAGACCGCGTTTTCCAGAGTGCCCTCCGGGGTGATTACGCTGAAATAGCTGGCTTTTCCCTTGTGCGGACACGTACTTGCACGGTCGGTACGCGCCAGTCTGGTCATGTCGATATCGGCCCGTGGAATGTACAGCACGGGCGGATAACTGCCCTCTTTCATCTCAATCGCCCGGGTGGTGGTGCCCAACGGCGTTCCGCCTGCAGTAATGGTCACCGGGGTGGCGGCGGGGGTCATCTTGATATGGGTGGCCATGGCATCCTCAGATCGGGGCACAGACTGTCTGCAACCAGTTAAGGGTAGTGCCCGACACGCGGGGGGCAAGTTTATCCAGAACGGCGGAATGGTAGCTGTTCAGCCAGGCGCGTTCGCCGGGGGCAAGGTCGGCAATCAAGATCAGACGCAGGTCGAACGGGGCGTAGGTGAGGGTTTCGAAACTCAGGTGCGCCCGGTTGTCGCCCAATGACGGGGCGGTCTCGACAACGATCAGGTTTTCCAGCCGGATGCCGAACGCGCCCTCGCGGTAATAGCCGGGTTCGTTTGACAGGATCATCCCCGGCTCCAGCGGCACTTCTGACAGGCGTGACAGGCGCTGCGGCCCTTCGTGAACCGACAGGAACGCGCCGACGCCGTGGCCCGTGCCGTGGTCGTAATCCTGCCCCGCCAGCCACAAGGGGTAGCGCGCGATGGCATCCAGATCGCGGCCGGCAAGCCCTTGCGGAAAGCGCAGGCGGCTGATCGCGATCAGGCCCTGCAGCACGCGGGTATAGCAGGCGCGCGCCTCGTCGCCGGGATCGCCGATGGCGATGGTGCGGGTGATGTCGGTGGTGCCGTCGGCATACTGCGCGCCGGAATCGACCAGCAGAAGTTCGTTCTGGCCGATCTGGCGATTGGTCGCCTCGGTGACCCGGTAGTGGATGATCGCACCGTTAGGCCCGGAACCGCTGATGGTATCAAAGCTGATATCGTGCAGCGCATTCGTGGCGCGGCGGAATCCTTCCAGCGCGCGCACGACGGCGATTTCGGTCAGGGAGCCGGTCGGGGCCTGATCATCAAGCCAGCACAGGAATTCCGCCATCGCGGCACCATCGCGCAGATGCGCCTCGCGCGTCGCGGCAATCTCGCCGGCATTCTTGCGGGCTTTCGGAAGTCGGCAGGGATCCTCGGCCCATTCGACGGCGATCGCGGCGGTTTCCATCTCTTGCCAAATGGCGAGGGGGGCACTGGTGCGGTCAACGCGGACGGGGCCGGTCAGGGTGCGAAGTGCGGGAAGAAAAGCCTCGGGCGGGCTAAGCGTGACATCGGGGTCAAGATGGGCGCGGGTGGCGGTGTCGAACTTGGCCGGATCGGCGAAAAGGGTGACGCGCGCATCGTCGTGCAATAGGGCGAACCCGTGCACGATCGGGTTGCGCGGCACATCCCCACCACGGATGTTCAACAGCCAGCAGATGCTGTCGGGCAGGGTAATCACCGCAGCCTTGTGCCCTGCTTGCCGCAAGGTATCGGCCAGTCGGGCGCGCTTGTCGGCGCTTGCCTCACCGGCCAAGGCTTCGGGATGCAGGAAGGCGCGGCCCTTCGGCGGGGCGGGCTGGCCGGGCCAGATCAGATCGACCAAATTGTCGGTAGAACTGAGTTTTACTTTGCTGCCGTCAAGCGATGCCTCAAGTTTCTCAATCTCGTCCTTGCTGTGCAGCCATGGGTCAAAACCGATGGTCCCCTCTTCCAGATGCGCCCTGATCCAGTCGCCCGGCTTGGTTTCCGGCCACGGCACGGGGGTGAAAACGGTTAGGTCCACCTGCGCCTTGACTTGCGTGCGGTAACGCCCGTCGATGAAGATGCCCGCCACCTCGGTCAAGACAATGCAGAACCCTGCCGATCCGGTAAAGCCGGTCAGCCATTGCAACCGGTCGTCCCGCGCCGCGACATACTCGCCCTGATGCGCATCCGCACGGGGGATGAGAAAGCCGGAGACGCCGGCAGCTGCCATCGCGGCGCGCAGGGCTGCCAGTCGCGGCGGGCCCTGTTCCGGCGTGGCGGGGCTGTCGAAGGTCTGGATCATGAAGGGTTTTCCTTCTGCAAATGCGCGGCGGCGGCCGGCTGGTGGGCTCGCTTGTCGACGTGACGCTGAACCCGCTATCCGGCCCGCCGCGTTCCCAGCGCCCGGGCGCGTTTCTTCGGGTCCACCTCGAATAACCCGGCCAGTTGTTCGGTCATGGCACCCGCCAGCTGCTCCACATCGGTGATCGTCACGGCGCGGTTGTAATAGCGGGTCACATCGTGGCCGATGCCGATGGCGATCAGTTCCACCGCGCGGCGGCGTTCGACCATGGCGATCACGTCACGCAGGTGTTTCTCGAGGTAATTCGCGGGGTTGACGGACAAGGTAGAGTCATCGACCGGCGCGCCGTCGGAAATCACCATCAGAATGCGCCGCGCCTCGGGCCGGGCCATCATGCGCCGATGCGCCCATTCCAGCGCTTCGCCGTCGATGTTTTCCTTCAAAAGCCCCTCCTTCATCATCAGCCCCAGGTTCGGGCGAACCCGCCGCCACGGCGCATCGGCGGATTTGTAGATGATGTGGCGCAGATCGTTCAGGCGGCCGGGGGCCAACGGGCGACCCTGTGCCAGCCAGCGTTCGCGCGCTTGGCCCCCCTTCCAGGCCCGGGTGGTAAAGCCAAGGATTTCGACCTTGACCGAACAACGTTCCAGCGTACGCGCCAGCACGTCAGCACAGATTGCGGCGATGGAAATCGGGCGGCCCCGCATCGAGCCGGAGTTGTCCAGAAGCAACGTCACGCAGGTGTCGCGAAACTCGGTATCCTTTTCCTGCTTGAAAGACAGCGGGGTCGTCGGGTTGGCCACCACTCGGGCCAGACGCCCCGCATCAAGCGTGCCTTCCTCCAGATCGAAATCCCAGCTGCGGTTCTGTTGTGCCTGCAAACGGCGCTGCAGTTTGTTGGCAAGGCGGCTGACCGCGCCTTTCAGCGGTTCCAACTGTTGGTCGAGATAGGCGCGCAGCCGTTCCAACTCGGCGGGTTCCGCAAGGTCTTCGGCCTTGATTTCCTCGTCATAATCCGTGCTGTAGACAGTGTAGTTCGGGTCGGCGTCGGAATAGGGGGCGGGCGGTGGCGGCTCCAGCGGGGCCTCGCCTTCCGGCATCTCGGCCTCGTCGCCCTGCTCCATCTCGGCGCTGTCTTCCATCGTCGCCTGGGCCTGGCTCTGGTCCTGCTGGTCTTCCTGGCTACGCTCGGGCGTGGCTTCACTGTCCTCGCTATCCTGCTCTTCGTCGCCCGCTGAGTCGGGGGCGTCCTGATCCTCTTCAGCGTCCTGGCCCGCCTCGTCTTCGTCCGGGGCGTCGGGGTCGTCGCCCAGCTGGTCACCGTAGCCAAGGTCAGAGATTACCTTGCGGGTAAGCCGGGCAAACGCGGCCTGATCGGCAAGAACATGATCGAGGTTTTGCAGCGTTCCTGCCGCATGATCTTCGATGAACCCACGCCACAGGTCCATCACGTTGGCGGCCGATTTCGGCATGTCGCGACCCGTCGCCAGATGACGGACAAGGTAGCCTGCAGCAACCGGCAGCGGCGCATCGGCAGAATTGGTGATCTGGCCATAGCCTTTGCGGTCGGCATCGTTCGCGATCTTGGCGTCGATATTGCCGGCGGTGCCAGGCATATCGCGCGCCCCGACCGCCTCGCAGCGGGCAGTTTCCATCGCGTCATAGATGTCGCGGGCCAGCTGCCCGGTGGGACAGTAGCGGTTCGACACGGCGGCATCATGGAACTTGCGGCGAAGGGCAAAGGCATCGGCAGTACCGCGCGCCAAAAGCACTTCGTCGCGGGTCATCCGGCGGCTGATCTGTGGCAGACGCACGCCTTCGGCATTCATCCCCGCGGGATCCACCGAATAGGTCACCGTCATGTCGGGATCGTCCGCCATGGTGCGGGTCGCTTCGGCCAGGGCCTTTTTGAACGGATCAGCCGGGTTGTCGCTTGGTTTGGTCATGCCGTCAGATAAATCACTGTGACGGCCCGGCGGCAAGGGTCCGTGCGGGGATGCACAGGGACGGCGCGGGGGCATGGAATTGGCAGGCGGGCGTGGGGGGCCACATTACGGTGGCGAGCTGCGTTTAACCCAAGGATGACGATAATGAGCAAGAAACCCCACATCGGCCTGATCATCGGGTCGACCCGTGCCACCCGTTTTGCCGACAAACCGGCACAGTGGATGCTGAAACAGGCGCAGGCGCGTGATGACATGACGGTCGAACTGGTCGACCTACGCGATTTCGACCTGCCCCTGTTCGATGAGGGGGCCTCGAACAGCTGGATGCCCTCGCAAGACCCGAACGCGGTGAAATGGCAAAACAAACTGGCGGAGTTCGATGGATTCATCTTCGTCGTCGCCGAATACAACCGCTCGGTCACCGGTGCCCTGAAGAACGCGATGGATCAGGCCGCCAAGGAATGGGTGCGCAAGCCGATGGGGGCCATTGCCTATGGCTCGATGGGTGCCAGCTCTGCGCTGCAGCATCTGCGGATCATGGCGGTAGAGTTGCAGATGGTGCCGGTGCGCAGCGCGGTGCACATCGGCGGCGCCGATCTGTTCAAGATTCATCCGATGGGTGGCAACATGAATGGCCGCGTCGAAGATATCGAAGCCAGCCTCCTGCCGGCGGCAAAGA
>JAYSYZ010000051.1:0-5120 GCA_043727195.1 Paracoccaceae bacterium
GACGGAACCCAACACCTCCTGCACGTAACGCAGCGACAGATCGTTCTTGTCAAGGTCGATGCAGAACCACCAGTAGGAACCTCGCTCCCGCTGGACTGCATGATTGCGCGCATCCCAGGCAATGTAGGACGAGGGCATGAACCAGCGGGCTGTCTCCTTCGGGACCCGTTGCGGCGACAAAACCATGGCAGCGATCTCGGGCGCTGAGATCGTGCGATAGTCTGTACCCGCGGTCGGATGAGGGTTATGTCTGCCGTCGCTTAGAATAAGCGCATGCGTGTCCGATTGACCAGCACCTGTCGCGAACTGGATGGCATGGCGCTTGATGGCGGCAGGCGAGCCTTCGCTTGCCTGGTCGGTTGCTTCGTCCTGTCGATCAGTTGCCGGACTGGTCATGACCACCTCCAGGTGCCCGCTGGCATTCCTCCCAGGCCAGAACGTCTTCGCGCCGGTAAAGCACCCGGCCCCCAATGCGGATCGGCCTCGGTCCGATGCCCGCTATTTCGTGGCGCTCGATCGTGCGCGTGCTGACTCGCCAGAAGTGGGCGAGCTCCGGCCGCGTCAGGCGGTCCGGCAGATCGTCATTGCCTGTCATGTCAGGTCACCCCCTGCATCACAGCGACATAGACTGCGAAGAGAACACCACCGTCTGACATGACGCCGACGTCCTCGATCCGATACTTGCGGCCGGACAAGACGACCTGTGCCAGATCCCACGCCCGGAAATAGCCGGGCAGCTTTTGGTAGTCGGTCTCCTCGTCCATCTTCGAACCTTTCGATGGGCCCGAACTCACGGGCATCTCCTAGGTCAAAGGCCAAGCGGCGCGTCGGAATGGGACAGATCGCTTGGATTATTATGCAGGGCAGCGAGTTTCGTCATGGCCCGCTGATGGCGCTTGCGGGCGGCATCGTGCGAAAGGCCAAGCGCCCTGGCGGCCTCTGCCTGTGTCTCTCCGAGGGTAATGATGCGCAGGAAAAGCTCTGTATCCCGTCCCAGTACTGGAAGCAGGCGGTTGCGCCAGGTGTCGATATCCATGAAGTGATCGTTGCAAGCGGGATCGGCGACATCCTGAAGGCTGTCGTGGCTCTCCAGTTCTCTGCGCCGCACCGTATTACGTTTCAGATATGCCCGACGGATATCGCGCTCTGTATTCATGATCAGCGTCGCCGCCACTTTTTGCACCGATGCGAGGTTCAGACGGCGAATGGCGATCGCAATTTGCCCGAGAATGTGGTCGGCGAGATCGTGGCGACTGTCTGGCCAATCGCGCCAAAGTCGGTGACGGACCACGTCAAGCCCTGGCCAGAGGGCAAGGATCAGGATGATTGCAGCCAGATCGGAGGATGGGCCAACACCCTGCGCTTCGACGACGAGGGCGCACACTACGGCATGGCGCGGCTCCGATGGATCATTCGTGCTGTGTTGACGATCCAATAGCGCGTCGACGCAGGTCACCCCTGCCAGAACGGAGTGACGCCCTCGCATCTGATCAAAGAGCTGCTCGGCGGACCGGCGGTGACAAAGGGTAAGCAATTGCAGATGGAACGCGGACCAGGAGGCGCGCATGACGTCCAGCCTTTCGGCCGGGCGTCTGGCGCCTCACGGGGGCTTACAGAGGGTTACGAAATGTGGAAAAGCGAAACGGGCGCCGATGGGGCGCCCGCGTCAGGTCAGGTTCGGTTGGGAGTGTCGCAGCCGTGGCAGGTCGCCTCGACGGGCAGGCTCACCAGGTAGTTGTGGCGTTTAAGCCGGATGTGCAGGAGCGCGCCATGGCGCACCCCAAGCAGCTTGCGGCACTCAACGCACCGCCATTCGCTGGGTTCGAGGACCGACGGGACGAAGGGAGTGGTGCGAGTCGAAAGACGGGTGGTGGTCGGATAGGCCATAGGAGGCTCCTGTGGTTACGGAGCCTTCCAAGGATCACATGCTTCCATCGACGCCCAATAGGGGTGTCCATCGATGAACAATCGACGCCACTTTCAGATCAGTATCCTTTGAGCTTCCAGCGCCGCGGGCCGTTCGGTTCAACGTAGGTTTTTACGATCGGCCAACGCGTCCGGCCGATCATTTGTTCGAAACCAGTAGACCCACTATTCTTAATCAGCTCGCCCGACGCCACACCGGGTGCTCCTCGCCTCGCGGCATCGACCAAGAGCCGAAATGCAATTACCGCAGGTTCACTGAACAGATCGAGCGGGTCCTCACCAGGCACGTGAAGGCGAGCCGCTGCATGGTCCAAGTCCTCGACCAGCTCCAACGTGCCTGCTCCAAGCGCCAGACTTCGCCCATTGCGGAATGCGGCGGCGACAGCAGTTCGGTCGACGCCGATGTCTAGCTTTTCACCGTGATGCTTCACGACAGGTACGACAACGTTTGCACCGATCAGGCGCGGGCCAACCGCTTTGCCGGTGAACACGATCCCCGGTCCAGAACCGGAACGGCCCCGCAGGTGCTCATCAACTGACGTAAAAGTTTTCAACTGGTCGAGACCGCGGGCAAGGTAACAATTTACGTCCCGTTCGTCGATCCGCACCAGTCCAATAAATGCAAGACTCCTCGGAAGATCTTCTGGTGCCGCAGCGTCCACAACGCTTTTGAGCGCCGTCAAAAGTCGCTCGTGCACCCAGTCCAAATCGACGGCGTAGATGGTTCGGTCCGCCATTGTCGGACCCTCGATTTCCTCATCTTCCTCTTCTTCCAAAAGCTTCGGTTCGACCTCCTTCTTGCGGATCAAACGGGCATCCTCCAACGGCTTCGTATGAATGCCGCGCGAGACGAAATAGCTTCCGTTCTGCGTTTTCTGATCCAATTCCCATAGCTCGGCCATGACCGGAATAAGGTCTATCGCTTGGTCATCGTCAATGTCACAGAACGCTCGAAGCAACCCCCACGCTTCAAGAAGCTTGCGTCCAAAGTTCCGGATGACCGGATCACGCTCCGAGTTCAGGCTGCAGCTGTTGCCATCTGACACAGCGATTTCCAATATTCGCCGCGTCTCGTCGTCTTGCTGCTGGTAACTTACAACGATCAGAAGCTTGGAGACGCCCAAAGCCCGACGCAATACGCCTGAGGGACCGAGGTAGCGTTCCACCAAAGCTTCCATTTCCGCTGTTCCACCAGCCCTGAGGGCCAGACGCGTCTGCCAGTTTTCGACGCGCAGTTCGAGATCAGCGAGCTTGGCTGACAGCACCGTGAAACCGCTCACTTCCGGCAGCGGCAAGTCCATAGATCTGAGGAAACGCGAGGTGTCATACGTCGCAGAAACGAGGGGTTTTGCGGACAAATCTTGCCGCAGTGTCTCGGACGCAAAGCACTGCGCCACAGCATTGCGTACTACCGCTCGGGTGGCCGCGACCTCGATCCGCTCGTCAGCTGGCGTATAGATCAGAACGGCTTCGTCTTGAGGCAAGTAATAGAGCAGTCGCCGTTCGCCGCTCTCGCCATGAGTTGCAACGCTCGTCTGCTGACCTGCGAACCGAACGATTACCAGCACTGCAGGCAGGTGTTCAGGGACCTTGGGTAGGTCGATCAAACTGATGGAAAGGCTTCGGCTTGTCTTCAGCTTCTTGCCGATCGCGCCAGCTAGCCTCTCTGGATCTACTTCTGCTGCGCTAAAGCGCCCGCCTTTTCCATCGAGATCGACGTTGAATGCGGCATACAGTCGACCGGCATTGCGCCAGGACCGAATGGCCTTGAAGCTAACGGCATCGTCAAACTCCTTGCGATGTTTGACGTGAGCCCACAGACTTCTCGCGAGGTCGCCGGGCTGCTCATCGAACTCCTCACAGTCTTCGTTGCTCAGTTGACGCTCGATGATTGTCTTCAGCGAAGTCGGCCCCCTTGCCTCGGTTAGATCCAGGACACGTCGACATTCCACCTCGATGGGCTCAACTTCGTCGCGCGTCATCTTATTGAAGTGCTGAAGGACCCGGTTCCGGAAAAGGTCGTCATCTGTTGCGCTGGCAGCAGCTACTTCCACACCTTGGTGGACGGGACGAAAGTTATCGTCCAGCTGCAGAAAAAACGACCGCAGATGCTTGGCAGGTGAATCTTCTATTACCCTGAAGAGCGCTGCGCCATTTTGAAACACATTCCGAGTCATGGCAAATTCCAACCTTTAACCATTCAACCTGAAGCTGAATGCTGCGGCAGTTCGCCAAAGTTTTCAAACTGAATCCTCACCGACAGATTTTTTGGGGCTCCTGTCCCATTTCAGTTTTTAGACTGGCCTTTGACTGGCAGATGAACCCGAAAGGTCTGCCATGTCTGGCCCTAATCCGATCGCCCCGAACTTGTTGTCACAGTCCGAACGTCGCAACCAACTTTGCCGGATACTCGCCCTTGGCTTGGTTCGCCTGATGCAGCGGCAGTCAAGCGAACTATCTGACGCCATTGGAGAAAGTTGTCTACCCTCTCCGCCCGACCAGAGCGCACATGCAACTCCGACCCAACGGAGAACCGCATGACTAACCACGATCCCATCCCGGCGCGCCTGGCGGCGTTAAAGACCACGCCGACGCCCGACCTGAAGGCGCAGTGGCGCGATCTCTTCGACAGCGAGCCGCCGCCGTTCAACCGCCGCTACCTGGAAAGCCGTCTGGCGTACCGGATCCAGGAACTGGCCTACGGCGGGCTGAAGCCCGAGACCATCCGACGGCTGGAACAGCTGGGTGAGGAACTGGACGGCGGCGACAGGACGAAGCGCAGCGTCCGCATGGATCGCGACAGGCCGATTACCGGCACGCGGTTGCTGCGCGAATGGCAGGGCGTCGAACAGATCGTCACGGTGACGCAAGCCGGCTTTGAATGGCAGGGGCGTCCATACCGGTCACTGTCGGCTATCGCCCGCGCCATCACCGGCACGCGCTGGAACGGCTGGGTGTTCTTCGGGCTGAAGAACCACAGGAGGCGCACATGAACGCGCTGATCAAACCGATCGTCCGAAAACTGCGCTGCGCAGTCTACACCCGGAAATCCTCCGAGGAGGGTCTGGACCAGGCGTTCAACAGCCTCGACGCGCAACGGGAGTCCGGCGAGGCCTATGTTGCCAGCCAGCGTGCCGAGGGTTGGGTGCTGGTGCCGGACCGCTACGACGACGGCGGCGTCTCTGGCGGCACCC
>JAYSYZ010000052.1:0-5109 GCA_043727195.1 Paracoccaceae bacterium
CGGTTGCGGAATTCCGGCGTGAAGGTCCGCTCGATCGCGGCGGTATCTTCACCTGTGCGGCGTTCGCGGCCAAAGCCGATCGCCGCCTGCGCCTGTTCACGGGCCCCGGCGTTCGAAGTCATGATCAGGATCACGTTGCGGAAATCGACGGTGCGACCGTTGTGGTCGGTCAGCTTGCCGTGGTCCATCACCTGCAAAAGGATGTTGTAGACGTCCGGGTGGGCCTTTTCCATCTCGTCCAGCAGCAGCACGCAATGCGGATGCTGATCGACAGAATCGGTCAGCATACCGCCCTGATCAAAGCCGACATAGCCGGGGGGAGCGCCGATCAGGCGGGAGACGGCGTGTTTCTCCATATACTCAGACATGTCGAAGCGGATCAGTTCCACGCCAAGGCTGGAGGCCAGCTGTTTCGCAACTTCGGTTTTTCCAACCCCGGTCGGCCCGGCGAAAAGGTAGTTGCCGATGGGCTTTTCCGGTTCGCGCAAGCCCGCGCGGGCCAGCTTGATGGCACTGCACAGGGCCGCGACCGCCTTGTCCTGGCCGAAAACCACGCGCTTCAGCGTCTTTTCCAGATCACGCAGTGTTTCGGCATCGTCTTTCGACACGGTCTTTGGCGGGATGCGGGCGATCTTGGCGACCACCGCTTCGATCTCTTTCACGCCAAGGCTTTTGCGGCGTTTGGATTCCACGAACAGATGCTGTGCGGCCCCGGCCTCATCTATGACGTCAATCGCGCTGTCGGGCAGTTTGCGGTCATGGATGTAGCGCGCAGCAAGTTCCACCGCCGACTTGATCGCGTCGTTGGTGTATTTCAGGTCGTGATGTTCCTCAAAGTGCGGTTTCAGGCCCATCAGGATTTTGATTGTGTCGGGGACCGAGGGTTCGTTCACGTCGATCTTCTGGAACCGGCGCGCAAGGGCGCGGTCCTTTTCAAAGTGCTGGCGGAATTCCTTGTAGGTGGTGGAACCCATGCAGCGCATCTTGCCGCCTTGCAGCGCCGGCTTCAGCAGGTTCGAGGCATCCATCGCCCCGCCACTGGTGGCACCTGCGCCGATGACGGTGTGAATCTCGTCGATGAACAGGATCGCGTCGGGGTGATCCTCCATTTCCTTGACCACGGCCTTCAGCCGTTCTTCGAAATCACCGCGATAGCGGGTGCCTGCCAAAAGCGCGCCCATGTCGAGGCTGTAGATCGTGGCTTTCGCCAGAACCTCGGGCGTTTCGCCGTTGATGATCTTGCGGGCCAGGCCTTCGGCGATGGCGGTCTTGCCAACGCCGGGGTCGCCGACCAGCAGCGGGTTGTTCTTGCGGCGGCGGCAGAGCACCTGAATGGCACGCTCCACCTCCATCTCGCGGCCGATCAGGGGGTCGACGTCGCCCTTGCGCGCCTTGGTGTTCAGATCGACGCAGTATTTAGACAGGGCGGATTCCTTCACCTCGCCGGCCTCGGCCTTGGGCGTCTCGTGCGGTTCGTCCGAGCCCTGCACCGGGCGCGGTTCACCGTAGGACGGGTCTTTGGCGACGCCGTGGGCGATGAAATTCACCGCATCATAGCGCGTCATATCCTGTTCCTGCAGGAAGTAGGCGGCATTGCTTTCGCGTTCGGCAAAGATGGCGACCAGCACGTTCGCGCCGGTCACTTCGGTCCGGCCCGAGGATTGCACATGGATGGCGGCGCGCTGGATCACCCGCTGGAAGGCGGCGGTCGGCACCGCCTCGGACCCTTCGACATCGGTGACGAGGGTGGACAGATCGTCGTCGATGAAATCGGTGAGGGTCTTGCGCAGATCATCGAGGTTGACCGAGCATGCCTTCATCACGCGGGAGGCGTCGGGTTCGTCGATCAGCGCCAGAAGCAGATGTTCCAGCGTTGCGAGTTCATGGCGACGGGCGTTGGCCAAGGCCAGGGCACCGTGGATAGCTTGCTCGAGTGTTGTCGAAAACGAAGGCACTTGCTGTGCTCCTGTCCTGCGGGTCGGAGGGCCTTCGGGCCCGATCCAACCGTGGCCTCATAATCTTAAAGTTCGGTTTTATTTTCCGCACTTCAAGCGGTATTTGCATTCCGAAGGGGTTTCGTGACCGTCCTCACATCATTTGTGATATCACACCCTTAAAACTTGTCTTTTCTGGCACGGATTTCAGCGAAAACCATGGCATCAGCCGCGTCAGGCAGACCCACCGCCGCTTTTATCTGCGGCAGGTGTGCGCGCAGGAACGGATTGGTCGCCAGTTCTTCCCCCAGCGGTGACGGAACAGTAGAGCGGCCTTCGCGGCGCGCTGTCGCGACCCGTTCGATACGTGAGATAAGGTCGGCGTTGCCGGGTTCAAGGGTGGCAGCGAAACGCAGGTTCGACGCGGTGTATTCATGGCCCGAACAGATCAGCGTGTCGTGCGGCAGGGCTGCCAGTTTCGACAGACTGGTCCACATCTGCGCGGGCGTGCCTTCGAACAGGCGGCCGCAGCCCCCGGCCATCAGGCTGTCGGCGGTGAAGGCGAGGCGGCTGTCCGCAAAGTGAAAGGCGATGTGGCCGACGGTATGACCGGAAACGTCGATGACGGTGCCGACATGTTCACCGATTGCGACCGTATCACCCTCGATCAGCGACTGATCCAGCTGCGGCAGGCGGTGCGCATCCGCCTTGGCGCCGTGAACACGCGCGCCGGTCGCAGTGCGAAGCATATCCACCCCATCGATGTGATCCCCATGGTGATGGGTGATCAGGATGTCGGAAAGGGCCCAGTCGCGCGCCTTGAGGGCCGCAAGGATCGGGGCCGCGTCAGGCACATCTATCACCGCCGTCCGGCCCGACACGGCGTCGTGGATCAGGTAGGCATAGTTGTCGGTCAGGCAGGGGATCGTCACAAGTTCAAGCGCCATGGTCTTCGGCCTTATCCGGGGTATGATGCGCAAGGATTGCCCGGTGAGAGACGAACCGCAATGCATCTTGATGTGCTGGACCTGCGAAACTTCTACTACCGCACGGCGCTGGGCCGGGTGGCGCAGCGGGCTATCCGGGATCAGCTGGTCAAGCACTGGCCCCCGGCGCAGGGGCATACGGTGGCGGGGTTCGGCTTTGCGGTGCCGCTGTTGCGCCCCTATCTCGCCGAGGCGCGGCGGGTCGTTGGCCTGATGCCGGGGCCGCAGGGGGTGATGCCCTGGCCGGCGGGGATGGAAAATGTCTCGGTTTTGAGCGAGGAAACGGCCTGGCCGCTGCCCACCGGCCTGGTCGACCGGCTGGTGCTGCTGCACGGGCTTGAGACGTCGGAAAACCCCTCGGCGGTGCTGGACGAGGCCTGGCGCGTGCTGGGCCCGGGCGGACGGGCGCTCTTCATCGTGCCGAACCGGGTCGGCCTGTGGTCGCGGCGGGATGTGACGCCGTTCGGTTTCGGGCGGCCCTATTCGGTGGCGCAGCTGGAGGCGCAACTCAGACGGCATTCCTTTACCCCCGAACGCAGCCAGTCGGTCTTGTTCGCGCCACCCTCGACCGCGCGGTTCTGGCTGCGCACCGCGGATTTCTGGGAAGCTGTCGGGCGCAAGATGCCGTGGCTGGCTGGCGGGGTGCTGATGGTAGAGGCGTCAAAGCAGGTTTATGCGCCGACGCGCGGCGGCCTTGGCGCGGCGGTGCGGCGGCCGCTCAGGGTGCTGGAAGGGGTGGGCAACGGCAGCCCTGAGCCGGCGCTGAACCGCGAATGAAGGGTTGGTACTAGACGGAGGGCAGGATTGCCGTCCGGTGGGTTGGGCGGGTGCCCATCTGGCCGACCCACTGCATCCGGGCCGCCATGCTGGCGGTCGTGACACGAACTCACGAAACGGCGAGCAACCCGGTTGCGGGGTCGGAAAGCCTCTGCTAAGGACGCCCGCGACGACAAGGCACACGCCCCGGATCACGGTCTGGGCAAGGTGCTGCACAGCGGCCCGTTCCTTGGGGGGAATGCAGGCCAGAAACAGCGGAAGGGTTGACGTGTCCGAACCAGCTTCGATCTCTCTGGGCATTGCCATGCGCTACGCCACCGCTCTGTTCGAGCTGGCGAAGGAAGGGGGCGCCCTGAAGGCGCTGGAAACCGATACGACCGCCCTGTCCGAGGCGCTTGCGCTTAGCCCGGAACTGCGCGCCGCCATCGCTTCGCCGGTGGTCAGCCGCGAGGATCAGGGCCGCGTCATCGCCGCCATCGGCGCCAAGCTGGGACTGTCGGCATTGCTGGCCAACACCCTGGCGCTGATGTCGGAAAAGCGCCGCCTGTTCGTGCTGCCGCATCTGCTGAGCAATCTGGCCGACCGCATCGCCGCCGAGAAGGGCGAGATGACGGCCGAGGTCACCTCTGCCACCGCGCTGTCGGCAGCACAGGCCAAGACCCTTGCTGCGACGTTGAAAGCCAGCGTCGGCAAGACCGTGAAACTGAAAACCACCGTCGATGAAACACTGATCGGCGGACTTGTCGTCAAGCTGGGCTCTACCATGATCGACACATCGGTCAAGGCGAAGCTCGCCGCACTCCAGAATGCAATGAAAGAGGTTGGGTGATGGGAATTCAAGCTGCCGAGATTTCTGCGATCCTCAAAGAGCAGATCAAGAATTTTGGCCAGGATGCCGAAGTGGCCGAAGTTGGCCGCGTGCTGTCGGTCGGTGACGGGATTGCCCGGGTGCACGGCCTTGACAACGTGCAGGCGGGCGAGATGGTCGAATTCCCCGGCGGCATCCGTGGCATGGCCTTGAACCTTGAGGTCGACAACGTTGGCATCGTGATCTTCGGCTCCGACCAGGACATCAAGGAAGGCGACACCGTCAAGCGCACCAAATCCATCGTGGACGTGCCGGCGGGTGACGCATTGCTGGGCCGCGTCGTCGACGCGCTGGGCAATCCGATCGACGGCAAGGGGGCGATCCAGACCACCGAACGCCGCGTGGCAGACGTGAAGGCGCCGGGCATTATCCCGCGCAAGTCGGTGCATGAGCCGATGGCGACCGGCCTGAAGGCCATTGACGCGATGATCCCGGTTGGCCGTGGCCAGCGCGAACTGATCATCGGTGACCGCCAGACCGGCAAGACCGCGGTGGCACTGGACACCATCCTGAACCAGAAGGCCTATAACGAGGCGGCGGGGAC
>JAYSYZ010000053.1:0-14139 GCA_043727195.1 Paracoccaceae bacterium
TGATCCTTGATACCACGCGCCCCGAAATCACCTCGGGGCGGGCGCTGACGGAAGCCCCTGCACAATCCGTTCTGTTGTTCCGTGCGCTGGCCGGAACCCCCAAGGGAGACCCGAGATGACCACCATCCAGACCGCCCCGATTGCCGGACAAAAGCCTGGCACCTCTGGCCTGCGAAAGAAGACCCCCGTGTTCATGGGGCGGCACTATCTGGAGAATTTCGTCCAGTCGATTTTCGACGTGGTGGGGGCAAAGGGGAAGACCTTCGTTCTGGGTGGCGACGGGCGCTATTTCAACGACCGTGCGGCGCAAGTGATCCTGCGGATGGCGGCGGCAAACGGGGCGGCGCGGGTGATCGTGGGGCAGGGGGCGATCCTGTCGACCCCGGCGGCCAGCCATCTGATCCGCCTGAACAAGACGGATGGCGGCATCATCATGAGCGCGTCGCACAACCCCGGTGGCCCGACCGAGGATTTCGGGGTCAAGTTCAACATGCCTAACGGTGGACCAGCGCCGGAAAGCGTGACCGAAGCGATGTTCCGGCGTACGACCGAGATCACCGAATATCATATCGTTGAGGCGCACGACGTGGACCTTGGCCAAATCGGCCGTCACGCTCTGGGCGGGATGATCGTCGATGTGGTTGACCCCGTCGCTGACTATGCCGAACTGATGAAAAGCCTTTTCGACTTTTCTGCGCTGCGCAGCATGTTTGCGGCTGGCTTTCGGATACGGATGGATTCGATGTCTGCCGTCACCGGACCCTATGCAGTGGAAATACTGGAGAATCAGCTGGGTGCTCCAAAGGGGACTGTCGTGAACGCCATACCGTTACCGGATTTCGGCGGCATGCACCCAGACCCGAACCCGACCTGGGCCAAGGCGCTGATGGACGTGATGTTTTCAGACAGCGCCCCAGATTTCGGCGCGGCATCAGACGGCGACGGGGACCGAAACATGGTGGTCGGACGCGGCATCTATGTCTCGCCCTCTGACAGTCTGGCGGTGCTGGCTGCCAACGCGCATCTGGCGCCGGGCTACAAGGCGGGGCTGAAGGGGGTGGCGCGGTCGATGCCGACGTCTGCCGCCGCCGACCGTGTCGCGGACGCGCTGGGGATCGGCAAATATGAAACGCCGACAGGCTGGAAATTTTTCGGCAATCTGCTGGACGCCGGACGCGCCACCATCTGTGGCGAGGAGTCGTTTGGCACCGGATCAGACCATGTGCGCGAGAAGGACGGGCTTTGGGCGATCCTTTTGTGGCTGAATATTCTGGCGGTGCGAAAGCAAGCGGTGGCAGAGATCTTGGCAGAGCATTGGTCCAGATTCGGGCGCAACTACTACAGCCGCCACGACTTCGAGGGGATCGCGACCGACAAGGCCGATGCGATGTTCGCGGCGCTGCGCGGCAGTCTGGCCGCTCTGCCTGGGCGCAAGATGGAGGGCATGACGGTCAGATCGGCGGATGATTTCGCTTATACAGATCCGATAGACGGGTCGGTCAGCACGCAACAGGGCGTCCGGGTGCTGTTCGACGATGGCAGCCGCATCGTCTATCGTCTGTCGGGTACCGGAACCGAAGGTGCCACATTGCGGGTGTATCTTGAACGCTATGCGGCGGGTCCGACAGGCCTTGACCTTGATCCGCAAGACGCGCTCGCCCCGGTTATACGTTCAGCGCATGCCTTGGCTGCGATTGCACCCCATACCGGGCGCAGCGCACCGGACGTGATCACCTGAACGACGAGAATTGACCTTCAACCGTCGCCCCCGTTGCGGACGGACGGCGGGGTTGGGCGTCTGCTGATCGCGTCTGGCAGGGAGGTTGTGATGGGCGACGTCAAGGCGGTGCGTTCAGGACGGCAGGCGCGCCAGGTGCAGCGCGCAGGTCGCGGCGGCGGGATCGGGCGGCCCTACATCGTCCGCAACATCCCGCCTTACGATGTGCTGTCCGAAGAAAATCTTCTCAGGATCGAAGCTGCCGCCGACCGGGTGCTGGCCGAAACCGGGATCGAGTTCCGCGACGATGCGGTGGCGCTGGACCACTGGCGGCGGGCGGGGGCAGAAGTGCAGGGGGTGCTGGTCAGGTTTCCGCCCGGTTTGCTGCGCGAGGTGCTGAAATCTGCCCCGGCCGAATTCACCCAGCATGCACGCAACCCGGCCAAATCAGTGCAGATTGGGGGCAGAAGCGTTGTATTCTCGCCCGCCTATGGCAGCCCGTTCGTGATGGACCTCGACCGTGGCCGCCGCTTCGGCACGCTGGAAGATTTTCGCAACTTCATCAGGCTGGCGCAATCATCGCCGAACTTTCACCATTCAGGCGGGACGATCTGCGAGCCGACGGATGTGGCGGTGAACAAGCGGCATCTGGATATGGTGATGGCACATATCGAGTTGTCGGACCGGCCTTACATGGGATCGGTGACGTCGGAAGCGCGGGCCGAAGACAGCATCAAGATGAGCCGGATCCTGTTTGGCGAAAAGTTTGTGAACGATCATTGCGTTATTCTTGGCAATGTGAACGTTAATTCACCCTTGGTCTGGGACGGAACCATGACGCACAGCTTGCGGGCATATGCGCGGGCCGGTCAGGCAGCGGTGATCGTGCCTTTCATCCTTGGCGGCGCAATGGGGCCGGTGACCAGCGCTGGCGGCATCGTGCAGTCGCTGGCCGAAACGATGGCGGGATGCGCGCTGACCCAACTGGAACGCAAGGGCGCGCCGGTGATCTTTGGCAATTTCCTGAGTTCGATGAGTCTGCGGTCGGGCGCGCCGACCTTTGGCACACCAGAACCGGCCATTGGCAGTCAGGTCATCGGGCAACTGGCGCGGCGCTTGAACTTGCCGCTGCGCTGTTCGGGCAACTTTACCACATCAAAGCTGCCCGATGCGCAGGCGATGATGGAAGGCACCATGTCGATGCTGGCGGCGGTGCATTGCGGGGCGAACTTCATTCTGCACTCGGCCGGGTTTCTGGATGGGCTGCTCAGCATGTCTTACGAGAAGTTCATGCTGGACGCTGATCTTTGCGGCGCATTGCACAGCTATCTTGACGGGGTGAAGATCGATGATGATCAACTCGCGGTCGAGGCCTTTGCCGAAGTCGGGCCGGGCAACCATTTCTTTGGGTGCAGCCACACGATGAAACATTACGAGACGGCTTTCTGGGACAGTGAGTTGTCCGACAACGAACCTTTTGAAAAGTGGGAGGCCGCCGGGTCGCCGGATGCTGCGATGCGCGCAAACCGGCTCTGGAAAAAGCGGCTGGCCGAATATGAGGCGCCTGCGCTGGACCCAGGCGTCCGCGAGGCGCTGGAAGACTTCGTCACGGCCCGGAAGGCCGAAGTTCCGGACGCGTGGTACTGATGTCAGGTCCTGAGGCCGGTTTCTTCCAACAGCCCCATGCGCTTTGCCTCATAATAATAACCCTTGGCATACCACATGACAGCACGGTCCTGATCGCCGCGCGAAACAAGCCACGCGCCGCGCAGGTAGCGACCCGCATATTGCAGGTTGGTTTCGGCATCGAGCAGGCCTTCGGGCGGGCCCTGATAGCCCATTGTCCGCGCGGTTTGCGGCAGGATCTGCAACAGACCATAGTATGGCCCGTTGCGCGCGCGAATGTTGTAATCACTTTCGCGCTGGATGACGCGGTGTAGCAGGCTTTCGGGGATGTCGTGCACCGCGGCATATCTACGGATCAGGGCGCGCATTTCAGGCGTCTCGCCGGGGTTGAGATCGCGGCGGTCGGCCATCGGCGGGGTTTGGCGTCTGCCACAGGCTGCCAGCAAGGGCGCTGCCAGAAGGCCAAGCGCAGCGCGACGGGTAAGGGGCATGGTATTCTCCGGCAAGGGCGACGCGACTGCATAGTCTGCACAAGGTGCGCGCTGCAAGGGCGAGGCGGTGGTCGACCGGCGCATCGGCGGCGTTCTGCGGGCACTAATTCATCGCAACTGCATCTGGCCAGTAGCCAGATGCAGAACTGCGCCTTAGGGTAGCAGCATTCGTTGACACCATTACGCCTTTTGTAGCGCCCGGACGGGTTA
Source organism: Paracoccaceae bacterium (assembly GCA_043727195.1). Taxonomy (GTDB): domain Bacteria; phylum Pseudomonadota; class Alphaproteobacteria; order Rhodobacterales; family Rhodobacteraceae; genus JAUYQR01. Next base: position 4,045 of record JAYSYZ010000053.1, read on the forward strand.
CACCCTTCGGTCCTCATGTGGGGTATTTGTGGAAACCAGCAGGCCAAGGTCGGGCAATCTGCCGGTAAGTTGGGGATGTACGGGAAAGGGGAAGAGGCATGAAGCTGAATGACACGCGCGAGATCAAGGCCGATCCAGCGACGGTCTGGCAGGCCATTCTGGACCCCGACGTGCTGCGAGAGTGCATTCCGGGCTGCGAAAGCCTGACGGGCAGCATCGCAGATGGGTTCGAGGCTGCCGTGGTGCAGAAGGTAGGCCCGGTAAAGGCCCGCTTCAGCGGCGTCGTGCATCTGACGGATATCGACGAGGGCCGATCGGTAAGAATTTCGGGCGAGGGAAAGGGCGGGGCGGCAGGCTTTGCCAAGGGCGGCGCGGTGGTGACGCTGGACCCCATTCCCGAAGGCACGCGGCTGACCTACGAGGTTGAGGCATCGGTCGGCGGCAAAATCGCACAGTTGGGCAGCCGGATCATCGACGGCTTTGCCAAGAAGATGGCGGACGACTTCTTTACCCGGTTTCAAGATGCAGTCGAAGGACCGGAGGAGGCCGATCTTTTGGCTGCGGCAGAGAGCGCAGTTGATTCGGTGGCGGAAAAGAAGAAGGGTTGGTTCAAGCGGCTGATCGGGGGCTGAACCCTGACTGAAAATATCAAAGGTTTTCAAGGGAGGATGACGATGACGAAGGTCACGATGACCGTGAACGGCAAGTCCATGTCGGCAGAAACGGAGGGACGCACTCTGTTGTCGGCCTTTCTGCGCGAAGGGCTGGGCTTGACCGGAACTCATATCGGCTGCGACACCAGTCAGTGCGGCTCTTGCGTGGTGCATGTTGACGGCCTTGCTGTTAAATCCTGTTCGGTGTTTGCGCAGGACGTTGCGGGGGCCACGGTAAAGACTATCGAAGGCATGGCCAACGCGGACGGCAGCCTTGGAGTGCTGCAACAGGCCTTTCAGGACCATCACGGGCTGCAATGCGGTTTTTGCACGCCGGGTATGGTGATGACGTCAGCGGCACTTCTGGCCGAAAACCCCCGGCCCAGCGAAGCAGATGTGCGCCATGGGTTGGAGGGCAACATTTGCCGCTGCACCGGATATCATAACATCGTCAAGGCCGTGATGGCTGCCTCGGGGCAGGATGTCAGCGCTTTGGCCGCGGAATAGGAGGAACAGATGCCGAAGGATCATGGAATTGGTGCGAGTTCGAAGCGCCGCGAGGACATCCGCTTTCTGACCGGGCGCGGGGTCTTTACCGACGACATCACATTGCATGGCGAATGCCACGCCGTGATGGTGCGATCCACCGTTGCGCATGGGAGGATCACGTCCGTTGGCATCGCGCGGGCGTCGGGCATGCCGGGCGTGCTGGCGGTGTTTACCGGCGAGGATTTCGCCGCCGTCGGGGGCAACCCGGCGGGCTGGCTGATCAATAGCCGCGACGGCACGCCGATGCGCGAGCCGAAGCGGCCGGTGCTGGCGCATGGCAAGGTGCGCCATGTTGGTGATGCCTATGCCGCCGTCATCGCAGATACTTACGATCAGGCCCGCGACGCCGCGCAGGCGATTTCCGATGATACCGTGATTGAGGAACTGCCCGCCATCGTCAACATGGCCGATGCCGTCGCCAATGCGGCCAACCGGGTGCACGACGAGATCCCCGACAACGTTTGCTATGACTGGGGCTGGATCGAAGATAACCGGGCGAAAGTGGATGCCGCGATCAAATCGGCCCCGCATGTGACCGTGCTGGAGCTGGTCAACAATCGCCTGGTGCCGAACGCGATGGAACCGCGCGCCAGCATCGGCGAGTATTTCCCGGGTACCGGCGACTACAAGCTGACGACGACCAGCCAGAACCCGCACCTGACGCGGCTGCTGGTTGCGGCCTTTGTGCTGGGCATTCCGGAAAACAAGCTGCAGGTTGTGGCCCCCGATGTAGGCGGCGGCTTTGGATCGAAAATCTATCACTACGGCGAAGAGGCCCTCGTTCTGGCGGCGGCGAAAAAGCTGCACCGTCCGGTGCGCTGGACGGCGGAGCGGTCGGAAAGCTTTCTGTCCGACGCCCATGGCCGCGATCATGTGACGAAGATCGAACTGGCCTGCGAAAAGGACGGCACCTTCATCGCCTTCCGGACCGAGACGATGGCGAATGTCGGGGCGTATCTGTCAAACTTTGCCACCGTGACGCCCACCTTTCTGCATGGCACATTGATGGCGGGCCCCTACAAGGTGCCGAATGTCTATGTGAACGTGAAGACAGTGTTCACCAACACGGCACCCGTTGATGCCTACCGGGGTGCGGGACGGCCCGAGGCGACCTACAGCCTTGAAAGGGTTGTCGACAAGATGTGCCGCGAACTGGGGTTGGACCCGTTCGAGGTGCGCCGGAAGAACTTTGTCACCCCTGACATGTTCCCCTACACCACGCCGGTGGCGCTGGTTTATGATACCGGCAATTATCAGGCGACGCTGGACAAGGCTTGTGCGATGGCCGACGTGGCGGGGTTCGAAACGCGCAGGGCGGCCTCTGCCGCCAAGGGGCGCTTGCGCGGCATGGGATTGTCTACCTGGGTCGAGGCGTGCGGTATCGCGCCGTCACATCTGGTGGGCATCCTTGGTGCGCGGGTCGGTCTTTACGACGCTGCGACCGTGCGGGTGAACGCCACCGGCAACCTGTCGATCATGGTCGGCGCGCACAGCCACGGGCAGGGGCATGAGACGGTGTTTGCCCAGATCGCGGCTGACAAACTGGGCATCCCGGAAACTTCGATCGAGATCGTGCACGGCGACACGGCGAAGATACCCTTCGGCATGGGCTCTTACGGGTCGCGGTCTTTGGCCGTGTGTGGTGTGGCGATGGACAAGGCCTTGGACAAGATCGTCGCCAAGGGCAAGAAGATCGCAGCACATATGCTTGAGGCGGCGGAGGGCGACATCACCTTCGCCGACGGCAAGTTCAGCGTGGCGGGAACCGACAAAGCCAAGACTTTCGGCGAGATCGCCTTTTCGGCTTACGTGCCACACAACTACCCATTGGAGACACTGGAACCGGGGCTGGAGGAGACGGCGTTCTACGACCCCGCGAACTTTACCTATCCTGCTGGTGCCTACATCTGCGAGGTAGAGGTTGATGGGGGCACAGGACGGGTAGAGATTGCCAGCTTCACCTGTGCGGATGACTTCGGCAATGTGATGAATCCGATGATCGTCGAAGGGCAGGTGCATGGCGGCGTGGCGCAAGGGATCGGGCAGGCGATGCTTGAAAACACCGCCTATGACGAAAACGGCCAGTTGCTGAGCGGTTCTTACATGGATTACGCGATGCCGCGCGCTGACGATCTGCCGTTCTACAACGTGGATCATTCCTGTGCGACACCCTGCACCCATAACCCGCTGGGCGTAAAGGGTTGCGGCGAAGCCGGGGCCATCGGATCGCCGCCTGCCGTCATCAATGCGGTGATCGACGCATTGCAGCGCGGCGGGCACAAGCATGTGACGCATATCGATATGCCGGTCTCGCCCTCGCGGGTGTGGTCGGCGATGAACGGACAAGGGAGGACGGATCATGCATAATTTCGATCTGGTGAAACCATCTTCCATCGCCGATGCGGTGAAGGCTCTGGCCACCGACGGGGCACAACCCCTGTCGGGAGGCCAGACGCTGATAGCAACGATGAAGCAGCGGCTGGCCGACCCGTCGGTGCTGGTCAGCCTGACCGGCATCCCCGAGATGCAGGGTGTCTGCATGGGCGATGGCGGCCTGCATGCCGGGGGTGCAACACCGCATGCGGTGGTGGCGAAAGAAGCGGCGCAGCATTATCCCGCGCTGGCAAAACTGGCAGGCGGGATCGGCGACCCCGCGGTGCGCAACCGGGGCACGATTGGCGGGTCGCTGGCCAACAACGATCCGGCGGCGTGCTATCCTGCGGCAGCACTGGCGTCGGGTGCCACCATCGTGACCAACAAGCGCAAGATCGCGGCGGCTGATTACTTTCAGGGCATGTTCTCTACCGCGCTGGAAGAAGGAGAGATCATCACAAGCGTCATCTTCCCGGTGCCGGAGAGGGCGGCTTATGTAAAGTTCGACCAACCAGCCAGCCGCTTTGCGCTAACGGCGGTGTTTGTCGCGAAATACGCCGATGGCGTGCGGGTGGCGGTCACCGGTGCATCGAACAACGGGGTTTTCCGGTGGACGGCGGCGGAAACGGCGCTGTCGGCCAATTTTGCGGCTTCGGCAATTGCGGGGCTGACAGTGGATAGCGCAGACATGATCAGCGACCTGCACGGCACCCCCGCCTACCGCGCCAATCTGGTGAAAGTGCTGACAGGCAGGGCGGTGTCCGCCGCCTGATCGATAGTGGCAGCAGTTGTCAAAGGCCCCGGATCCGTCCGGGGCCTTTTTCATTTAAGTTGCAGGTATGCAAATCCACACGTGCACAAGACACCGCACTGTGTAATTCTAAGCTTGCCGGATTTGGCCGGTGACGATGCATTCTGATTTTCATTCAACGGACGGGAGATTTCCATGGAACCTGGCGCCATCAAGGGGACCACTGCCAAAGACCTGCACAAGGCGCTGGCAAAGCGGCTTGCGCATCGCGACATCAAGGACGATGCCATTGCGGCGTTGTCCAAGCGCATGGTGAGGGACGGGCTGAAGATCGGCGGCTTCGACTTCTGCCCTTACGGCATCTGCATCGACTATTTCAGCGACAAGCCGATTTCGGTGGACGGCTATCTGCGGGACCGCATTCTGCGCGCGGTCAAGCTGTTCCCCTATGGCATCCTTGTCGATGATCTGTGGCGGTTGCAGGTGGAACTGCACGCCCCGGAACTGCAAGGCATCGGGGGGCGGTAATGACAACGCATCCTTCGGGGTGCGGGCCGTCGCGGCCGGGCTTTTTGCCCGACCGCACGGTCCACCTGCACCCGCTTGACCGCTGCAATCTGGCCTGCAGCCATTGCTATTCCGCATCGTCACCGCTGAATCATTCGATCCTGCCCGTGGAACCGCTGATCAAGGCGCTGTCGCTGTTGCGCCTGGAAGGGTATGAGGTGCTGAGCCTGTCGGGTGGCGAGCCGTTGTTGTATCCGAATTTGCAGCAATTGGTCGGTGCGGCGAAAGTTCTGGGGTTCCGCGTGGGCGCGATCACAAACGGGTTCCGGGTGACGCAAAGGCATCGGGCGCTGATCGAAAGCCTTGATGCAATTGCGGTCAGCTTTGATGGGATGCAGGCGCTGCACAACCAGATCCGTGGCAATCCGCGCGCCTGGGACGTGGCGGTCAATGCACTGGAATATCTGCGCGCGATCGGCAAGCCTGCAGCGGCGGCCTTTACCGTTTCCAACCAATCCCTGCCCGAGGTGCCCGAGTTCATCGAGATGTGCGCAGGGCTTGGCGTCCGGGCCGTGCAGTTGCGCCCGCTTGTGATGGCCGGGCGCGCCCGCGCCGAGGCGGGCGATCTGGCGCTGGGTGCTGCAGACGAAGCGCGGTTGTGGGTGATGGGTCAGACGCTGGCGCTGGCCTATGAAGGCGAAATGCTGGTCCATACCGATCTTGCCCCCGCCGAGGCGCTGGTGGCAGACTGGGATGCCTGGTCGCTTGCCCTGAACGGCGGTCCCGATCAACTGCTCTCAGATGTGGTCAACCCACTGGTCATAACGCCGAAGGGTGTGTTGAAGCCGTTCACCTATGACTTTCCGGCGCAGCACGATCTGGGCCGGTTGAGCGATCTGGCACCCTTGCGGCGCAAGCGGCTGCAGAACCGGCTGCCGATGCTGCGCAGCCTGGTGGCCCGTACTCTGCATTCGGCGGGCCTCAAGGGCGGTTTCATCGACTGGTTTGCGTTTCAGCGCGATCAGGCTTCGGTCGGGCCGATCTGATCCAGCGACCAACCTTATCCTGCCGGGACCTTGGTGATGGACCGGGGGCCTGTCGCGTCTTGCCTGCCACAGATGTCATTGCGCCGTCACGTTGTTCTGGCAGCAAGTGGTGTGGATAACCTCGCCTGCGATCACGCGCTTGGGGGTTGCATAGGCGGATACGCCAGATATAGTTTTGACTGCCGGGGCGGGGTTGCCCGCCTTGTGGCCGGAACGGGCGAGGGGTTAAGGGCGGAGTTGCAAGGCGAGATGGATGGCGATTTCAGGACCCAGTTTGTGCGCGACCCAGCCGCGCTGAAGCACTATCCAGCGCTGGTGCTGAATGCCGATTATCGCCCTCTGTCGTATTACCCGCTGTCGCTATGGCCCTGGCAAGAGGCGATCAAGGCGGCGGTGCTTGATCGGGTGCAGATCGTTGCGGAATACGATCAGGTGGTGCACAGCCAGAGGCAGGAGTTCCGGATACCTTCGGTTGTGGTGCTGAAGGATTATGTGAAACCCCAAAAGCGCGTGGCATTCACGCGCTTCAATCTTTTTCTGCGTGACGAGTTTTGTTGCCAGTACTGCACTGCCAAGGGTGATCTGACGTTCGATCACGTTGTGCCGCGGTCGAAGGGTGGCATCACCTCATGGGACAATGTGGTCGCCGCCTGCAGCCCGTGCAACCTGCGCAAGGGATCCCGCAGCCTCAGACAGGTGGGGATGAGCCTTAACCGGCTGCCCCGTGCGCCGTCGGCCGAAGAAATGCAGGTTCATGGGCGACGGTTTCCGCCAAACCACCTGCATGAAAGCTGGATGGATTATCTGTACTGGGATGCAGAGCTGGACGCCTGATGCCCGGCTGGACCTTTCGGCCCGGTGGTCCGCAGGATGTCGAGGCGTATCGCGCTGCGGCGGAACGGTTCTTTCGCGAGACCTATGGCTATGATGCGCATCATGCACAGGTGATGGACCCGGCATTGCGCCGACACCTTTGCCGCAGACATCATCGCGGCGCAGTTGGCGGATCCGGATGTCACGGGCCTGATTGCCGAATTGGGCGATGCAACGGTCGGGCTGGCGCAATGGAACAACGACCGCGATGCCACCGAACTGGTGCGCCTGTACGTTGATCGGAGTTGCCATGGCACGGACCTGGGCCAGGCGCTGATGACTGCAGTGGTCGCGGATGCCACAGGTCGCGGCAAACGGTCGCTCCATTTGGGCGTCTGGGATCAGAACGAACGGGCCATAGCTTTTAAGGCCGCTAAGGGGTTGTGTTGACGGGAAGGGTGAAGTTTGTACTGGCAGGCGCGGCGCAGACCGATCTGTGATGCAACGCGATCTTCGGCAGGACGGCTGAGCTTTCGCCGACCGATTCCAAGGCCCTTTGTGCATTCGAGGTGCAGTGGTAGACAATCGTCTGGAGCAGCGCTAAAACACGCCAGTTAGCGCTAACATCGCTTCGGTCGAAAGGGCAGTCATGGTTTCGCGCGTCATTCCGGTGGATGTCTTCGATCTGGTGATCTTCGGCGGCACGGGTGACCTTGCGCGACGCAAGATCCTGCCGGGCCTTTACCGCCGATTTTTGGCCGGGCAGATGCCCGCCGACAGCCGCATTATCGGCGCAGCGCGCGCCGATCTGACCGAAGACGCTTTCCGCGACCAGGTTCGCGCTGCGATTGCCGAGTTCGTGCCGGCTGACAGGCAAGAACCGGCGATGATCGACCAGTTCCTGCGCCGAATCCGTTATGTGGCCATCGATGCCGCTGGGACCAACGGCTGGGCGGCGATGAAGGATCTCATGCGCGAGAACGTGGTGCGGGCCTTCTATTTTTCGGTCGCACCCAGCCTGTTCGGCGACATTGCCTCGCGCCTGCATGACCACGGCATTGCCGACGCCTTAAGCAGGATCGTGGTCGAAAAACCGTTCGGTCGCGACCTTGCTTCGGCGCGCGCGTTGAACCAGGTGCTGGCGCTGCATTTCACCGAGGCGCAGATTTATCGGATCGACCACTACCTCGGCAAGGAGACCGTGCAGAACCTGATGGCAGTGCGCTTTGCCAACATCCTGTTCGAGCCGCTGTGGAAGGCTGAATATGTCGATCACGTGCAGATTACCGTTGCCGAAACGGTCGGTGTGAACGGGCGTGGGGCCTATTATGACACCTCGGGCGCGATGCGCGACATGGTGCAGAACCACATGATGCAGCTCTTGTGTCTGATCGCGATGGAGCCGCCCTATCACTTTGATCCCGACGCGGTGCGTGACGAAAAACTGAAGGTGATCCGCGCGTTAAAGCCGGTGCCTATGGATGACATCGTGCGCGGACAGTATACAGCGGGCGGCAAGGAGGGCAGCTATATCGAGCACAGCGAGAATACGGCGTCAAAAACTGAAAGCTACATCGCGCTGAAAGTGAACGTGTCAAACTGGCGCTGGCAGGGGGTGCCCTTTTACCTGCGCACCGGCAAGCGGTTGCGCGCGCGCGCCTCGGAAATCGCGATCACCTTCAAGCAGCCGCCGCATGCGATATTCGACGATGCAACCGGTTGGCTCGAAAACGTGCTGGTGATCCGGCTGCAGCCGAATGAGGGCATGAACCTGATGGTGATGATCAAGGAACCGGGGCCGGGCGGCATGCGCCTGATGCAGGTGCCGCTGGACATGGCGTTTGCCGATGCTCTTGGCGAAGCTGCCGAGGATGTGCCGGATGCCTATGAGCGGCTGATCATGGATGTGATCCGTGGCAACCAGACACTGTTCATGCGCGGCGACGAGGTGGAGGCCGCCTGGGCCTGGACTGATCCGATCATCGAAGCTTGGGAGGGGCGGGGCGACCGCCCGCAGTCCTATGATCCGGGGTCGTCTGGCCCCGAGGACGCGTTGATGCTGATGCACCGGGACGGCCGCCGCTGGCGGGAGATCAAAGAATGATCTTCGAGACTTACCCCGACCGTGAACTGTTGATGCTGTCACTGGCAGACAAGATTGCCGGTCAGTTGGGCGAGTTTCTGCGTCGTGATGGCCGCGCCACGCTGTCGGTGCCGGGCGGCACGACGCCGGGGCCGATCTTCGATACGCTGTCGGGGGTGGACCTTGACTGGGCGAATGTCGCGGTGGTGCTGAATGATGAACGCTGGGTGCCCGAAGGCTCTGACCGGTCCAACACCCGACTTGTGCGGCAACGCCTGATCCGGGGCCGCGCGGCGCAGGCGCGGCTGGTGCCGTTGTATGCGCCCGCCGACGCACCCGAAGATATGCTGGAGGCGCTGTCCGATGGCGTGCGTCCGCATCTGCCGATCTCGGTGCTTTTGCTTGGCATGGGCGCGGACATGCACACCGCATCGCTGTTTCCGGGCGCCGACCGGCTGGAAGAGGCGCTGAGCATGCAGGCCCCGATCCTGATGGCTTTGCGCGCCGAGGCGGCGGGCGAGCCGCGCATCACCCTGACTGCACCGGTGCTGAAGGCGGCGTTCAACATCCATATCCTGATCACCGGTGCCGAAAAACGGGCGGCAGTGGAACGTGCCGCGGGGTTAAGCCCAACGCTAGCGCCCGTGCGGGCAGTACTCGACGATGCAACCGTACATTGGGCGGAGTGAGTTATGGACAAATGGGCAAGTCTGAAGGCGGAACATGCGGGTGTGGCGGAACGGTCGATCCTGAGTCTGTTTGACAAGGCGCGCGCGGCTGAATTCTCAATACAAGCGGACGGGATGCTGTTCGACTATTCCAAGACGAACATCGACAGCGCGTCCCGCGATGCGCTGATCGCGCTGGCCGGGGCGTCGGGCGTGGCGGACAAGTGTGCCGCGATGTTCGCGGGCGAAAAGATCAATCTGACCGAGGGCCGGGCGGTTTTGCATGTGGCGCTGCGGGCGGGACCGGAGGCTGTCATCATGGTCGATGGCCAGGACGTGCTGCCTGAAGTGCGCCGCATCCGGGCGACCTGCGCCGCTTTTGCGCGTGATGTGCGATCCGGGATGTATCGCGGCCAGGGCGGGGCTATCACCGATGTTGTCAATATCGGGATCGGCGGGTCTGACCTTGGCCCCGCGATGGCCACGCTGGCGCTGGCGCCGTTTCATGACGGGCCGCGGGTGCATTTCGTCTCAAACGTGGACGGCGCGCATATCGCCGACACGCTGCGGGGCCTTAACCCCGAGACGACGCTGGTGGTCGTCGCGTCGAAGACCTTTACCACCATCGAGACGATGACCAACGCCGATACCG
>JAYSYZ010000054.1:0-14139 GCA_043727195.1 Paracoccaceae bacterium
TTGCGCTGTGCGATGATCTTTTCCAGACCGGCAAAGGCCCCGCCACAGATGAACAGGATGTTCGTGGTGTCAACCTGCAGGAATTCCTGCTGCGGATGCTTGCGCCCGCCCTGCGGTGGCACGGATGCCACCGTGCCCTCCATGATCTTCAAAAGCGCCTGCTGCACGCCCTCGCCTGACACGTCGCGGGTGATCGACGGGTTGTCCGACTTGCGCGTGATCTTGTCGACCTCGTCGATATAGACGATGCCGCGCTGCGCCCGCTCCACGTTATACTCCGACGCCTGCAGCAGCTTGAGGATGATGTTCTCCACATCCTCACCCACATAGCCTGCCTCGGTCAGCGTCGTTGCATCTGCCATGGTGAACGGCACATCCAGAATCCGTGCCAGCGTCTGTGCCAGCAGCGTCTTGCCGCACCCGGTCGGGCCGATCAGCAGGATATTCGACTTCGACAGCTCGATATCCGTCTTCGACGAATGGTTCAGCCGCTTGTAGTGGTTGTGCACTGCCACCGACAGCACCCGCTTGGCATGGATCTGGCCGATCACATAATCGTCCAGCACCTTGCAGATCTCGCGCGGCGTCGGCACCCCATCCGAAGATTTCAGACCCGTGGTCTTGGTCTCCTCACGGATGATGTCCATGCACAGTTCGACACATTCGTCACAGATAAACACGGTGGGGCCCGCGATCAGCTTGCGTACCTCGTGCTGACTTTTGCCGCAGAAGGAACAGTAGAGCGTATTCTTGCTGTCGCCGCCGGAATTATTCGCCATCCGCAGTCCTCTAACCGCTGTCCAAAAGCCCGGCCGGAACCCCCGGCAAGACTGCCCTCAAATCCAAGTCTAGGCCAAGCCAAAGGCCTCCACAATCCGAAATCATTCCCGGCCGCAGAACCGCCGGGAACAGTGATCACTTCGCCGGATCTTCCATTTTTCCACGACTTTCCAGAATGCTGTCGATCAGACCCCACTCTTTGGCATCCTCGGCGGACATGAAGTTATCGCGCTCCAACGCTGCCTCCACGGTCGTGTAATCATTGCCGGTATGCCTGACATAAATCTCGTTCAGCCGGCGTTTCAGCTTTTCGGTCTCGCGGGCGTGGATCATGATATCGGTCGCCTGCCCCTGATACCCACCCGAAGGCTGGTGCACCATCACGCGCGAATTGGGCAAGCTGAACCGCATCCCTTTTTCCCCCGCTGTCAGCAAAAGCGACCCCATCGAGGCCGCCTGCCCGATCACCAGCGTCGAGACCTTGGGCCGGATGTATTGCATCGTGTCATAGATCGACAATCCGCTCGTCACCACACCCCCGGGGCTGTTGATGTACATCGAGATTTCCTTGGACGGGTTCTCCGATTCCAGGAACAGAAGCTGCGCACAGATCAGGCTCGACATTCCGTCATGCACCGGACCGCCAAGAAAGATGATCCGTTCCTTCAGCATCCGGCTGAAGATGTCATAGGCCCGTTCCCCGCGGCTCGTCTGTTCGACAACCATCGGGACAAGGGTGTTCATGTAGTGGTCAACGGGATCGCGCATGGATGCCTGCCTCTGTGTCGCAGCGAGGGATATCGCCTGAGTGTTGCCAGAGTCTTAGTGGCGCGTCGCGGGGGCTGCAAGGGCGGCTGGGCCGATTTCGGGGCAGCGCAGTCTGGCCGCCGATGCCGTGCAATAGCCTCAGCCGCCAAAGACCCGGCGCGCCAGGATCACCCGGCTGGCCGCTGTCAACAGACACAGGCCCCCAAACACCCAGGCTCCGCCGACAAAAATCCCTGGCCAGAATGCCAGCAACAGGAAGAAAAAGATGGTTTCCGTGCCCTCCAGCAGCCCCGCGGTAAAGTAAAGCGACTTTTCCCCCCGGTTGGTCGTCTCCATCCCGCGCTTGGCGGCAAGGATTGCATAGCCAAGGAACGTCGCGGCGTTGATGTAAAAGCTTGCCAGCAGGAACGCCCCCGCCACACCATTCGCGCCGGGGTCGCGCAGAACAAAAGCCAGGGGGATCGCGCCGTAAAACACAAAGTCGCAGACGATATCCAGATAGCCGCCAAAATCCGTCTTGCCCTGCGCCCGCGCCACGGCACCGTCCAACCCGTCTGCCAGACGGCTGGCCAGCAGCGGCAGCACCACGATCAGCCCCGCCTGACCCGCAGCGACCAGCGCCGCCGCGATCAGTCCTGCCGTCAGCCCGGCCAGCGTCACCGCATTGGCCGACGCTCCCCGCGCTGCCAGCCAGCGCCCGCCCCTGTTCAACGGCGCGTCGATCACGCCCCGCATCATCCCGTCCAGCATTGATTTCCCCGCTTTCGCTGCGCTGCAATCATTCCATTTCCTTGATCCCAATACCAGTCACGAGGGCGTTTGCGCCTCAACGCCATGCCGGAAGCGGCAGGCGGATACTCGCCTTGCAGTGGCACCCACCGCGCAGCGCTATCGCCAATTCACACTCTCCGCCATATTTCGCCTCAGTCTGGCCGCAGACTCATGGAACCAACATCGCAGAGCCACTTTGCAGGAGATCTGCCTTATGACCCTTCGTTTCACCGTTGCGGCAGTTGCCGCTGTCGCAATGCTGAGCCTTGGTTCAGCGGCGGTCGCCTGCAACGTTCCGGCAAATTCCGGCGCGATGCAGGCCCAGCTCATCGACCAGTTGAACGCCGAACGCCGCGCCCGCGGTCTGGCCCCCGTGCGGCTTGCCGCCGCGCTCGACAAGGCGGCGCAGGGCCACGCCTGCGACAACGCCAAGCGTCAGTCGATCAGCCATGTCTCGTCTGACGGCAGCCAGTTGCAAACCCGCCTGCGCCGCGCCGGCTATGCCTACCGCACCGCTGCTGAAAATACCGGGCGCGGTTTTGCGTCCGGCGCTCGCGCGGTCGAATGGTGGATGAACTCGCCCAAGCACAAGCAGAACATCCTGCTCGGCGCTGCACGCGAGGTGGGTGTCGGCATCGCGATGAGCGCGGCCCCCGACAGCCGCCTGCACTGGATCCTTGTTCTCGGCAAATCGAAGTAGACCGCAACCCTCATCTTGGCTTGGGGGCGGGGCATGACCCCCCCCGTGACGATGCGGTTACCGCGCGATCACCAGATCGGCCCTCAGCCCGCCAAGGTTTCCACTCTGCGACAAACGCAGCGACCCGCCATGGCTGATCGCGATATCCGCCGCGATCGACAGGCCCAGCCCCACCCCACCGCCCCGGTTCGGATCGCGTGAGGCATCCAGCCGCGTGAACGGCCGCAGCGCCTCATCGCGTTGCGCTTCGGGAATGCCCGGACCGTTGTCCTCGACGGTGATCCGGAGCGCGTGCGCCAGGAACGCCAGCCGCACCTCCACCCGGTCGCCATAGCGACCGGCGTTCGACACCAGGTTCTCCACCGCGCGCGTGACCGCCTGCGCCCGCAGCTTCACTGGTGCCGCCTGCCCTTCGACCGGAAGCAACCGGATACCCGGCCCGGCCTGCGCAACCACATCCCCGACCAGCGCCACCACATCGGTGACCGCGATCCCCTCCATCGCATCGCCACGCGCAAACGACAGGAATTCGTCAACCATCCGCTCCATCTGCGCCACATCCGACTGCAGCGCCGCAACCTCGTCATCCTGCGGGATCAGCGCGAGGCCCAGCCGCAGCCGGGTCAGAGGGGTGCGCAGATCGTGGCTGACCCCCGACAACATCAGCGTCCGCTGCTCGATCTGCCGCTCAATCCGGCCCCGCATGTCAAGAAATGCCCGCCCCGCCGCCCGCACCTCCTGCGCGCCGCGCGGCCGGTACGGCACTGCCCGGCCCTTGCCGAAATCCTCCGCCGCCTGCGCAAGCTTGGTAATCGGCCGCAACTGATTGCGCAGGAACAGGTAGGCAATCACCGTCATCAATACCGAGGTGAAAATCATCAGCACCAACAACTGATGCGGATTTGTTGCCGACATCCGACGCCGAGTCAGTTGCACCTGCATATCGCCATGCCGCGTCGCAAAGCGCAGGTTCACCACCCGCGTCGCATCCGTCACATCCGCCGCCGCCAGCATCGGCAGTCGGTCGCGCAGGGTCAGGATGATCACCCCGCCCGACAGGTCCAGCGCCAGCCGCCGGTCCGCAACCGGCGCATCCGGGCCTGCGGGCAGCGTCACCGTCATCTCCAGCGGCCCGGCCATTGCCGCTGCCCGCGCCCGGGCTTCGGCAACTGTTGCGCTGGCGTCGACCTCCGCCAGCAAATACGCAAGATCGATCGCCACACCTTGCGTCATCTGCCGCGTCACGCCTTCGTAATGGCGCTGGATAAAGGCGGTAGACACCACCAGCTGGATCGCGACGATGGGCACGATCAGGATCAGGGCCGCGCGCCCATACAGACTTCGGGGAAGGATGCGTTGCAACAGGGCCATCAGCGACAAGCCTACAAGCCCGCCCCGGCCTTGGAAAGGGCGGCCACCGGATGACGCTTGAAACCCTGGCACCCGGCCTGCGCTGCCTTCGCGCCGCCAACCCCTCGCCCCTCACCGGCACGGGCACCAATACCTACCTTGTGGGGACCACGGCCCTTGCGGTTATCGATCCCGGCCCCGCCCTGCCCGCGCATCTTGAGGCGATCCTCGCCGCGCTTGGCCCAGGCCAGCAGGTGTCCCACATCCTCGTGACCCATGCCCACAAGGACCATTCCGCTCTGGCCCCCACACTGGCCGCCCGGACGGGGGCCGTGGTTCTGGCCTTCGGCACCGCAATCGAAGGCCGCAGTCAACTGATGCAGCGCCTCGCCGACCGTCTGCCCACGTCCGGTGAAGGTCTCGACTTCGGCTTTCGCCCCGACCGCCGCCTTGCCGACGGCGACACGGTCAGCGGCCCCGACTGGACATTGACCGCGATCCATACCCCCGGCCATCTCGGTGGCCACCTCTGCTTCGGGCTGGGCAGGCTCCTCTTCAGTGGCGATCAGGTGATGGGCTGGTCCAGCTCGCTGATTTCGCCCCCCGATGGCGACATGGGCGCCTACATGGCCTCTCTCGTCCGCCTTCTGGCCGGCGGCTGGCACCGGCTTATGCCCGGCCACGGCGCGCCGATAAGTGACCCCGACGCCCGCATCCGCGACCTGATCCGCCACCGCCGCGCACGCGAGGCACAGATCGTCGCCGTCCTTGACCATGGCCCGGCCCGGCTGACACCGCTGACCGCTGCCGTCTACCACGATATCGCGCCGGCACTCCTGCCCGCCGCAGAACGCAACGCTCTCGCACATCTTATTGATCTTGTGTCCAGAAAGCTGGTCACCGCATCGCCAACCTTAACCCCCGACGCAGTTTTCGCCAAAGCCTGACGCCGCCCCGCACTCCCCCGCGTTTGCCCCTTTACGCCCCCAGAGGCACTTGCTATAGACCACCACGCGTTCCGGCGTAGCTCAGCGGTAGAGCAGTTGACTGTTAATCAATTGGTCGTAGGTTCGATCCCTACCGCCGGAGCCAAAAATCCCAAAAACGTTCTGACGTCCCGTCAAGCTGCAGGCCGCCATCGCATTCCGCAAGAACCGTCAGTACGCCACATCTGCCAATCGTGACCAAGCGCTCGCCGCGCCCCAGCGCTCATGTCAAAAGCAGATGATCTCGGCCTCGGCCTCGGCCCGGCGCAGGTCAGCCACGACACTGTTAGCCGGAGCGGTGTCGCGAAAAAGCGTTGCTCTTTCGCCGGCGGTCTGCCGCATCGCCAGAACTGTTTCGGCAGCGACATATGTGGTGAAGGGCAGGATCCCGGCGATCACGTCAATGGCACAGGAGCACCGCCGCAGCGCATCCCGCGTCTGGCCATTGACCGCCATGCAGCCGAAAACATAGTCGGCCCGCGCCTCGGTCGGATAATCGTTCGCCGGCAGGGTCTGGGCAACGGTCGGCAAGGTGACAAGCTGAATAAGGATGGCAAGGTGCCGCGCGCGATTCATGGCCCCTCTCGCACTTCGGTCAGGGTGATGGTCTCATGATACCCTGACGGCACATCCGGAATGTCGGCGGCGAGGCGCATGAAATGCCCCGGTACCGTATCCGAAATCACAAAAGTCAGGACGAGCCCACCGAATTCTCCCATCCGCTCCCGGTTGGGATCGGTCTCGAACGGGCGCAGCTTAACCTCACGCGCGGGAATTGCAGCACCGGCGAATTCCGCGGTCACGTCGGCCAGTCCACCGCCCCCGCGCAAAGCGTCCTTGATGCGGTTGCGGATGTAAAACGGGCTTCCGCCGGTGATGGCTGCCATGCTCCGCACTGTGGATTCAAGAAAGACCATCAACACCGGATTGCCGGCACTGGCGGGAAATTCGACGATGTCGCGGCGCTGCCCGTCGCCCTCGATGGTCAGCGACAGGTTCCGCGCGCCGTCTTTCGCCTGCCCTGACAGAAGCTCGATACGCCCGTCCGTCATCGGCAAGATATCGCGTGCGGGAACCGCGCTTCTGACGTGCCGGTAGACAATCTGCTGACCCTCCGGCGCATCGTCAAAAATGCCCTCGGCGAACAATGCCTCGGTTACCGGATCGGTCCGGGCCGGACCGGCCAGCCCGGCGCTGACCAGCGCGGCGAAAATGAACTTCCTCATTGGCTTGCCTCCAGATTAAAGCCACCCCCCGCCATGACCGGCACAATGTGCTCCAAATCCCCGGCGGATCGATCTCCGTCTCATGCCCGCTCCGCGATCAGTTGCAACAGCGCGTCCTGCAGTTCCTCGGGCCTGACCGGCTTTTCCAGCACCCGGATGCCCATGCGGGCGCAGCTGCGGGCCATGCCGGCGTTACGATGGGCCGTTACCACGATCGCGGGGATGTCCTCGCCGCAGGTTTCACGAACCGCCTTTATGCTCCGCAGGCCGGTGTCGTCGCCGCCCAGGTGAAAATCGACAAGCATCAGATCAGGTGCACGCCCGAATTCCACCACGGCCTCGCGTGCGGCGCTGGTGCCTTCGGCCGCCAACGTCTGCATCCCCCAGGTGTCGCACAGCACCAGCGCGTAGCCATGTCGCATGTCGGCATTATCCTCCACGATCAGCGCGGTGCGCCCGCGCAGCTTGTCACGGTCGGGCAAGGCTGGGCGACCCGACGGGCCGGCCGGTTCTTCCGACTTGACCACCCGCAGCCCGATGCGGAATACCGTGCCCCTGCCCGGCTCGCTTTCAAGCAAGATCGGGTGATCCAGCTTTGCACAGGCCCGCTTGACGATCGACAGGCCCAGACCCATGCCGGGCTCTCCGCGCCCGTCGCGCTCAAGACGGTGAAATTCATCAAATACGTGATCGCGGTCGGCCGCGCGGATTCCGATGCCGGTGTCGCGCACTTCCAGCCACGCCCGGTCTCCGCGCCTGCGCACCCCAACCAGGACCCCGCCTTTTTCAGTGTATTTGATCGCATTCGACAACAAATTCTGGGCGATCCGGCGCAGGAAGATCGGGTCGCTGTCCACCGCAAGCGAAGTGGTCACGAACCGCAACCCCAGCCCCCTCGTTGCCGCCTGGGGTTCAAACTCATCGCGCAGCCGCTCGAACAGCGCGTTAAGCGCCACCGGTCTGCGGTTGAACTCGATGCGCTGCGAGTCGAGCCGGGATATGTCCAAGACCGCGTGCATCAACTCGTCGACCGATTCGAACGCGTTGCCCAGCCGCATCACCAGATCGGTCTGCACCGTTCCCAGTTCCATCGTCGCGAGGGTCGACAAGAACAGCCGCGCCGCACTCAGCGGCTGCAGCAGGTCATGGCTGGCCGCCCGCAGAAAACGCGTCTTCGACCGGTTCGCATCTTCGGCCGCCATGCGGGCAGCGGCAAGTTCGATGTTCTTCTGGCTCAGGTCGACAAGCGCTTTCTCCAGATCCCGCGACCGCGCCACCACCTCTTTTTCCAGCACCATCGCTGCCTGGAAAAGCGACCAGGCCGACCCGCGCGTGCTGTCATACCGGTCCAACCTTTCGATCAGCGCGGCATTGATGCGGCCCAGCTTTTCGATCCGGCGTTCGACATCATCGCCCTTGCGCAACATCTGCAAACCTATCGGTCCAGAAACGCCAGACCGACGAAGGTCTGGTTCATATGCATGCCGCCATGCTGTTCGCCAAACGTGTTGAAGCCTGCCATGTTGTAGCGGCGGAAAATGTCCTTGATCGCTTCGCTCAATCCCGCATGTTCCAACGCCAGCCGGCGCAGGATGCAATCGAACGACAGGATCAGGGACGGGGTGGAGGGCAGATCGCGCAACATCGCCTCGAAGCCCTCGGTCAGATCTTCGGCCAGCCCCAGCGACATCACGGCCCCGGTGTCGATCGACGACATCAACATCAGACCGCCATCCTCGGTCGGCTCCCGGATGGCGCGTACAAAATAGCGCCCCCCCATGTTGACCAACAGGGGATGGCGGGCAAAAATCAGCGGCGAAAGCTCGCTGACCGGCACGCCGACGATTCGGGCATATTCATCTGCGGCAGGTTCGGCGTTGATTTCCAGAAGCGACCGTTTCGCAGGATTTGCGCTGGTCACGATCATCCGCGTCTCTGTGGCGCGGAAATGATCAAAGATCAGATGTCGCACCTCGAGGTCGGTTTCTATCAGACAGAAAACCGCGACGTCGTGCAGCACAGCGTCGTCTGAAATCACGCAGGTCTGCAAAAAGTCGATCCTGTCGCCGGCCGATCCGCCCAGTGCCAACACATGCGGCAGGGCCGCGTCCAGCGTTGCGACCAGCACTTCCTCCTGATGCGACAGCCCGTCCACCAGCAAAACACCGAACAGGCTTCGCGCCGGATCAGGCCGGAAATTTGCCGAAAGGTTGCGCAGTCCGCTCATCCAACTGGATACCGGCAGCTGGGTCAGGTCCTGCAGGACCAACGTCGCCGCTCGAAAACTGGAGGCAGGCAACCCGATTGCGACCGCCGTGCCGCTTCGATACCCCTCGTCCGAAAGTTCGCCTGCCGACGAACATCCGACGATCCGGCAGGCTTCCGGCAACCCCTTGCGCAGCGCACTGGCAAGTTCTGGCAGAATCGAACTGGGTGATGCGAACAGCAGCACCAGCGTCGGATCTGCCGGCACAAGTGTCGCCAGCAGGCTTTCGACCGCAATTCCTATGTCGTTCAGCAGGGCCGTGGCCTTTACCGGAGCGGCGACCTTCTTGCCGGGGCTTCCCGATGTGATCACCTTGACACTCTCCTTCCGCCTCACTCATCGTCAAAAAGTTTGATCGATTTGGCCAGCAACACCACCTGTGTACGTCGCCTTGCCCCGATCTTGCCCATGATGGCAGTGATGTGGGTCTTCACCGTCGCTTCCGAAATGTTAAGTTCGTAAGAGATTTCCTTGTTTGCCCGGCCCTTGCAGATCTGACGCAGCGTCCGCACCTGTTGCGCCGTCAACGAGCCGAAGCGCTGTGCGATTTCGGCCATTTCCGGCTGTGACACGCGGCGTGGCTTTTCCGTAGGGTCAT
Organism: Paracoccaceae bacterium; assembly: GCA_043727195.1. GTDB lineage: Bacteria > Pseudomonadota > Alphaproteobacteria > Rhodobacterales > Rhodobacteraceae > JAUYQR01. The sequence goes on from JAYSYZ010000054.1 coordinate 9,446, forward strand.
AGTCGTCCGGCGTCACCTTCTCGCCCGACCAGACCCGACGCAACGCGGCGCACATCGCCTCTCGTCCAAGGGACTTGCTGATGTAACCCTGCGCGCCCGCCGCCATCACCGCGGCGATCATGTCGGGAGTGTCATTGGCCGAGATGACGGTGATCGGAATGCCGGGCGCCAAACGGCTGAGTGTGACAATCCCCTCCGACCCCTTGGCATCCGGCAGATTAAGATCAAGGATGATGGCATCGGGCATCTTGCCATACTTCAATCGCTGTCGGGCCGCAGCCAGGCTGCGCTCGCACCGCGCGTGGCGGATACCGAAAGCAACCCGCAACGCCATCGTCAGCGCTTCGCACATCAGCGGATGATCATCGACGATCAACAGGTCGTCGATTTTCAGCACATCATCAGCGGTCGGCCCCAGCGGTTCGGAAAGTGTCTGATGTCTCATGTTCTCCTCCCGTTCCGCGCTTTCAGCGTTATGTCGCGGACCACATGAAACAAACGTCCTGGCAGCACGCCAGTTCCCGGCCGACCGCCGGTTCGTTTATGACTGTTCTCATCAGTGACAGAGTTTTTCGTGCCGGTCTCTGCGACTTTGGGTTGATTTACTCCCTGTGCCCTTCATGAGATACTCAGCTTTGTATGGGAGGACATATATTGTTTGCACGCTTCTGTTTGGCCGCTGCGGCCCTCTCCGCCATCGTTTCCAGCACCCGGATTGCCACTGCCGAAGAACTCACCATCGGTGCAGTCGCCTCGGGCACAGTCAAGTGGGAGCTCGATACGATCAGCTTTTACGAGCTGGACAAGGCCAATGGCTTTGATCTGAAAGTTCTCGAACTGGCGGGAAACCCCGCAACCCAGGTCGCATTGGCCGGGGGCGAGGTCGATGCCATCGTGTCGGACTGGCTGTGGGTCGCGCAGCAGCGGGCAGAGGGCAAGGCCTATGTCTTCATCCCTTTCTCAACCGCCGTAGGGGCCTTGCTGGTGCCCGCCGACAGTCCGGCACAGACGCTTGCCGACCTGAAGGGCAAGAAAATCGGTATTGCGGGCGGTCCGGTTGACAAAAGCTGGCTGATCCTGCGCGCCTATGCCCGGCAGCTGAATGGCCAGGATCTTGTCGCTGACACCGAACAGGTCTTCGGCGCGCCGCCGATGATCTATGAGGCGGGCCTTTCCGGCGAGGTCGATGGCGTGATCAACTTCTGGCACTTTCTGGCCAAGATGAAGGTCCATGGCATGCGCGAACTGATCACCGTCTCCGACGCCGCCATCGCCCTGGGCCTTGACCCCGCAACCCCGCTGCTGGGCTATGTGGTCAGCGAAGAACTGGTCAACGCAAAACCCGAACTGGTCGCTGCACTGAAAAAGGCTTCCCGCGACGCCAAAGACCTGCTCATGACCGACCAGGCCGCTTGGGACCGGCTCCGCCCGATAATGAATGCCGAGGATGATGCCGAATTCACCGCCCTGCGCGACGGCTGGCGCGCCGGCGTCCCCGCCGATGCTCCGGTGAACGAGGCGAACGCGGCCAAGGTCTTTGCCCTGATGGCGGAACTTGGCGGCGAAGAACTGCTTGGCAAGGTCACCACGCTGCCGGAGGGGGTTTTCTACAAAGGTGAATAGCCCGCCACAAAAGGCCGGGGCGGCCCTGCCCGCCCTGCTGTCGCTGTCCGCCTTTGTCGTCCTCTGGTTCGCCTTGGCGGCCATCGTCGCTACTCCGATTACCTTTCCCGGCCCGGCGCGGGTCTGGGCGGTGCTGGTGGACGAAGCCGCCTCAGGCCGGCTTTTCTACAGCATGGGCATCACGCTGCTGCGCGTTGTCGCGGCTTTTGTCATCGCTATGGGCATCGGCGTGGCGCTTGGCTTGATCCTTGGCCGCAGCCGCCTCACCGACCGCTGGCTGAACCCCTGGCTCGTTATTCTGGTAAACCTGCCCGCCCTCGTGGTCACGGTGCTGTGCTACATCTGGATCGGGCTGAACGAAGTGGCGGCAGTGGCGGCAGTGGTCATCAACAAGGTGCCGCTGGTCACCGTCATGATCCGCGAAGGCGCCCGTGCCCTGCGCCCTGACCTCGACGACATGGCGCGCGCGTTCCGGATGCGGCCAGCTGACCGGCTGCGCGAAGTGGTCTTGCCACAGATGGCCCCATACATCGCCGGCGCTGCGCGCGCGGGCCTGTCGCTTATCTGGAAGATCGTGCTGGTCGTCGAATTCCTCGGCCGGTCCAGCGGCGTCGGCTTCCAGATACATCTCAACTTCAATATGTTCCGCGTGGGGCATATCCTCGCCTATGCCTTTGCCTTCATCATGGTCATGCTGGCCATCGAATACCTGATCCTCCGCCCTTGGGAGCGCCACGCCAATCGGTGGAGGCAGGATGGAAATTGACATTCGCGGAAAATCATTTGCCGGAAGGCCGGTGCTCGGCGCGATCAGGCTGACCGTCGGCGCGGGTGAGCGGGTCGCGGTCCTTGGACCGTCCGGCATCGGCAAAACCACATTTCTCCGCATCGTGGCGGGTCTAGACCGTAATTTCGCCGGGGCCGTCACCGGCGGGGGGACCACCTCCGTGGTTTTTCAGGAACCCACGCTTCTGCCCTGGCGCGACGCGCTGCAAAACATCACCCTTGTGACCGGCGTCCCCGATGCCCGGGCGCGCAGTCTTTTGGCGGACGTGGGTCTTGCGGGCAAGGAAGCACTCTACCCCCGTCAGCTTTCGCTTGGTCAGCAACGCAGGCTCGCGCTTGCCCGCGCTTTCGCACCGGAACCTGGCACACTTCTGCTGGACGAACCTTTCGCCTCGCTTGACGCCGATACGGCGGAGCGGATGCTTGACCTGACCGAAACCCTGCTCGACCGGGCCGGGGCGTCGCTGATCTTCGTGACCCACGACCCGACCGAGGCTGCACGCCTCAAGGCGCGCATACTGACGCTGCAGGGCAACCCGGCGACGTTGGGCACTCACCTCTCGCTATAGCCCGGTCAGCAGGAAACTTTCGTCAAATACGTTGCCATCGGTATCCTCGGCGTGGACCGTCACCGTATCGGCACCATTGTCGGTGAAGCGGAACTGGAACACCGGGTCCTCGGAAACCGAAATTCCGGCATTGACGCTGAACAACAACTCTTCGCCCTGCCGCACCTCAAGGACATCAATGAAATGCGGCGGAATGTACAGATGCGTGACCTGATCGCGCTGAAACCCGGTCGTGTTGGGGTGGCGCAGCATCAACTTCGCCGTGTGGCGCGCGGCCGACCCGACCTTCTCCGTCGACAGGATCTGGAACCGCATCTGGCCCATCTCGGCCAGCATGGCCTCCAGATCCTTGGAGGCAGGTGCCGCGCACCCCCCCGTCGCCTTGACATAGCGGCCGGCAAGAACGCTGGCACTGTCAGTTGTCGCAATCGCGCGGATGTTGGAATAGGCGTTCACCCGCATCCTGATTTCAAGGTCAAGCGGCATCATCGCCGCACCAAGCACCAACTCGGCGGCGACCGGCGCGGGGTTTTCATCGATCACCACGGTCAATGTCCGGATCGGCGGGGCATCTTGTGGTTGCGTCAGATGCACCGGTACGAAAGCCGGGTCCATCGCCCGCACCGGCGCGTCAAGATTAAGCACCTTCGCGTCTTCGATGGCAGTGTCGCCGTTCTGAACAAGGGCCTTCAGGTCGTCCCAGGCTGAACTTGTCTGCAGCGGATTACCCCCGGCATACAGAACGGAGCTTGCAGATAACATCACCAGCCAGGCGGCTGCCGATGCGCTGACCAAGGCTTGACTGCACTTTGGCATGACACTTCCTCCGGTGTTATTACGCCACGGATCGGCCCGTCCCGCCAGCCATACTTTTGAATGAGACGCGCCAGAGGCCGGATAGGCTAACATGGCCCCGAGTCGTCTGCAGGCACCAAGCGGAGGTTGCGATGTTCCATTTGGTCGTCATGGCCTGCCTTGTGGACGATCCCTCGATCTGCGCCGAACGCCTGTTGCCATGGCCATCGCCGCTGACTGAGGCCGAGTGCACCGCCAGCCAAACCGCCCGCAGCGCTGCGTGGGGTGCGCTGCATCACGAGCTTGTCCTCAGCACCCCGGAATGCCGCGCCACTGCTGACCTCCCGGCCCTCCCGGTGCGCGCGATCGCGGCCGGGGTCTATGTCCACGCCCCCGAGGCAGAGCCGATGTCGGCTGAAAACGGCGGCGATATCGCAAATCTCGGCTTCATCATCGGCGAGACCGTCGCCGTCATCGACCCGGGCGGCAGCCGTGCCATCGGCGAGGCGCTTTATGCGGCGATCCGCAAGATCACCGACAAGCCGATCAGCCATGCCATCATCACCCACATGCACCCCGACCACAGCTTCGGCGCCGAGGTCTTTGCCGAAGCAGGGGCCGCTGTGATCGGCCACCGCAACCTCGGCTCCGCTCTGGAACGACGGATGGGTGCCTGGGCTGAAAGCATCCCGCGTCAGGCCGGCAAACTGGCCATGCTCGGCACCACGATCCAACTTCCCGACCGGGCGATCGCAGCGCCCGAAGACATCAACCTTGGCGGCGCAACCCTGCGGCTGATGCCGGTGGCCACCGCCCATACCGACAACGATCTGACGGTTCATCATGTTGAAAGCGGCACGCTGTTCTCCGGCGATCTGGTCTTTGCCGACCTGACCCCTTCGGTCGATGGCTCGCTCCTCG
>JAYSYZ010000055.1:0-14047 GCA_043727195.1 Paracoccaceae bacterium
GTACATGCCCTACGACCGGTAAGGAGAGCACCCGATGTCCCGCGTCAAATCCGGTGTCGTAACACACGCCCGTCACCGCAAGGTGATCAAGAAAGCGGCCGGCTATTACGCCGCCCGTTCGACGAATTTCCGCACGGCCACGCAGGCCGTCGACAAGGCCCAGCAATACGCGACCCGCGACCGCAAGACCCGCAAGCGCAACTTCCGCGCGCTGTGGATCCAGCGGATCAACGCCGCCGTCCGGCTGTTCGACGCCGAAATGACCTATTCGCGCCTGATCAACGGCCTGTCGAAGGCCGGGATCGAAGTGGACCGGAAGGTGCTCGCCGATCTGGCGGTGCACGAGCCGGAGGCATTCAATGCCATCGCGGGGCAGGCAAAGGCCGCGCTGGTCTGAGGCTGTCAGGATTTTGAGTTCGGAAAGGCCCTGCGGCGATGCAGGGCCTTTTTGTTTTGGGACTTGCGAGGGCCATCCATGCCTCGCCAAATCAGGACCAGGGGGCTAACCATGGCGGATGCGCCGCAACATCGTCCTCTACCCTTGGTTCAAGTTCGTTCAACAACTGCTGTTCTGGCAGGCCACCTGGTTTCTTTACTTCGAAAGTCAGCTTTCGGCGGCTGAGGCGATTTTGCTTTATGTCGTTGCGGACCTTTCAACCACGGTGCTTGAAGTGCCCTCGGGCTACATGTCGGACCGGCTGGGGCGGCGCAAGACGCTGCTTGTAGCGGCCATCAGCTTTGTCGCAGCGACGTTCCTTCTGGTGGTTGGGGAGGGGTTTGCCCAGTTTGCGCTGGCCAGCGTCCTTCTAGGCGCTGCATCGGCCTTTGCGTCAGGCACGGGCAGTTCGCTTCTGTTCGAAAGCTTGAAAGCGGATGGTCGCGCGTCCGAGATCGAGGCGATGGAGCTGAAAGCCTGGCGGTTCAGTTTCAGCGGCCTGGCCTTGTCGGCACTGACCGGTGGGGTGCTGGCGTTGCATGGCGCGATCCTGCCATATGTTGCGACGGCCATATCAGCTTTGGGCCTTTTGGCCGCGACGGCCCTGTTCCGTGAACCGCCGCCAACGCCGCAGGCAGGGCACCGCGATAATCTGCGGCTGATCGGGTCCAGCCTTGCGCAACCGACGCTGCTTTGGCTTTTGTGCCTTTGGCTGGCAGCTTATACTTTCAGCCATATTCCCTTTGTTTTCGGGCAACCGTTCATTCGCGGGGCGATGACAGCGGCAGGCTACGGTGATCAGACGCCCTTGATTTCGGGTGCAGTGACCTTTCTTATGATGGCCATTTCATTGGCTGTTTCGCTGGTGGCCCTGCCGCTGCGCAGGACGTTGGGTTTGCCGGGGATCCTGCTGTTGGCGTTCGGGATGCAGGTGGCCCTGACGGCAGCGCTGGCAGCCTCGAACAGCCTGTTCGTCATAGCGTTGCTGCTGTTGCGGATGGTTCCGGATTCGCTGTCAACCGCTTTCGTGATGGCCCGCGTCCAGACGCTGCTGCCCAGCACAATTCGTGCCACTTACCTTTCCCTGCAGAGTCTTGCCGGGCGCATCGTGTTTTCCGCCGCGCTGTCGCTTGCCGCGCTTTACACGCCTGCGGACCAGACGTTGGCCTATGCCGACATGCAGGTGATCCTGACCTGCTTTGCCGTCATCGGGGTGCTGGTGCTGGCTGCGCTTCTGGTGACCACCCGCAAAGCGCAGGTTTAGTCAGCGGTTGAACACCCTTGTCGGGTGCAGCTCTCCGCCCCGGTAGTGCCCGACGGCGATGGCTTGGCCGTTCAGGCTGGCCCAGCCTTCGGTGCCCCATTCGGTGGTGGCGATGACCATGCCGGGATTGCCGTTGCGCAGGCGGGCGGCGCCTTCGGGGGTGGCGGAAAACTCTGGCAGGTCGGTGAGGCCGCGTTCGAGCGGCAGGAGGCGAGCGGCGAGGGCATCGGTCTTCGCCTCGGCCTCGATCTGGTCGAGGGTGACGCCGTCTTCGGCGCGGAAAGGGCCGGACCATTCGCGCCGCAACCACTGGACATGGCCAAGACAGCGGAGGGCGGCCCCCAGATCGCGCGCGATCGAGCGCACATAGCCGCCCTTGCCGCAGACCATTTCGAGGTCGACATGATCGGGGTCGGGGCGGGCAAGGAGCGTCAGGCTGTCGACCCAGAGGGGGCGGGCGACAAGGTCCATCACCTCGCCGTCGCGGGCAAGGTCATAGGCGCGGGCGCCGTCGACCTTGACGGCGGAAAACTGCGGCGGCACCTGCAGGATGTCGCCGCGGAATGCAGTCAGAGCAGCCGCGATTTCGGCATCGGTGGGGCGAGCGTCCGCGCGGGCGATCACCTCGCCTTCGGCATCGTCGGTGGTGGTGGACGCGCCGAGTGTCACGCGGAAGCGGTAGCATTTCAGCGCGTCGGTGACGTAGGGGATCGTCTTTGTTGCCTCGCCCAGCGCGACGGCGAGGACGCCGGTGGCGGCGGGGTCGAGGGTGCCCGCGTGGCCGGCCTTCTGCGCGTCAAGCGCCCATTTCACCTTGTTCACCACAGCGGTGGAGGTGATACCGGCGGGCTTGTCGATGATCAGCCAGCCCGAGACGGCGCGGCCTTTTCTGGTGCGGCCCATCGCTCAGCCCTTTGGCACGACGGTACCGATGATCGGCCCCATCGGAAAGCCACCGTCGTGGCGGTTCTGGCCGGGCGCATAAAGGCGCGAGATGTTGCCGTCGAAGTAGAGCGCGTCGGAAAGGCCCAATTCATCGCGGAACAGGCGGGCGAAGTTGTGGAAATTCACCTCGTCGTTGGCAATGGCAAAGACGGCACGGTTGCCATCGGCGCTGACCCCGACGCCGTTGCGGATATAGGTGCTGTCGCTACCTTCCAGCAGCTGCGGGTGCAGATCGCCGTTGATGACCAGCATCGGCCCGGATTGGGTGGCAAAGCGGCAAGCCGGGGCTTCGGCCTTGAAGGCACGGCTTTCGATCACGCGGAAACGGTCGGCGATGCAGAAGACGCCGTTCGGCAACAGCCCGAAGTTGCCCGGCCCGTCGCGGGTGACCAGGCCGGAGACCTCTGTGCCATTCTCGACATACAGACCCACCGGGGCGAGGTCGCGGTGATACATCCCCGCATTCATCGCAAAGCCAAGGGTTTTGCCTTCGGCCGCAAGTGCCGCGTTGACCTTGGCAAAGCTGCCATAAGGACCGTCGGGGCCGGAAAGAAACAGGCGCAGGTCTTCGGCAACGGCCACGTCGCACAGGGTATAGGATACGCCGTCAAAGCGGGTATCGCGGCAGTCGGCGGCGGCGCCAGGAGAGGTCAGCAGAAGCAAGGCCAGCAGTTGGCGCAACATTCAGGTGCCCTCGTCGGGTGTTTCGATATCTCGCTGGACGGCCGGATTGGAGAACAACCGGCGGGTTTCATCGAGCCGGTCAAACGTCTCATCCGGACGAAAGCGCAGGTCGGGGGCGTATTTCAGGGTCAGGTCCTGCGACAGACGATGGCGCAATTCGTGCTTGTTGCGGGCAAGGGCGGCAATGGCATCCTCGACCGGGACCGACCCCATCAGGGGCATGATGTAGACGGTAGCGACCTTGAGATCGGACGAGCAGGAAACTTCGCCGACGGTGATCGACATGGCGTTCAGCGCGGGATCATGGATTTCCGAGCGGTTCAGCAGATCGGCGAGGGTGCGGCGGATGAGTTCGCCGACCCGCAGTTGGCGTTGCGAAGGGCCGGAGCCGGTATGAGAGCGCTTGCTGGACATGGCGCCCGTTTAGGCTGTTTCCTTGCGCCCTGCAACGGCGGGCTTTTGCCGGGCGCAGGAAGGCGCTAGGACGGGAAAAATGCGGAGAGATGAAATGAATGACCTGCCAGGGATCGTGATCACCGGGGCATCGGGCCGGATGGGCCAGATGTTGACGCGGATGGTTCTGGCGTCAGGCAAGGCGCGGCTGGTTGGCTGTCTGGAACGTGGGGGCCACGCATGGATTGGCCGCGATGTGGGCGAGGCGATGGGCGGGGCGGCGGCCGGGGTTCTGGTGAGCGATGATCCGCTGGAGGTATTTGCCAAGGCGCAGGCGGTGATCGACTTTACCGCACCCGCCGCGACCGTGGAATTTGCGGCGCTGGCCGCGCAGGCGCGGGCCTGCCATGTGATCGGCACCACCGGGCTGGAGGCCGGGCATCTGGCACGGATCGAGGCGGCGGCGCACCATGCGGTGATCGTGCGGGCGGGGAACATGTCATTGGGCGTCAACCTGCTGGTGCGGTTGACGCAAAAGGTGGCGGCAGCGCTGGATGCCGACTGGGATGTCGAAATCGTCGAGGCGCACCACCGGATGAAGGTGGACGCGCCGTCGGGAACGGCGCTGATGCTGGGGGCTGCGGCGGCGCAGGGGCGGGGGGTGGCACTGGAGGCGGCCCGCGTGTCGGGGCGCGACGGGATCACCGGCGCGAGGGCCCCGGGCGCCATCGGCTTTTCGGCAATCCGGGGCGGCGATATCGTGGGCGAGCATGATGTGATCTTTGCCGCCGAGGGCGAGCGCATCGTGCTGCGCCATGTTGCGACCGATCGGGCGATTTTTGCCCGGGGGGCGCTGCGGGCGGCGCTGTGGGGACAGGGCAGGAAGCCCGGCCAGTATGACATGATGGACGTCCTGGGGCTGTAGGGCCATGTGATCCGGTATGGGGTCAGGCGCGTAACTTGCCGGTGTTGGTTCACCGGGGGTATCATGACGCGTATTTCTGCCCTGGCTTTGGTGGCGCTTTGCGTTGCGCCGCCCGTTGCCGCCGATGAATTTGCCGCTGTCCGCGAGAAAGCGGCGTTCCTGACGCTTGTCGAGGGGCGGGATCTGCGGATCGGGCTTTACAATCTGACGCTCAATCTGCTGGCCGATGGCCGGATCAAAGGCAGCGCCCTAGGCTGGGACATCACCGGGTCGTGGGACTGGCAGGACGGCTATTTCTGCCGCGAGCTGGACTGGAGCGGCATGCTGATCCCCTATGACTGCCAACTGGTGGAAGAACGGGGCGGTGAGGTGGTGCGTTTCACCGTGGATCGCGGCCAAGGCGATTCTGCGTCGTTCAAGCTACGCTGAACAAGTTTCAGCGGCGGCCGGGCAATTGGATGGGCGGACCGCAGAAGAGGCTTTAGAAATCGGTCGCGAGGCCTTTTCTTTCCCAGTCGCCGTAGCGGACAGGTTCGGGGCCATCGCGACCGCCGAGTTCCTTGGGCAGCGGTTGGGTGGCGGTCCTGCGACGCTCGGACGCTTCGGCGAGGGCGCGGCGGGCGGAAGGGGGCAGGTCTTCGGGGTTCATCTGGCATTCCTTGTGCCGCTTCTTTGCCTGATATACGCCGCTGGACACAGGCAGCAAGGGGATGGCGATGGCCGAAGGTTTGGCCGCACGCGCGGCGGCGGTGGATTTGCTGGGTGCGGTGCTTGGCGAAGGCCGGATGCTGGCCGATCTGCCGGAACCGGATTTGCCGCCGGGGGAGCGCGCGCGGGCGATGCGGCTGGCGGCGGATGTGCTGCGGCATCTGGAACCTGCCGACAAGGTGCTGTCGCGGCACCTGCGCAAAGTGCCGCCCTTGCTGGCGATGAATGTGCTGCGGCTGGCGGTCGTGGAGCGGGCGATGGGCGCGCCGGCGCATGGGGTGGTGAATGCGGCGGTGGAGATGGTGCGGCGCGGCAACCGGACGGGACATCTGGCGGGGCTGGTGAATGCGGTGCTGCGCGCGGTGCCGGAGACAGGGATCTTCGACGGATTGCCGCCGCAGCGGATGCCGCGCTGGCTGCGCCAGCCGCTGGTGCGTCTGCATGGGCGGGAAGCGGTGGAGCGGATCGAGGCAGTGCAGGCCGGGCATCCGCCGGTGGATGTGACGGTGCGGGCGGGGATGGCGGAACCGGACGGGGAGGTCTTGCCCACGGGAAGCCTGCGGCTGCGCGAGGGGGGGCAGTTGACCGCCCTGCCCGGCTTTGCAGCGGGTGCCTGGTGGGTGCAGGATGCGGCGGCGGCGCTGGTGGCGGGGCTGATGGCGGCGCGTCCGGGCGAGCGGGTGCTGGACCTGTGCGCCGCGCCGGGTGGCAAGACGCTGCAGCTGGCAGCAGCGGGGGCAAAGGTGGTGGCGCTGGACATATCCGGCCCCCGGATGGCACGGGTGGCGGAAAATCTGGCGCGGACCGGGTTGAAGGCCGATCTGGTGGTGGCGGATGCCTTGCAGTGGCAGCCGGAGGAGACGTTTGACGCGATCCTGCTGGACGCGCCCTGTTCGGCGACGGGGACGATCCGGCGGCATCCGGACCTGCCCTATGTGAAGGACGGGTCGGAGGTGGCCGGGTTGGTGACGCTGCAGGCGGGGCTGATCGACCGGGCGTTGGGTTGGCTGAAACCGGGGGGGCGGCTGGTGTTTTCCACCTGCTCGCTGTTGCCGGAGGAGGGCGAGGATCAGGTGCTGGCAGCTTTGGCGCGGCATCCGGGCTTGCGGGTGGAGCGGGTCGAGATGCCGGGAGTGGAGGCGGAATGGTGGACGCAAGCCGGTGGGCTGCGGCTGCGACCGGATTTCTGGGCGGAGCGGGGCGGGATGGACGGGTTCTTCATGGCCCGCCTGCGGGCGTTGTAACACGCGTGTTATAACCGATATGTCATTGATTGTATTGTATTTCCTGAATTTTATTCATACTTTCTTAACCTGTCCAGACCCCCGCGAAGCCCTGACCGTCAGGCCTTGGGTGGGAACATCCGGTAGTAGAACCAGTCCGGCAGAAGCTGCGCGCCACGGAAAAGCCAGCTGAACAGGGTGGGAAAGCTGATCTTGAAACGGGTGCTGCGCATGTGGTCGAACATGATCTGTGCAGCGGCCTCGGGTTCCATGATGAAGGGCATGGTAAAGTCGTTCTTCGCGGTCAGGCGGGTCTTGATGAAGCCGGGGTTGGCCAATTGCACCGCGATGCGGGTGCGGCGCAGGTCGGCATACAGCGATTCTGCCAACACCATGGTGCCTGCCTTGGAGGCCGCGTAGCCGATGGCGCCGGGCAGACCGCGAAATCCGGAGAGGGACCCGGTGATCACGACGTGGCCGTGGCCCTGTGCCACCATGGCAGGCAGGACCGCGCCGATCATGCGGGCGCAGCCGGTGAAATTGATGTTGCACATCGTCTCGACCGCGTCGGCATCCCAGGCCTTGGCGTCGACAGGCCAGTAGACCCCGGCAAGGAACACGACCCCGTCAAGCGGGCCGAGGCTGGCTGCGGCGGCGCGAACGGATTCTGTGGAGCCCACATCCACCGGCAGGGCGCTGGCCCTGCCGGGCAGGCCGGCCACCGCTGCGGCGAGGGTATCGGGATTGCGGGCCGACAGGATCAGTTCCGCGCCAGCCAAGCTCATCTTCTGCGCGAGGGCGAGGCCCAGACCTTCGGAGGCGCCGACCAGCCAGTAGCGTTTGCCGGAGAAATCCCTCATGCCGCAGGAACCGGGAGGCGGCGCATGGTTGCGACAAGTTCGGCCACCTTGATGCCGAATTTGGTAAATTGCGAGCGGTTCATGATGGTGCCGTTTTCCATGAGATACATCCAGTCAGTCACATCCAGCACATGGCCCCCTGCCTCGGGCGCGAGCCGGATGCGGTAGCGCAGCATGACGGCCGAGCCTTCGGCGCGGCCCCGACCGGTGCCGACCACATCGGGCGCGGTGGCAGAAATGGTGCCATCGTTGCCAAGGCGCATGGTCCAGGCGCGGTTTTGCACGGTGCCGCTGTCGTAGCGGAAGGTTTCGGCAAGAACGCCGGTGTCGCCTTGCCAGGTGCCGTTCATGTCAGCGACGAAGCGCGATGTGACGCGCCCGGTGGGGCCATAGATCACGCCTTCGCACAGGATCGGGCCGGACAGGTGTTCGCGCAGATCGAATTGCGGGCCGTGCCCCGCGTAGTCGGCGGGTTTCTGAGCCTGGAACGTCGCGTAGCGTTTGCGGGCCGCAAGCAGGGCCAGCACGACAAGCCCGCCGGAGAAGGCGGCAACAAGGGCGGTCAGGATCGGTGTCACAGCGACGGGCCTTTGCTGGTTGCCGGTATGTCGGTTCGGGCGAGCAATGTGATTGCGGTTATTTTCAATACGCAGGGCAGGGCCGCATAGATCAGTGTGAGCGACAGGAGCGCTGCGTCGGAATTTGCACCACCGGGTTTGAAGCCGATCCGATCCAGCGCGGGCAACAGGGTGGCGGCAGCCAGCGCGAGGGCCAGCTTCGAGACGAAGGACCAGAGGCCGAAGGCCGCAGCCTCGCCCCCCTCGCCCAGTTGCGACAGGCGGCGCGCGAAGATGGCGGGGAGGAGCGTCAGGTCCGCACCGAGGGCGGCACCTGAGGCGGCACAGATCACGGCGAAGGGTATGGTATCGCCGGGGCCAAGCAGGGAGGTCCAGAGAAAGGCCGCGATGGCGAGGGTCATGGCGGCAAGGAGCGTGGGTTTGGCACCGCAGGACTGGGCAAGGCGGCTCCACAGGGGGGTGGAGGCGGCGGCGGAGAGGAAGAACAGGAGGAGGAGCGGGCCTTCGGCGCCCGGCGCGGCAAGGCGGCTTTCGACGAAGAACAGAAAGAGGGTGGAGGTGACGGCGACCGGCGAGGCGTTCAGCAGCGCGATCAGCAGCAGGCGGCGGGCGAGCGGGTCGGACAGGGCGGGGCGGAACAGATCGACTGGGTTCGAGGGCGGCAGGGGTTGGCCGCGCCCCCAGTTGCGGTGCATGGCCAAGGTGGCGAGCAGCGCCAGCGCGGTGAACAGTGCCGCGAACAGGGCGAAAGGGCTGGCGGTCAGGCCCGCGAGGGCAACGGGGACGACCGAGGCGAGCGAAACGCCGACAAGCGCGCCGCTTTCGCGCCAGCCGGCGAGCCGGATGTGGCCGCTGGGGCCAAGTTCGGCCGCTTTGGCGACGCCTTCGGCATAAAAGCAGATGGTGAGGAAGGAGAAGCTGGAGAACAGGCCGGTGAGGGTAAGCGCGAACCAGAGGAGCGGGGGGACGGGCGGCGGCACTGCGAAGAGGCCGAGCATCGACAGCGCCATGGTGGCGGCGGCCAGCGCGACCCAGCGGGCGCGGGTGCGGCGTCCCGCCTCGGCCAGCCAGCCGAGGACGGGATCCTGCACGACGTCGAACAGGCGGAGAAGGGCCAGCACGATGCCGAGCGAGGCCAGCGAGACGCCATAACTGTCGACGTAGAACTTTGGCGCGTGGATGTAGATCGGCAGACCCGCCGCCGCGATCAGGGCCGCGAACAGCGACCAGGCCGGCAGGCCTGCTGTCGGCGGGATCATCTGGAGATGTCTTCCTTGGGGGGCGTCGGGCGGCTGTTGAACTTGACCCGTTTCAGCGCCAGTTTCAGCGCCTGCCAGTGGATCAGCGCCAGCACCCGGCGCGACCCGAACGGGCGGCGCAGGCAGGTGGCAAGGATACCGGCGTTGGTCAGCGGCTGGCGCGGGCCGATCAGGTTGGTGAACAGCCCCCCCGACGGGGTGGTGAAGTCGATCCAGATGCCGATGCGGTCTGGTTTCAGGTCGAAGCGAAAGGCATAGCTGCCCTCGACCGGCTGAAAGGGCGAGACGTGAAATATCTTGCGGGCGCGGATGGTGTCTTCGCGGGTGATCGGGGCGCGATCCTCGCGGTGGCAGAGGTAGGAGTGGCGGTCGCCATAGGTGTTCGACACCTCGGCAATCGCGGCGCGCAAATGGCCGAGATGGTCATAGCACAGCCAGAAACTGACCGGGTTGAAGACATGGCCCATCACGCGCGGCTGGGCCAGAAGGAGAATGCGGTGATCACCGGACAGGCCATATCCGGCCAGCACGTCGCGCACCCAGGCGGTGCCCCTGCCCTGCCCCGGCGCGCCCCCGTGATCAGTATCGTGGATTGACATCAGGTTGCGGGCATTGCGGGAAAACATCCGCGGGGCGCTGGCGCGGTCGGGGTCCAGCAGAAGGTAATCGACGGAATAGCGGAAGGCGTTGGTCACGGCGCCTTTGCGGCCATGAAACGTCTCGCCGCTGATCCGTTCGACCTGCATCAGGCGGCCTGTCGGGTGGCGAGGCGGCCCATCGCCTGCACTACGTCGACGGCGGAGGCGAAGCCGTCTTCGTGAAACCCGTTGCGCATCCATGCGCCGCAGAACCAGGTGGACTGCGTGCCGTTCATTGCGTGGATGGTGTCTTGCGCGGCCAATGCGGCCACATCGAAGACCGGGTGATGGAAGGTGTTCACATCGTGGATATGCGCATCGCGGATCGGGCGGGTGGAGTTCAGCGTCACGAACAGCGGGTCGTCCTGCGGGATCGGCTGCAGCGAGTTCATCCAGTAGGTCAGATCGATCTTGTCACCGGGGCCATCCTGCCCTTCGACATAGGACCAGCTGGACCAGACCTTGCGCGATTTCGGCATCATCGCGGTGTCGGAATGCAAAATCGCCTCGTTCGGCTGATACTTCACCGCGCCCAGCGCAGCGGCTTCGGCGGAGGTGGGATCGGCGAGCAGTTTCAGCGTGATGTCGGCATGGGTGGCGAAGACCACATCGTCAAAAAGCTCCCATTCGCCACCGGTGGCGCGGACGAGGACGGCGTCGGGCTGGCGTTGCACGCCGGCGATGGGGGAAGACAGGCGGATATCAACGCCCTGAGCCAGCATGGCACCCTGCAGACGGCGGACATATTGGGTGGAGCCGCCTTTGACGGTGTACCACTGATGCTGGCCTTCGTAGCCCAAAAGCGCGTGATTGCGGAAAAAGCGCACCAGCGCCTGCGCCGGGAAGTCAAGGATACCGCGCGTCGGGGTCGACCAGATCGCCCCGGAAAAGGGCGTGATATAATAATCGCGGAACCAGCTGCCGGTGCCAAGGCGGCCCAGCAATTCCCGGATCGTCATCGCGGGATTGTCGGCGACGGTTTCGGCCTGTTTGTTGAAGCGCAGGATGTCGGAGATCATGCCCAGAAAACGCGGGCTGAACAGGTTGCGCCGTTGCGCGAAGACGGTATCCAGCGAGGCGAGACCGTATTCGATGCGACCGCCACCGATCGAGGCCCCAAAGCTCATCGCGCTTTCGGTGACCGGCACTTCCAGCTTTTCGAACAGCCGCACCAGATGCGGATAGTTGACCCGGTTGAAGACGATGAACCCGGTATCGACAGGCTGATCGCCGCGCCTGCCGGCCAGCACGGTGCGGGCATGGCCCCCAAGCGCGGCCCCCGCCTCGTACAGCACCACGGAATTGTGGTCGGCCAGCATATGCGCCGCAGCCATGCCTGATATCCCGCCGCCGATCACAGCGATACGGCGGGGGGCCTGGGCAAGCGTCTCAAATGGCATGTAAAGCATCCTTGTAATCTGTGATAGCTCTACGCGCGTGGGCGGTGGCTGGATCACCGGGATAGGTTTCGGAACTTGGTGGGGTGACATTTATGCCGACGGTTTGGTTGTCACGGCAGAAGTGATCCGGAAGGCATCAGGCTGCGTAAATGGGTCATGATGTTGGACGCCACGGGATCCGGGACGATGTTGGCAGAGCGGTGGCGACAACCTTTTGTTGCGCCACTTAACCAAGGTTCGCGCCGAAGCAAGGGTCTGGACGTGGCGAAGACGGAACATGAGACGGATTGGGCGAGCCTGCTGCTGCGGGTGCGCGACCATCAGGACAGGGCGGCGTTTGCCGATCTGTTCCGCCATTTCGCCCCGCGGGTGAAGGCGTTCCTGATGAAGTCGGGTGCAGGGGCCGCGCTGGCCGAAGAGTGTGCGCAGGATGTGATGGCGACTCTGTGGCAGAAGGCGCATCTGTTCGACCCCGCGCGGGCATCGGTGGCGACCTGGGTCTTCACCATCGCGCGGAACAAGCGGATCGACGCGTTGCGAAAGGCAAGGCGGCCGGAACCGGAGGAACTGGATTGGGGCCCTGAGCCGGAGCCGGATCAGGCCGAGGTGCTGGAAGCCCAGGAAGAAACGAAGAAGCTTGGCCGCGCCTTGGCCGGGCTTCCTGACAGGCAGCGCGCGCTGATCGAGCGGGCGTTTTACGGCGATTTGTCGCACAGCGAGATTGCTGCGGAAACCGGCCTACCTTTGGGCACAATAAAATCGCGGATACGGCTGGCGCTGGACAAGTTGCGCCACGACATGAGTTGAAGGACGAAGGAAGAGTATGACGATACGTCACCATTTGTCAGACCCGCTGTTGATGGGTTATGCGGCAGGCAGCCTGCCCGAAGCGTTCAGCCTGGTCGTGGCGACGCATGTGTCGCTTTGCGATGAGTGCAGGGCGCGGCTGGCATCCTATGACACGCTTGGCGGCGCGCTGATCGAGGATCAGGACGCAACCGACATGGATGCGGATGCGCTGGAGGCCGCGATGGCGCGGATTGCCGGCCTGCCGCAGGCAAGCGGGCGTGCGCCCTTGCAACGGGCGGGGATATTCCCGGCACCGCTGGCCGGTTACGTTGGCGGCGATCTGGCGGCGGTGAAATGGCGGTCGATCGGGATGGGTGTCAAACAGGCGATCCTGCCAACGGCGCGCGATGCTTCGGTTCGGTTGCTGTATATCCCGGCGGGCGTCGCGGTGCCGGACCACGGTCACCGGGGGATCGAACTGACGCTGGTGTTGCAGGGGGCGTTTGCCGATGCGAACGACCGGTTCGACCGGGGCGATGTGGAGATTGCCGATGAAAGCCTGCAGCATACGCCGGTGGCCATGGCGGGGATGGATTGCATCTGTCTGGCCGCGACGGATGCACCGCTGAAGTTCCGCGCGATGCTGCCCCGTCTGGCGCAGGGCCTGTTCCGGATCTGACGGGAGGCAGCCGCGCTAAAGGCGGAGACGAACTGCAAGAACGGGGCCGGTGATGCTGGCCTCGTTTTTCGTGAGGATCAGGTCGTGCAGGCCGGTCGGTTCAGCGTTTACAGTGGTTACAGCCAGGGCGAAGAGGGCGAGCAGGCCGCCTTTGGGCAGGGTTTCGCTGCCATGGATCACCCTTACGTCGGGTCGCGGCAGGTGGCGGGCGGTCATCACGTTGAAAACCATGGTGGGGTCGGTGACATTGCTGGCGGTGACCGCCAGATCGCCTGGGAAAGCGATGGGGCAGAGAGGGCGGGCGTCGAGATACAGGCCCGGGCCTTGCAGTGTGAAGCCGGGGCCGGTGAGGACGGTCAGGTTGCGTTCGATGCCGGGGAAGGGCGAGAACGGGCCGTTTTCGGTGACGGTGGCCATGGAGAGGCGCAGGAGGAGCCTGCCGTTGTCTGCAACGCGGTAAAGTTCGGTCGTGGTGCCCCGGCCGTTGGCCCAGGGCTGATGGCGGTAATCGGCGGGGGTCAGGTGGATCACTCTGCCGCCTGGCCGCCGATCAATGGGGCTGCTGCGTCCGGGGCGATCTCCTCAAAATCGAAGTTGTCGAGGCGGCGCGCGCGTTTGCCGGCTTTGTCGGACGAGATCTTGATGTCTTCAATGTCTTTGGCGGCCTGGCCGAAGTGTTTGTCAAGACTGTCGACGCGGGTGCCGAGACGGTCGACATCGGCATAGAGGAGCGCCAGTTCCTTGCGGATCGCCCCTGCCTGTTCGCGCATCCGTGCGTCTTTCAGGACCGCACGCATGGTGTTGAGCGTGGCCATGCAGGTGGTGGGCGACACGATCCAGACCTTGACGGCAAAACCTTCGCGCACCACTTCCGGGAAGTTGGCGTGCAGTTCGGCGTAGACCGCCTCGGACGGCAGGAACATCAGCGCGCCGTCGGCGGTTTCGCCTTCGACGATGTAGCGGTCGGCGATGGCACGGATATGGGCACGGACGGAAATGCGCATCTGCTGTGCGGCCTGTTGCGCGGCAGCGGGGGTGTCGGCGCGGCGGAGGGCCTCATACGCCTCCAGCGGGAATTTCGCGTCGATGACGATAGGGCCGGGGGGGTTGGGCAGATGGATCAGGCAGTCGGCCCGCTTGCCGTTCCCGAGGGTGGCCTGCATCGTGTAGGCGTCTTTCGGCAGGGCCTTTTGCACGATGTCATGCAACTGAATCTCGCCGAACGCGCCACGGGTCTGCTTGTTGGACAGGATGTCTTGCAGCGAC
>JAYSYZ010000056.1:0-2061 GCA_043727195.1 Paracoccaceae bacterium
TGATGAACTGGGCGATATCGAGGATCAGCATCAGAATCTGGTAAAGAGAGGTCATCCGTCACTCCGCGCACAATCGGTCCGCGCAGAGGTAATGCCCGCATCTGGCAGAAGCAATCCCTGCCGCAGTGTTCCGCTTGACCTATCCTGCGGCAAAAGGCAGTCCGGGCCAACCTGACGGAGGTTTCGATGTACCCCTTCCTGCGCATGGTCAAGGAACTTTACAAGTCGCGTCGCGCGCCGCCCTTGGGCATTTTCGACCCGCATTTATCGCACCACCGCTGCTGGCCCTGGGACCTCGACCCCTGGATGGAGCTGAACAACGGCCGCACCCTCACGCTTTATGACTTTGGCCGTCTGCCGCTTGGCCGCCGCACCGGCCTAGACAAGGTGCTGCTGGCCAATCGCTGGGGGCTGACGGTCGCGGGCAGTTCCGTGCGCTACCGCCGCCGTGTCACGGTTTTCACCCGGCTGACGATGTACACCCGCTGTGTCGGCTGGGACGCGCGGTTCCTCTATATGGAACAAAGCCTGTGGAACCGCGATGAATGCACCTCGCATGTCCTGATCCGGTCGGCCATCGTCTCGAAGGCTGGCATGGTGGCGCCGTCAGAGATGGCCGTGGCGCTCGGGGCCGCCGCAGAAAGCCCCCCGCTTCCCGAATGGGTCGCTGCCTGGATTGCCGCCGACGCCGCCCGCCCCTGGCCGCCTGCCCGCTGACTGCTTGCACCGACCCGATTTTAAGGGTTCACTCGCCCCCAAAGCAAAAAGAGGCAGAGGCATGGTGTCGGCACGCAAACGCATCTGGGGCTGGTATTTCTTTGACTGGGCCAGCCAGCCCTACAACACGCTGCTTCTGACCTTCATCTTCGGGCCCTATTTCGCGGAAATCGCCCGCGGCTATTACATGGGCACCGGGATGGAGGAAGAGGCCGCCAAGGCCGCCGCCCAGGCCTATTGGGGCTGGGGCCTTGCCATCGCTTCGCTCGCCGTCGCAATACTCGCGCCGTTTCTCGGGGCCATTGCCGACGGCACCGGGCGGCGACTGATCTGGGTCTGGATCTTCTCGGTCCTTTACGTCGGCGGGTCCTACAGCCTTTGGTACGCTGCCCCGGGGGGCGAGGCCGGGATGCTGTTCTGGGCTGTCGCCTGTTTCGGGATCGGCTTCATCGGCATGGAGTTTGCCACGATCTTCACCAACGCGCTGATGCCCACCCTGTCCGACCGTGAGGAGTTGGGCGCAATCTCCGGCTCCGGCTTTGCGTTTGGCTATCTCGGGGGCTTGCTGGCCCTTATCCTCATGCTCCTGTTCTTCGCCGAAGGTGCCGACAGCGGCCTGACGCTTCTCGGCCGCGAGCCGCTGTTCGGCCTCGACCCCGAAGCGCGTGAAGGCACCCGCGCCGTCGGACCCTTTACCGCGATCTGGTATCTGGTTTTCATGGTGCCGTTCTTCCTTTGGGTCAAGGAACCCAAAACCGACGCCCGACCCCTGCATGTCGGCCGCGCCATGGCCAGCCTGAAAGAACTGCTCCGCTCGCTCCGCTTTCGCCGCAGCCTGGCGGCCTACCTTGGCTCGTCGCTGTTCTACCGCGACGCACTGAATGCGCTGTACGGCTTTGGCGGGGTCTATGCATCTGGCGTGCTTGGCTGGTCGATCATCCAGATCGGCATCTTCGGAATCGTCGGCGCGGTCGCTGCCATGGTGGCGGCATGGGTCGGCGGCCGTGCCGACCGCCGCTTCGGCCCGAAACCGGTGATTATCGTCAGCATTCTGGTGCTGATCTTCGTGTGCCTGATCATCGTGGGCATGGACCGTGACGCTGTCTGGGGCATCGCCATGGATCCTGCCTCCGGCCTCCCCGACCGGATCTTCTTTGCCTGCGGGGCGCTGATTGGCGCTGCCGGGGGCGCGCTTCAGGCGGCCTCGCGCACCATGATGGTCCGCCACACCACCCCCGACCACGCGACCGAGGCGTTCGGCCTGTTCGCCCTGTCCGGCAAGGTGGCCAGCTTCATGTCGCCCGCCCTGATCGCTTTGGCCACCACCGCCAGCGGTTCACAGCG
>JAYSYZ010000057.1:0-5042 GCA_043727195.1 Paracoccaceae bacterium
CCACATGCGCCGACGCCGCAAGCGCCGCCGCCACCCCCGCCTCGTCGCCAAAGACAAAATCGAAAGCGCGGTTCAGCGGCGCCTCGGGATGCAGCGTCGGCTCTTGAGGTTTCAGATGAAGCGTGGGGTGGAGTTCATTGATATCGCAACCGATCAGGTCCACCGCGTCGCGTGCCGCCTCCTCCGTGTCGGCCACCACGACGGCAATCGCCTCGCCAACGAACCTGACCCGGTCGCGGGCCAGCACCGGCCGCTCCGGCCCGGCACCAAGGTCACCGCTTCGGCCCGCGATCTGCTCGCCCTTCATGCCCAGGGTAACGCCCGCCGCCGCCAGATCGGCCGCCGACAGCACCAGATGCACCCCCGGTGCCGCACGCGCTGCCGTCAAATCCAGCCGTGCAATCGCGCCATGCGCGTGATCCGACCGCAGGAACACCGCCTGCAACGCGCCCACCGGCACCAGATCGGCCACATATCGGCCCTGCCCGGTCAGAAAGCGCAGATCCTCGCGCCGCTTGATCGGCTGCGCCAGGCCGAATTTCATCACGCT
This sequence comes from Paracoccaceae bacterium, assembly GCA_043727195.1. GTDB lineage: Bacteria > Pseudomonadota > Alphaproteobacteria > Rhodobacterales > Rhodobacteraceae > JAUYQR01. The sequence goes on from JAYSYZ010000057.1 coordinate 551, forward strand.
TGCGTCCATATCAGATCCTCCAGCCATGAACGCTAAGCGCCCGGCGGGAATTGTCCAGCCGGGCGCTTGTTTTTCCTGCAATTTTTGTCGGATCAGAGCTTCAGGCCCAGCACCGTGGCCATCTGCAACTCGCCAAAACCGTTGAAGCGGGTGTTGGTGACGGTGGAGTAGGACCCCATCCCGTGCCAGATCACGAAATCCCCCTCGGCCAGATCGGCGGGCAGCGGCAATTCGCCCGGCAGCCGGTCGACCGAATCGCAGGTCGGGCCAAACACGATGCGCGGGATCTTGTCACCCATCCGCCGCTCGCCTTGGGCGGTCAGCACCTCCATCCGGTCGATCACCCCGATCATCGGCAATTCGGTCAGCGTGCCGTAGACCCCGTCGTTCAGAAAGACGTGGCTGTCGTCGCGCACTGCCTTGACCCGCGCCGCCAGCGCGAACGCGTCGCCGCACAGCGCCCGGCCCGGTTCGCACACCAGCATCGGCCGGTCTGCCCCGAACGCTTCGGTGGCGACCCGGTCGATCAGCGCGAAGGTCGTCTCGATCTGCGGCACCACCGCCGTCAGCCGGTGGTTCGGGAACCCACCGCCGACGTTCAGCCGCGCAATCGTGACGCCGGCACTGGCCGCGATCACTGCCGCCTCGCGGATGTAGAACTCCCACGCCGCCGGATCGGTGCATTGCGTGCCGGGGTGAAAGGTGAGCGAGGGGATGAACCCCGCCGCCGCCACGGTTTTCAACAGGTCCACCGCAAGTTCGCTGGTGGCACCGAACTTGGCGCCGAAGTTGTAGGCCGCCCCCGCCACCGGCAGCTTGAAGCGCACCGAAATCTCGGTGCCGTCGGCGGGCACCATCTCGATCAATTTGGCCAGTTCGGATTGCGAATCAACGCTGTAGGATTTCACACCACGCGTGATCGCATGGGTGATTTCATGGCGCGCCCGCACCGGGTTGTTGTAGTGGATGGCCGCATCCGGGGCCAGCCTGCGGATCAGGTCGATCTCGAACGGGCTGGCGCAGTCATATCCACGGATGCCCGCCGCCGCGAGGTTTTCCACCATCGCCTCGCCGGGGTTCGATTTCACCGCATAGGTGACCATGCCGGGAAAGCCGTCAATGAACTGACGCGCCGCCGCCTGGGCTGCGGCGGGCGCAAAGAACAGCACCGGATTTTCCGGTTGCTGGGTGCGCAGGTATTCGGTCGGATTGGTCCAGATCGTCTTGGAGAGTCCCATCGGCGTATCCTTTCGGCCAATGAAGACGCTTCGCCCTTCCCCGTGCAGCAGTGGGATCGGGCACCAGCGTGGTTTCAAGTAAACCAGGCCAGGTGCGTATGAGCCGCCCTTTTCCTGCAATCAAGGATGGCTCATATGATCGACAACTTCACCGAACAAAACTGTATAAATGTGGTGATCCTTCGTTATAATGACAGAAAAGATGGGTAAAATGTATGGATGAACTTGATCGCAACCTTCTGGGGCTGCTGGGGGCCGATGCGCGGATGACGGTGGCCACCTTGTCGCGGCGGCTGAAGGTCGCGCGGTCCACCATTCAGGCGCGGCTGGAACGGCTGGAAACTTCGGGCGTCATTGCGGGCTATACGCTGAAACTGGGCGAGGGCGCGCGCGAGGGCCGCTTGCGCGCCTCGGTTCTGCTGACCATTGAACCTCGCGCGCAGGCCGCCGTTCTGACCCGCCTGAAGTCGATTGCCGAGATTGAGCGGGTGTTCACCACCTCTGGCCGCTTCGACCTCCTGATGCAGATTGCCTGCCCCAACACCCAGGTGCTGGATCAGGTGCTGGACCAGATCGGCGCAATGACCGGGGTGAAAGGGTCGGAAAGCCTGATCCACCTCAGCACAAAGATCGACCGGGCGGTCTGACGGTCAGGGCATCACCCGCCGGACCAGATCCATCACCAGGGCATCGCGCGCGCCCGCCTCAAGGGCCGCAAGGCCGGCAAGCCGACCCGAGATCAACAGATCGGCCAGCCCGTGCACCATGGCCCATGCTGCCGTCACATCGCTTCGCCCGCCCCCCAGCGCCGCCACCTGATCGACCAGATGCTGGTATGAGGCCGCCCCGGCCGCAGCAAGATCTGCATCATCGCGGTTCAGGCGGGCCGAACCGAAGATCAGACGGAACAAAGCCGGGCGTTCCATTGCAAAATCGACATATCCAAGCCCCCCTGCCAGCATTTGCGATACCGGATCGGCCGCTGCCGCCGCCTCGCGCTGGTGCTGACAGGCCAGAAACCGCCGAAAGCCTGCAGTCGCCAGCGCGGTCAGCAGCCCGCCGGTATCGCCGAAATGATGCGCCGGGGCCGCGTGGCTGACGCCCGCGCGCTTGGCAACCGCGCGCAGCGAAAACGCCTCTACCCCGCGGTCGGCCAGTTCCGCCTCGGCCGACGCCAGCAAAGCCGCGCGCAGATCGCCGTGATGATAGGGTTTTGGGGACATCTTCCCTTGTCTAACCCGGTCGCAGCAGCCTGTCAAAATTTATCTTGACAGTGCCTAGATGAACGGTGATCATTCTGACACTGTCAAGATGCGAGGCGCAGATGACCCCCGACACCCTTTTTCAAATGTCTGCCCCGCTGGTTCTGATCGGGTGGGGGGCGCTGATCCTGTCACCGCTCTCGCCCGTCTGGGCTGACCGGCTGGCAGCCCTGGTCCTGCCGGTTGTGCTTTCGGTCGCCTACACCGCGCTGGTGCTCAGCTTCTGGGCCGGGACACCGGGTGGATTTTCAACACTGGCCGAGGTGATGGCCCTTTTCACCACCCCCGGCGTCGCCCTCGCGGGCTGGCTGCATTACCTTGCCTTCGATCTCTTCGTCGGTGCCTGGATCACCCGCACCGCCCGCGCCGAAGGGATTGCGCATGTGTTCGTCCTGCCCTGCCTCGCGCTGACCTTTCTGTTCGGCCCCGCCGGATTCCTTGCCTTTTCCATCCTCCGCGCCAGCCGCGCCCTGACCGCAAAGGTTCCCGCATGACTGCCATCCTGCTTGCCCCGTCACCCGCTTTGCTGGATCGTCTGCGCCAGACCGCACCGCAGTTGACCGCGCTGACGGCAATCCTGATCCTTGCCGCCGCCCCCCTTGCGCTTGCCATGGCCCTCGACGGCCGCAGCTTTCAGGGCGAGGATATCTGGCTTAAACCGCTGAAATTCCACATCGCCCTGGCAATATATAGCGGATCGCTTGCCCTTTACGCTCTGGCACTGCCGCAAGGCCGCCTGACCACCCCGCGCTGGCGGCGGTATCAGACGGTCGTCACCGCCGCGATCCTGGCCGAAGTGATCTGGATCGGCGGCGCCGCCGCCCTGGGCACCGGGTCGCATTTCAACCTGGCCATCCCCGGCCTTTACCCCGCAATGGGGGCGGCAGCGCTGATCCTGACCTCAGTCAGCCTGACCATGGGCATCGCCTTCTGGAAATCGCGCGCCTCCACGCTGCACCTCGGCCTTGCCGTCGGCCTGATCCTGACCTTCGTGCTGACGGTGGCCGTCGCCGGCACCATGTCCAGCGGCTATGGCCACCATGTCGGCACCGCGGTCACCGGTGCGCGCCTGCCGGTGATGGGCTGGTCGCGCGAGGTGGGCGATCTGCGCGTCGCGCATTTCCTTGCCACCCACGCGATGCATGCCGTGCCGCTGGCCGCGCTGACCGGCTCACGCGCGGCCGTTTGGGCCACCGCCGCAGGCTGGACCGCCCTCACCCTCAGCGCATTTGCCCAAGCGCTGATGGGCCTGCCGCTGATCTGACGCTTTTCCTTTGCGGCGGCGCAGGCTAGAACCCGCCCGACCGCAAAGGACCAGATCAGATGCCGATGGAAAAGACCTTCAACGCCGCCGAAGCCGAGGCCCGCCTTTACGCCATGTGGGAAAGCACCGGCGCGTTCAAGGCCGGGGCCAACGCCAGACCCGGTGCGGAAGCCTTCGCCATCATGATCCCGCCGCCGAACGTCACCGGTTCGCTGCACATGGGCCATGCGTTCAACAACACCCTGCAAGACATCCTGATCCGCTGGCACCGGATGCGGGGGTTCGACACGCTGTGGCAGCCCGGCACCGACCACGCCGGCATCGCGACGCAGATGGTGGTGGAACGCGAACTGGCGCGCAGCCAGCAGCCCACCCGGCGCGATCTTGGCCGCACGGCGTTCACGGCGCGCGTCTGGGAACAGAAGGTCAAGTCCGAGGCGACGATCCTTGGCCAGTTGAAACGCCTCGGCGCATCCTGCGACTGGTCGCGCACCGCCTTTACCATGGACCCGAACTTTCACGACGCCGTCATCAAGGTGTTCGTCGATCTCTACAGCAAGGGCCTGATCTACCGTGGCAAGCGCCTGGTGAACTGGGACCCGCATTTCGAGACCGCGATTTCCGACCTTGAGGTGGAGAATGTCGAGGTGGCGGGCCATATGTGGCACTTCAAATACCCGCTCGCCGGTGGTGCGACCTATGAATATGTCGAACGCGACGCCGAGGGC